>JBCDFE010000398.1:0-2237 GCA_039178745.1 Bacteroidota bacterium | reverse complement strand
ATTGCTTTGGAGCCGATTACTGCCGAAAACGGGCCACTACATTACTACCCAAAAAGCCACCAGCTGCCCTACTACATGAACAAGGATTACGACAATACCGGCAGCCGTTTCCTGCTGGGTGATAAAGGCTACAAGGCCTACGAGGAGATGATCGAGACCAAAGTGGAGCAACTGGACATCAAAAAGAAAATCTTCACGGCCGATCCGGGCGATCTCTTAATCTGGCATGCCAACCTACTGCATGGCGGCGAACCACAATTAGATAAGGACCGCACTCGAAAGTCAATGGTCCTGCACTACTTCGATGCCAATCGCATTTGCTATCACGAAATTACGCAAAGGCCAGCACTGATGCCCAATCTGAATTAGATCGTTCCATATTCCTGCCCGGATCTAAACCTTACTCCGGCTAAACGGCTTCAAGCTCTATGGCAGATAGCGTTTGGCATCTTAAGTTCTACGGAGTCAGAGGGTCCGTACCGGTTTGCGATCCCTGTGTAGCTCATTTTGGAGGAAATACCACTTGCTTTTATCTGGATTTGCTGGTTAAAGAACCCGGCGAAAAAGTCATTGTCGTTTTCGACGCCGGAACCGGTATCAGAAAGCTGGGTCAGGATATTATGAGTGGAAAAATTAAGCGGACAGAATATATCCTCATTCATTTCAGCCACTTTCATTGGGATCATATACAAGGGTTCCCGTTTTTTGCCCCGGCCTACTTGCCCGATCAGAAGATTGCACTTTTTTCTCCTCATTACCTCAATGAAGAACCCGAAAAGCTCAAGGAAATTTTTGTTCACCAAATGCAGTGCGAGTACTTTCCCGTTCAGCTTGAAAAGATGGGGGCCGATATGCGCTTTTACACTTCCGAAGAATTTCAAGGAGCACTTAGATTAGACAAAAACGTCTCTTTCAGTTTTTACAAGCACAATCATCCCGGCGGGGCATACAGCTACCGTTTGGAGGGTTATGGCAAAACCGTAGTCATTATCACCGATATAGAGCATGGGGAAACCATCGACCCTAAAGTAGTTGACTTTTGTGCAGATGCAGACTTGTTAGTACACGAAGCACAGTACACCGATGAGCAGCTCGAGTCACACAGAGGCTGGGGACATTCCAGTTTTAGTCAGGCCATAGAAGTAGCTGAAAGGGCCAATGTCAAGGATCTGTACATCACCCATCACGATCCCGACCACGATGACGAATTTTTGATGGAAATAGAGGCCAACTGTCGCAAGCGGTTCAAAAATTTTCATCTGGCTAGAGAGGGCGGAGAGGTGTTCGTTTAGCTGTGGAGGACATCTCAACCCACCCCAGTGTTCGCGAAAATGCGAATGACTTACTCAAGGACGCTTCACCCCAGTGTTCGCGAAAATGCGAATAAACCAGAAACTCCCCCACTAACCCCCAATCACCGTCGCCACCAACTTCCTGCCAGCAGCTCTATTTCTAAACTCGCATAGGTAAATTCCCTGCCAGGTACCCAGATTCAGCCTACTATTGGTGATGGGAATACTGACATGCTGACCGACCATGGCCGCCTTGATATGTGCCGGCATATCGTCGGGACCTTCCAGGGTGTGTACCAGAAAAGGCAGACGCTCTGGAACTATATGGTTGAAAACAGACTCGAAGTCGACACGAACGTCAGGGTCTGCATTTTCATTAATAGTAAGGGCAGCAGAAGTATGCTTGATGAATAATTGGAAGATGCCGACCTGCGGAAGTCCAAACCCTGCTGACCTTTCTGAGTTAGAAAGTAGTTCATCTAGGACCAAATCTGTGATCAAGTGATAGCCCCTCGAAAATGGCGGCAGCTCAAACTCGTGTTGCCAGCTGCTCATCGGCGTCTGCGGGTGCGGGCACCGTTGCTGTAGTCTGGACAGCGCAACTCGCCGAAGTAGTAGTTGAGGCCCACGCCGAGAAAGAAATAGCGATCGTTATTGGTGTCGTCGCCGCGTTGCTCGCCTTCGCGGTCTCTTGGCGGAAAGCCATCGTCGAAGATGGTGCGGTCGTATAGCTCCAAGGCCAGCGGTCCGTTTTCTACCCGTATGCTTTCCAGGTCCGAGCGATCGGGATAGAGCGTACTCACATCGTCCAGATAGTCGGTTGCTGCATTGCGAAAGCCTGCGTGCATATCTACACTCCATCGGTAGCTCAGGTCGAACTTAAAGCCAATGCCATAAGCCAGGGCCGTACTGAGTATGTAGTATTCTTCGCCGCGCAATTGACCT
>JBCDFE010000397.1:0-2308 GCA_039178745.1 Bacteroidota bacterium | reverse complement strand
GCAAAGTCCAGCATTTCCTGATTTCTGGCCTCTGTGAAATGGTTGGGGAAAAAGATCTCATCATTGAGCCGATCCAGGTAGTGCGTGACATCCAGAAAACTGCACACCAGACCCAAACCAAGTGCAGCAGCCGCTAGTGTAGATCCGTGACTTTCTCGGCGATATAGCTGTTTCAGGTAATGAAACCCTTTGTAGACCATGAGAATGGTAAAGACGTAGTAAAAGGCCCAAATCAATCTTTGCTCGGCGCGAAACTGCGGGAAGACGGGCAACTGGTTGCCCAATTCGCGAAGTGGGCCGTAGAAAGGAAAATGCGCAGCCAAAAGCAGGAAAATGATACCCGCTACAAAAGCGACATTGAAATAGGGCTGATCGGTGATCTTCCAGGAAGAAAATCTACTTTTTGCAGCCCGAAAAACGACGACTAAAAAAACGATTAACGGTACCAACCCCAAATATGAAGTCGACTCACCCCCCGCTGGTCTGAGCCCAATTTGAGTAGCTACTCGATCTTGCAAAAAGCTCTTTTCCGGCCAAACCAGACTGGGCAATAGCTCGAAGTGGCGCATAAAACCAAAAGGTACCCGGACTCGGTCATCGTGGGTGCTTAGTGATTCGTTGATGATGAACCCGGCGAGCAGAGGTAGAAAACCAACTAGTAGCATAGTTATAGCAATCCGTCTGGCCGATTTTAGATCCAGCTCTTTCATCTTGGGCAACCAAAAGAAAGCGATGAACCCGGCCAGGAAACAAAATCCTGCGCCTATCAGCAGCAGATAGAAGTTGTTGAGCCCGAAGAGCAATAGGGTGAAGGCCACGAAGCCCCCGCCTATATACCAGGAGATCTTAAGGTCGGCTCGCATCAGCCAGTAGATAACCATGGGGAGTAAGAACGGATATCCCAATGCGTAGTGTCCACCCACGATCCTAATGAGCTGAGGCGACAGTAAGCCCACGAAAAGCGCACCGAGCAGCGCATACCAGGATGGCAATTTCAACTGCTTGAAAATGAGAAATAAGAAAAGTACACAGAGCGGAATGAGGTAGTAGTTGGCTACATTCATAAAGCCGATCGCGGCATGCTCGGTTGGGAATCCCCAGTCTCTGAGTTTTTGTACCAGTAGAGAAAGTACCCCATTGGCATCGGTCATAAATATGACCTCACCGTGCGGGTAGTTCATGGAACTCAATTGCAAGCCGTCTCCATGCTGAGCGTGGTAGTTCATGTTGTAGGTGATGAAGTACCCATCGCCTCCATAAGGGAACATATACTGATTGGGCTCAAGTAGAAAGCCTCTAAAAAAGAAGACCTCTATCGAGAAGCAAATCAGAATCGCAAGAAATGCCCAGGCAATATTCGATTTCATCAGCAAGCCGAAGCGGTCGCTCGGTTGTTTTCTTTAACGTTTGTATAGCAAGGCTATTAACCCAAATGCAACAGTAGCAATTATTCTACAATTATGCGTTGCCGCACCACGCCATATTTGTCGGAATTGATCAAAAGTAGGTACCCGCCGGAGGGTAGATCATTAAGGTCTATTCGGCCTAGGTTGTTATTCAGATCACGACCGGCCCATTGGCGAACCTCCTGCCCATGGAAATTGAACAAGCGCAGCGACTGTACCTCAGGTCCTTCCAGCCAAATATCGCAGGAGGTCGGATTAGGATAGAGCTTAAATGCAGTTGCAGATAGCTCCAGAGTGCTGCTGATTACAGAGACAAGCTGGCTGAGAGAATCCGAGCAGCCCGGATTGATGGCCAGTAAAGTCACCTCGTAGTCTCCGCTGGTTTGGTAGAGGTGTACGGGCTCGAATTCGTTACTCTCTGTATCATCTCCAAAATTCCAGAGAAAACTTTGGGCGGCTTCGCTGAGATTGGTCGTGCTCAGGCTCAACTCATTGAGGGAAGTCTCGAAGTCGGCCAGCGGTGGCTCGAAAACGCGTATGATTTGCTCGGCCAAACCGTTTTGTATGCCCGATCTGAATAGCTGAAGATGCACCAGATACTCGCCAGGATTTTCGTAAATCACCACGGGGTCGGACTCGAAACTCTCATTGGGCGAGCCACCTTCCAGCGACCAATACAAACTATCGTATACACCCTGACTGGCATCGAAAAGCGTCAACTCGAAGGGCGAGCAGCCATCGAAGGTATTGGCCAGAATGGTCGGATTGGCCGGTGGCGGAGATATGAATACCGACTGGCTCAGGGTGTCTGACCCACAATCGTTGCTGACAATCAGGCTGATGAGAAAAGATCCGAACTCTGTGTAGGTATATGGGGGAGGGACACTGTCGGTGCTCCCATT
>JBCDFE010000396.1:0-2376 GCA_039178745.1 Bacteroidota bacterium | reverse complement strand
TCTACTTTAACGCTATAGCAGTAGTGGCCACTCGGCCAATTCGCATTGCCCTCTAAATTGTAGTCGGTACTACCAGCTTGTAAGGGAATAGATAAAACAATACGCCCAAGCGGATCAGCGAGCTCGACCTCACCATTGGTAGATAGGGGCTCGTCAAAACGCAAGAAGAGCTGCTGCTCAAAGGGATTGGGGAAAAAGGTAAATGGAGGAACCTTGTCCATCATATCCGCAGGCACACTTGGCACCAGATTGATTTGGTACAATTCGTCTTCGGTATCCATGGCTAGACTGGGAAAGTCTTCCGCAATACTGATCTCTTCAGACAAGCGACAGTTCTTGGTTGCTCTCATCAAAACGTGAAAGTGCGTCGCTTCGCCACTGATGGGCTCGCCAACCAGGCGCAGCTTACGGTCGACAGCTCGGTGGCCAAAGAACTTTTCCCCGAATTGGAAATCAGCATCCGCCTGCTGAACCAGGTTGTCGCCAAAGTCAATAGCAAACTGAAAACCGTCTAGGCCTTCGTTTCCTCCCGCTACCATAAACTTCAGGTCAAATACCTCTCCGGCTTCGACTTCCCGGTCTACGTATAACACGTTTAAATCTTCCGATGAAGTATATCGCATGGCATCAGCCAGCTCAGGTTCTTCCTCTACGAGCAATCCACCGATGGTCAGATCTGCAGTGGCATTGACGTCTCCCAGCTTATAGGCTACAAATCCTTGATCGTGATCTGCTGCATTGATCTGTGCCAGATTCAATACGCTCGGAATAGATTCTAACCAGGGGTTTTCAGAGTCTACAAAATTGTGAGCAGCACCTACAAACCGCCAGGGCTGGCCATCATCGAAATCCTGTTGCAGATCTAAGATGAGTCGCCTAATGGCCACAATGTCAATCACAGAAACATCTTCGTCGAAGTTGACATCTGAGGCCAAATACTCGTAGGGCGAGTCAAAACGATCTATGAAGAGGATGTGCCGGGTAATGATCACCAAGTCTTGTACTGTCAGGCCATTTAACCAAGTATCGTTTCTGGAAGGACTGATGATACTGGGATCACAAGCCGTAAGCTCATCGAAGTTATAAATGCCCAAATCGCCAGTGATGTTATTGGTCACAGACTGGTTGTTGACCAGCACATCGATGCGTGTATCGGGTAGCGGATCCCAACTTCCCTGCACCAGTACACCACCGTCTACATCGTAGGTCATGCTCTCGCAAATTACCGAGTACTCTGTGGTCAAGAACACATTGTCTTGCATGAGCGAGATGTCTGTGTTGTACATGATGATGTCGCGGAAAGAAGTATTGGATATCCAGTTTTTCTCTTCTTCGGTCAGTAACGGATCGTTGAGATAAAAGAATCGGTCTCCATCTCTGAGCGCTTCAAATTGGGTTTTCATGATGGTCAGTACCGTCTCGCCAAAGATGGCTCCGGGCATCGGCTTTTCTGCCAACATGCCTACCCATGGGTCAACTTTACGGATGTCACCGCCATAGAGCAGAGAAAGGTTGCCCGCTACCTCCAGATCGTCGTTGATTTGTTCTAGGAAGGTATATGGCGATAGTCCATAAGCCAACCGAATAGTGTTGTAAGAGGGGAGACCCCGCTCTCGTCCGCGCTGAATATTGATCGATACCAGGTCGAGGCCACCAGATCCTGGAGGGCCAAACAAGAAGTTTCGAACGTCATCTATAACTTTGCCGTCAAAACGTTGCTGGTTTTGTTCACCCATACCGCGCAGGTAAGGCTCCAGGCCGCCTACTTCGGGAATAGCCATGGGATTGAAAAAAGCAAAGCGAAGAGCCAGATTACCTTCCGGGATAATGTTGCCCGCTCCATCTGTTCTTCTGATGTTGCCATTCAGCAAGGTGTGCCCCATACGAAAGGCCGCTGCAGAAAACACATTGGCCAGTTGCGGATGTACCTCAGGATCGTAACCGGTGTATGGATCCAGGATAACCCCCATAGCCGGTAGCCATTCGTTGTAGACAATAGACTGTATGATGCCACCCACCATTTTGCGGGCATACTGATAAATCTCTTCGTCGGTCCAATCTGGGTTGGCTGCTGCAATCATATCTGCCTGCCGGTTGTGCTCGCGCACAAAAAGGGTGTGCAAAGAGGCCAATAGCGGATTTTCATTTACTCTAAGGTCTCCGGCTACGAATATTCTGGGTGCGAAGCCAACTGGGTCAGCCATGTGAGGAGCCGTAGGATCAATTTCGGAGTTAAACTCGCCATCTACCGTATTATATGGGAGCAAATTACCTGCGGAAGTCTTTAATCTTCCACCCTCGAAGGTACGCAACCAATCCGCTGCCTCTTGTTCGGAATGATAGACCGCAGAGCCATCGATAAAGCTGGTAATATCG
>JBCDFE010000395.1:0-2531 GCA_039178745.1 Bacteroidota bacterium | reverse complement strand
CTGCACACTGCCTAAATCGGAGACGATCGTCAGTTTGTTGCGGATAAAATCATCATAGGCTTCTACGTCTTTGACAACCACTTTGAGTAGGTAATCGAAGGTGCCGGAGACTCGGTGGCATTCCAGCACTTCGTCGAAGGTGTCGATGGTACGAACGAAGCGATCCAGATAGTCTATGGTGTGACCCTTGAGGGTAATGCCAATGAAGATCGTCTGCTTGTAGCCCAGCTTGCGGCGGTTGAGCACGGCGGTGTATTTGTCGATGTAGCCCTCTCGCTCTAGCCTTCGCGTACGCTCGAAAATGGGGGTGACCGTGAGGCCCAACTCTTCGGCTATACTGCGGTGGGTACGACTGCTATCTGCTTGTAGCAGGCTCAGGATCTGAAGGTCGATGGCGTCGGCTTGATAGGACATATATGCGCGGGAGTAAATTTTTCTACAAAGCTAACCTATCTATGTAGTCTAAAAGAAAAATATTCTGTCTGCTAAAATAAACTTAGAAATTCAACATAATTATTAGTAGTTGAAGCAAACAAACGTCTGTTTTGGGGATTAGATTTAGTAATTTTAGACTTCACAGGTCTCTCAACTCAACCGTCCATGAGTACTACCGCTGCCCCAGCAAAAAAAACTACGGAAATAGGAAATGGCTTTCGGCTATTTGCCCAGGCCAAAGCTATGAGCGAGCTGTATGAAGACAACTTCAAGCTGGTATCAAAATACGTACATGCAACCTCGCGTGGACATGAATCAATACAGATCGCTACGGGTATGCAGTTGGGCCCCGACGATTATGTCTATCCTTACTACCGTGATGACGCCATGTTGCTGGGGGTAGGGATGCGGCCCTATGATCTCATGCTTCAACTACTGGCCAAGCGTGACGATCCATTTTCGGGTGGTCGTACCTATTATAGTCATCCGAGTTTGCGCGATGCAGACAAGCCTAAGATCCCTCATCAGTCTTCAGCTACGGGTATGCAGGCTATACCTGCTACGGGCGCAGCACTTGGTTTGCAATACAAAGAACAGCAAGGGCTGGCTGACAGTAAAGATGCCGTAGTTGTATGCTCGCTGGGCGATGCATCGGTCACGGAAGGCGAAGTTGCCGAAGCTTTTCAAATGGCCGCTCTGCGTCAGCTTCCTATTCTTTACCTCATACAAGACAACGAATGGGATATTTCAGCGAGTGCAGACGAGGTGCGCGCCCAGGATGCCTACGAGTACAGCAAGGGTTTTAAAGGGTTGGAAGCCTTTCAGGTCAATGGATCGAGCTTCAATGCTTGCTACGAGACTATGGCTAAAGCCTTAAAGATTGTTCGAGAGGAACGCAGGCCGGTACTGGTTCACGCTAAGGTCCCCCTGCTCAATCACCATACATCTGGTGTGCGTATGGAGTGGTATCGTGATGATCTGGACGAAGCGCGCAGTAAAGATCCTTACCCGGTTATCTTAAAAGAATTGAAGAAGGCTGGCTTGAGCCAAAAAGAAATAAAACAGATTGAGCAGGAAGCCCGCGATTTGGTCCAGAAGGAATTTGAGCAAGCACTGAAAGCAGAAGACCCAAAACCAGAAGATCTCTTCACCCACGACTTTGCGCCCACGCCCGTGCAAGTGGAAAAAGGAGAGCGAGATCCAGACGGTGCCGAATCCGTCGTGATGGTAGATTGTGCCCTCCACGCTGTGGAAGAGCTCATGCGCGAGCACCAAGAATGTCTGCTCTATGGCCAGGATGTAGGAGGCCGCCTGGGGGGCGTTTTCCGCGAGGCTGCGACCCTGGCACAAAAGTTTGGAGATGAGCGCGTATTCAATACGCCCATTCAGGAAGCCTTCATCATTGGCTCAACAGCTGGCATGAGTGCTGTAGGTCTGAAGCCTATAGTTGAGGTACAATTTGCCGACTACATTTGGCCGGGGCTTAATCAGTTATTTACCGAGGTCAGTCGGTCTTGCTATCTGTCTAATGGCAAATGGCCGGTCTCTATGATCCTGCGTGTTCCTATCGGTGCTTACGGCAGTGGCGGTCCCTACCACTCTTCTTCGGTCGAATCGGTCGTCACCAATATTCGGGGCATTAAAATTGCTTACCCCAGCAATGGAGCAGACCTGAAAGGTCTAATGAAATCGGCCTATCACGACCCCAACCCTGTCGTTATTTTCGAGCATAAAGGGCTATACTGGTCAAAGGTTCCAGGTACTGATTTCGCTAAAACCAACGAGCCTGACAAAGACTACATCTTGCCTTTTGGCCAAGCCAATATTGTGCAAGCCATAGAAGAGAGTGACGAGCTTCCCACACTGACAATAGTCACCTACGGAATGGGCGTTCACTGGGCACTTAATGCCAGTAAGGAACTTCGAAATCAGGTAGAGATTGTCGACCTGCGTACGCTTTATCCACTAGATGAAGAAACCATCTTCCAATCGGTGCGCAAGACCAATCGGTGCCTTGTCGTCACGGAAGAACCCACCAACAACTCTTTTGCAAGAAGCCTGGCTGGTCTGGTTCAAGAGCAGTGCTTCGAAAAGCT
>JBCDFE010000394.1:0-2553 GCA_039178745.1 Bacteroidota bacterium | reverse complement strand
GGCGATGACTGGGTCGCTAATGGTTCGGTCAACTATCTACCGTTTGCTGATGCAGACGAAGTCGATTTTACTGTTGGTGTTGGCTATGTCTTCGGTGGCAACTAACTGACCAGATAGCAAAGGCCGATAGCAGAGGATGGCCTCTCAAAACGGTCTAGAGATGCGATCGCCCAGATTTCTTGGGCGATCGCATCATTTTGGCTATGTCAGGACTAATTTATCCTCACAGTTTCTACAACTCTTTCTTCTACTGTACGGAGTAGGCACTAGTTTCATAATGCTGAGTTTCTCTGCCTATCTCCTCTATTCATGAGGTGACCTATGTTTCATCCACATTCCCAATACTATTGGAGCGAGCTATTGTCTAAGCTCGTTGCTATTCCCTTCCTTGTTCTTCTCCTGTTGCTGCTCATAAATCAACTCATTGTGCTGCGACAATATGAGGAAAGTCATCCACCTGATCAGCGGCAACCTGACTATATTCCAAGTATCCGACAGTAGCGTAGGTTCTTGTTAGTCGTCACGTTACTCTCATAGTTACGATCTATTCTTTGAAATCAATAGACAAACAGAAGTCTACGAGCGATATCAAAGTGTCTTAAGCAATATGGCAGAGAAGCTGTATAGATTTGAGGAGACAACTATGTTCAAGAAAATTTTGACTGCGATAGATCCTGTTGAGCCAGAAAATGATGTCTTCGATAGGGCTCTTTTACTAGCGCAGACAATGCGTGCCAAATTGAAGTTACTTAGCGTACTGACCGCAGACATCAATAGTGTCATTGCTACACCCGAATACAGCATGGCCGGTCCTTCGTATGGATTAAATGACTGGAATCTATTCGAAGAAAGCTACCAAACATACAAAAAAGAAAACGTGAAAATGCTACACCGCCTCAGGGAACGCAGTAGGGAAAGGGGTGTGAACGCTAACTTTGAACAGGTTATGGGTAGCCCTGGAAAGGCAATTTGCGATCTAGCTAAAAGCTGGGAAGCTGACCTGATTGTAGTGGGTAGCCATCAGCGAAAGGGCCTTAGTGAGATGTTTTTAAGGCAGTGTTAGCAACCATGTATTGCATCATGCCCCTTGCTCAGTACTGGTCATTCACCAATCGATAAATTAAGCGTGGCGCCTTATACGGCTTTGGCAATGAGTACAATACAAGAGAGCGCTTCAACTCTGTGAGTGTCGTGGCTATAAGGATTCGGTAAAACCCATTTCACAAACCGCTTCTGAGAGCACCAGCGCTGTATTGACCAAGGGCTGCCAAAGTGTAGGCGGAATAACACTATTTCCCTTAAAGTCAACGATTGTGTAAGTAGGGGTGATCACTTAGAGGCTGTATGAAAAGGTGAAAGGAAAGTAAAAAAGCTCACTCGGTCTAAGCTGTGTTTACTAACAAACCAGCACCGAGCAAGCCATGACTAAAGCATACTCTAGCAATCTGACCGAAGCCCAATTCGAGCTAATCGAATCATTGATTCCGCCCGCAAAACCCGGTGGTCGTCCGCGTACAGTAGACATCTGGGCAGTGCTCAATGCGATTTTCTACGTCGTGGTTCAAGGCTGCAAATGGCGAGACATTCCCGGTGACTTACCGCCTTGGCCAACCGTCTACACCTACTTCAGAAACTGGCGAAAAGACGGCACCTGGATAGCGATCCATGACCGACTACACAGTTGGGCAAGAGCAGATGCGGGTCGTCAGGGTAACCCATCCGAAGCGATTCTTGACTCTCAAAGCGTAACCACCGCCACGATGGTCGCCGAAGCGGTTGGCTACGATGGCGCAAAGAACAGAAAAGGTCGCAAGCGTCATACGGTCGTCGATACGCTCGGGCTTGTCCTACGAGTGGTCGTCACTGCGGCCAGTGTGCCTGAACGCGAAGGCGGGAAACAAGTGCTCACCAAGGTACGGGAGATGGGCGCAGCCGTATCGAGGCTTTCTGTTATCTGGGTTGATGGGGGCTATAGTGGTCAGCCGTTTCTGCGGTGGGCGATGGACAGCTTACGCTTCATTATCTGGATAGTTTTACGACCGGAGGCGACCAAAGGCTTTGTTCTACTCAAGAAACGGTGGGTGGTTGAGAGAACCTTCGGCTGGCTCAACTGGTACCGACGTTTGAGTAAAGACTACGAAAGAGAACCCGCTTCTGCCGAAGCGATGATCTACATTGCCATGATTCGTCTAATGGTCAGGCGACTGGCATAATTTGATACTCAAATAACCTTTTCATACAGCCTCTTACCGTGGCCACCGCTTCCCCGTCGAAATCATCAGCTACTGTGTGTGGCTGTATTACACCTTCCCATTAAGCTTCCGTGACATCGAAAAAATGATGCTCTACCGGGGCATTACGGTCACATATGAAGCAATCAGGGGATGGTGCCTCAAGTTTGCTCAGGGCTATGCCAATCAGATTCGCAAGCAGCGGCCAAAGCCTGGTGATAATTGGCACTTAGACGAATCGGTCATCAAGATTAAAGGCGAGCAGTTTTACTGGTGGAGAGCTGTGGATCAGCACGGCACAGTGCTCGATATCCTGATGCAG
>JBCDFE010000393.1:0-2570 GCA_039178745.1 Bacteroidota bacterium | reverse complement strand
CCGAGATCCAGAAGAACGCGTGCCCGAATGGGAAGAAATAGCAGCCGTGAGTATGGCGGTACAAAACCTATGGCTGAGCCTCGAACAGCACAACTTGGGCGGATACTGGTCTAGTCCGGGTTTTTTGACGAAAGAATATGGCGCTATGCCATGGACTGCTGAGAATGAACGCTGTCTGGGGCTTTTTTATCTGGGGTATCATGAAGCACCAGATTTACCTAGGGAGCGCGGTGACCTTTCCGAAAAGGTCAAATTTATAAGCGGCTAGAACCTCAGTTACTTCTTCCTAAAGAACATACTGATAGGTACCCCCGTAAAATCGAAGTGCTTGCGCAGCTGATTCTCCAAAAAGTTGCGATAACTTTCTCTGATGTGCTTAGGGTCGTTGCAAAAGAATGCAAAAGCCGGATAGGCCAACGGAAGCTGAGTGATGTACTTGATTTTGATGTAACGACCTCTATAGGCAGGCGGTGGGTTGCGCTCAATGACCTCCAGCATGAGATCATTCAGTTTTGAAGTTGATATCTTTCGCGACCTACTTTCGTGTACCTGTAGGGCGGCCTCTACCGCTTTGAATATGCGCTGCTTCTCCGTTGCACTCGTGAAGATGACCGGCAAATCGTTGAAAGGCGCAAATCGGCGCCTCACTTCCTCTTCGTAGTCTCTGGCGGTATTAGTCTCTTTATTTGGAATTAGGTCCCACTTATTGATCAAGATCACAATGCCCTTATTGCGCTTTTGCGCCAGTCTGAATATAGCCAGATCCTGAGATTCTACGCCATCTACGGCATCGATCATGAGCACGGCAACGTCGCACTCTTCAATGGCTTTGATGGCGCGCATGACCGAGTAAAACTCCAGGTTCTCATGAACCCTCGACTTCTTCCGAATACCGGCTGTATCCACCAACACGAATTCCTTGCCAAACTTATTGTAGGTGGTATTTATGCTATCGCGAGTCGTACCAGCCACATCGGTCACGATATTTCGTTCTTCGCCCAGCAGTGCATTGACCAGGCTACTTTTACCGGCATTGGGCTGGCCAACTATAGCTAAGTGCGGCAATTCAGAACGCTCTGGAATCTCGTCACTTAGCAGTTCTGACATCTCGTCCAGCAACTCGCCCGATCCACTACCCGTTATGGAGGAGAGAAAGTAAGTCCGCTCAAACCCCAAAGACCAAAACTCATTGGCCAGAAGCTGTCTCTCCTGATTGTCCACTTTATTTACAGCTACAATAACGGGCTTCTCCGTTCGCCTGAGCATATCGGCCACTTGTTCATCCAAGTCGGTTAGCCCTGTAGTTACATCGACCATGAAGACGATGACATCTGCCTCTTCTATGGCTATTTCTACCTGCTCTCTAATGGCTGCCTCGAAGACATCATCGCTGTCCCGCACGAAACCGCCCGTATCGATTACCGTAAACTCCTTGCCGTTCCAGTGGCTTTGCCCGTACTGGCGATCTCTCGTCACACCACTTTGGTCATCGACAATGGACTGCCGTTCTCCGATCAGTCTATTGAACAGAGTCGACTTGCCCACATTGGGCCGACCAACTATGGCGACGATGTTTTGCATTTTAGTCTGTTAGAGTAATTGTGGGTTTGGCTTTGGGTTGGTGGAAAGTCTGTTAGTCTGTTAGTCTGTTAGTCTGTTAGTCTGTTAGTCTAAATTAGGGCGTTGCCTATTGAAAAACAGACTAGAGAACACTTTTCATGGTCTCACCAATCTCTGCAGGGCTGTTTACGACGTGAATCCCACACTCAGCCATGATCTTCATTTTGGCCTCTGCGGTATCTTCATGGCCACCTACAATCGCGCCTGCGTGGCCCATCGTTCGTCCTTTGGGTGCTGTTTGACCAGCGATGAACCCAACTACGGGCTTGGTGCCATGCGCTTTGACATAGTGAGCAGCTTCGGCTTCCATAGTGCCGCCGATCTCACCGATCATGATGATACCATCCGTATCTGGATCGTTCATCAAAAGCTCTACGGCATCTTTTGTCGTTGTACCTATAATGGGGTCACCACCAATACCGATGCAGGTCGACTGCCCCATGCCCGCCTTGGTTACCTGATCTACGGCCTCATAAGTTAAGGTGCCAGAACGACTCACAATTCCGATTCGGCCTTTCTTGTGAATGAAGCCTGGCATGATGCCACATTTCGCCTCCTCTGGTGTAATCACGCCAGGGCAGTTGGGGCCAACCAATCGGCAATCGAAGTTCTCGATATAGGCCTTGGCTTTGACCATGTCCTGAACGGGAATGCCCTCGGTAATGCAAATGATGACCTTAATACCGGCAGTTGCAGCCTCCATGATGGCATCGGCTGCGAAGGGTGGCGGAACAAATATAATGGTCGTATCGGCCCCGGCTTTATGCACGGCGTCAGCAACAGTATTGAATACCGGTAAACCCAGGTGTTCTTGTCCGCCTTTTCCAGGCGTAACGCCACCAACCAGATTGGTTCCGTATTCGATCATTTGTTCGGCGTGAAAACTACCTTCTTTTCCAGTAATACCCTGGACTATTATTTTAGAGTCTTTATGTACAAGTACTGCCATG
>JBCDFE010000392.1:0-2653 GCA_039178745.1 Bacteroidota bacterium | reverse complement strand
GGATATTTTTTAGAACCGGGAACCACTTTGGAGCTTGGAGGATATACCATCGATATGCTTTTTTGTCCGGGACACTCGCCTGGGCACATCTGTTTTTACAATGGCGCATCTCAGCAGCTCATTGGCGGCGATGTGCTTTTTGCCGGCTCCATCGGTCGGACCGATTTGCCAGGCGGAAACATGGAAACCTTACTCCGTTCCATCAAGACCGAGCTATTCGCCCTGCCTGACCATACCGTTGTCTACCCAGGGCACGGCCCATCGACGATCATAGGCAGGGAACGCATATCCAACCCGTTTTTGGTGGGTTGATTTTGGCATGTTAAATTTATAGTGATGCACACATGCAGTTCATCACAGATCGATTAATAGGGTAAAAGCTACCTCTATTATGAGATTCATTCTTTCTTCATTTGTTTTTTGCAGCTTCTTTTTCTCCGCTATTGCCCAGGATGTACAATGGGGCATTCAATTGCAGGCAGGTATTGGCCTGGTGGAGCTATCCGCACCAAGGGAGGTCATAGAACTTCCGCCAGGCAGACTGGAAGCGCAAAATGGATTTGGTTTTGGCCTGGGTATCTACAGCCGTGTGCGCTTCAATGACTGGTTGGCCTTGAGTAGCGCGCCGAGTATTCACTTTCAGGAAACAGCCCTGGACCGCATTCGAGATGATGGTAGTGTGGGAACCCTAAATCTGTATTCTGTCGGTATTTCTCTACCCGTCGCAGTTGAACTAGAATTTGGGCAAGCCGCCTGGAGACCCCACTTGAGCGTGGGCGCCGGAGTATTTCTAAACCTCGATAACGATAATAAGCCCGTCAATGTGCTGCGCGATGAAATCCTTTTTGGGCAGGCGAGTTTCGGCCTATCGCGAAAATTCAGCAAATTTATCATGCGGCCAGAGCTGTTTTTCCAGCATAGCCTGGCAAGTCTCAGTTCAGGAAACCTTACCGGTGCCGATAATGATCCGCCGTATTCCGACTGGCAATACTTCGGTTTTCGCGTCTTCTTTTACGGAAATAGGAAAATATAGAGCAGTCCACCGAACGCTTGCAAGACCTGCGGACGCCGCGAGGCTCTTGTACGCTAAATGGGTCAACCATTGATCCAAAGCAAAAACAGGGCCAGTCCCAGATAATCTGCCAGCTCAGACCGCAGCATTTTAAGGGCTTTGGTCATCTGGTTTTCTATGGTTTTAATAGAAAGCTGGAGTTGTTCGGCTATTTCTCGATTGGACAGATCTTCGTACCTGCTCAGCTCAAAAACCAGTCGGCATCTGGGTGGGAGTTTTTCGAGGGCCTGGGCAATGCGATCCTGCAATTCGTGCAGATCTGATTGTTCGTCGGCCGAAGCTGCCGTTTTACCTGGCAGATGCAACGGCAGCTCATCGGCTTTGAATCTGGTCTTTTTTCGCAAATAGGCCAGCGCTTCATTGACCCCCATTCTCCGGAGATAGGCCGGCAAATTGGTCTCTATGCTGATGTCGTGCCGTTTATTCCAAAGTCTGATGAATACCTCCTGAGCCAAGTCTTCTGAAATACCGGGATCAACTATGTATCGATGTATGACCCGACATACATCTTGATAGTTATTGGCAAACAACTGTTTGAAAGCTTCTCGATCATCTGATCGCAAAGCCACCATCTCTTCGGCTATATTTGAGGCACCACGCATAGCAGACTGGCAAGGTAGTGCGTTTGGTCTAAATTAGACCTACAACTTTATGGTCAATCCAAGAGTTTAATATTTCATTGAGCAAGAAGTAGCAAGCCCTAACATTTCATTATGAACCAGATCGATCAACAGATTCGACAGGGCAGACGGTCCGTATTTCCACAGTTTTTTAAAGATCAGGAAATCCCAAGTGAAGTCCTCCAAGACATATTGGAGAATGCCAATTGGGCTCCATCTCATAGGCATACTGAGCCCTGGAGATTTGTTGTCTTCCAGTCAGCGGGAAAAGAGCTGCTTGCAGAGCAAGTCATTGCGGGCTACAAAGCAGCTGTACCCTTAGAAAAGCAGAGCGATACCAAAGTGACAAAAATGTGCAAAAAGTTTGCCAAATCGGCTGCGGTCATCGGTATTGTCATGCATAGAGATCCAGAAGAACGCGTGCCCGAATGGGAAGAAATAGCAGCCGTGAGTATGGCGGTACAAAACCTATGGCTGAGCCTCGAACAGCACAACTTGGGCGGATACTGGTCTAGTCCGGGTTTCTTGACGAAAGAATATGGCGCTATGCCATGGACCGCAGAGAATGAGCGCTGCCTTGGGCTTTTTTATCTGGGGTATCATGAGGCACCAGATTTACCCAGGGAGCGCGGTGACCTTTCCAAAAAGGTCAAATTCATAAACGGCTAGAACCTCGGTTACTTCTTCCTAAAGAACAGACTGATCGGTACCCCCGTGAAATCGAAGTGCTTGCGCAGCTGGTTCTCCAAAAAGTTGCGATAGCTTTCTCTGATGTGCTTAGGGTCGTTGCAAAAGAATGCAAAAGCCGGGTATGCCAATGGAAGCTGGGTGATATACTTGATTTTGATGTATCGCCCTCTGTAGGCAGGCGGTGGGTTGCGCTCAATGACCTCCAGCATGAGATCATTCAGTTTTGAAGTTGATATCTTTCGCGACCTACTTTCGTGTACCTGTAGGGCGG
>JBCDFE010000391.1:0-2714 GCA_039178745.1 Bacteroidota bacterium | reverse complement strand
GGAAAATTGACGGTAATGTGCAACTCATGCCTGTCTATATCTGTCAGGTCGAGCTGATATTTTATCGTGCCGGGATGATTGAGCACCCAGTCTAGAGGGGCGAGCCTGTTTATGCTTTCAGGGTGGGTTTCTGATGGTGGCTGGGGCACATAAGCAGATGCACTTAGCGCTATGCCGCAAGTGCAAGCAAGAAGGAAAATTTTCATATTCTAGTTTTAAAATCTTTCAGTCGGGTACAGTTCGGCCTGAAGATTTTTCTTACCAATATCTACCAGGCTGTAAGTATTCTGATATGTATTCTTCGATGCCCGATTCTAAGCTACTGAATGTATGTGGATATCCTGCGGTGCGCAATTTACGCATATTTGCCTCGGTAAAGTATTGGTAAGTATCTCGAATATCTGCCGGTGTATCTATGAAGCTGATGTTGGGCGTGCGGCCCAGGGCAGAAAATACAGCACGTACCAGGTCTATGAATGGTCGCGCCTGCCCAGTGCCTAAATTGTACAAGCCATTGGGTGCATCTTGCCCTTCAAAGGCCAGCCAGGAGATGACCCGGCATAAATCTTTGACGTAGATAAAGTCTCGAGACTGCTGACCGTCTGCTATGTCGGGCCGATGAGACCGAAAGAGCTTCATGCCGCCCGTCTCTTGAATTTGTCTGTAGGCATGCCAAACAACGCTGGCCATCCGGCCTTTGTGGTATTCGTTTGGGCCGTAGACATTGAAAAATTTCAGTCCGTACCAGCGCGTTGGCGTCTGATTTTCTTTCAGGGCCCAGAGGTCGAAGTCCTGCTTGGATTGGCCGTAGGGGTTCAAAGGGGCCAGCTTATCAGTTTGGCTGTGATCGTCATCATAGCCGTATTCGCCACCGCCGTAAGTAGCCGCACTGCTGGCGTAAATAAGAGGAATATGCTGCTGGGCGCAGTATGTCCATACCGCCTGGGAATAGTCCAGATTCAACCGCTTGAAGATGGCCTCATCCTTTTCAGTGGTGTCTGTCCTGGCCCCTAAATGTATGATCATTTTAGACTTCCGCAGGTCGGAATTTTCCCCGAAAATTCCGATCCTCACACGAGATCTTGCAGATTGAGCTGCGGGATGGGATTTTCCTTCGCTTTGGGATTTTTCACTTTCTGCGCTTGCAGATCGAGCCACGGGATTCAATTTTTCCCCGGTTTCATATAGCAGCTCCTGTAAAAAGTCATCCCTTTCTACTTTTTCCAAGTAGGATTTTCCTCTAATGTTAGCCGCTTTTTGAGGATAGTTCTGAAAGTCATCTACGAGCAGCAAATCTGTATGACCCAGCTCATTTAAATGGGCCACCAATGCGCTACCTATAAATCCTGCTGCTCCGGTAATGACGATCATGTAAGTGTATTATTTAGCCGCAAAGTTAGGACTGGCTCGTTTGCCAACCTATTTTTGCGGCCTTTATGGAGCATTCGATTAAGTACGCGTTGATCAGCGGAGGTAGCCAGGGTATAGGTAAGGCCATAGCTACAGCATGTCTACAGCAAGGAATTGGTGTCGCTATTCTGGCCCTTCCCAATGAGCATTTACAGCAAGCTGCTGAAGAATTGAGTCCGCTAGGTCCAGTACATACACTTGGCATAGACCTCACCGATAAGGGTGCTATCCAGCAGATTGACCAATGGTTGGATGAGCTGGGCATAGACATTCACTATCTGGTCAATAATGCTGGCTTTGGACGAAGCGGCCGTTTTGAAGAGATCGATTTCAAGCAGTACGAGATCATGGTCCCTCTAAACAACTTCGTGATGGTCGATCTCACTTACCATGTACTGCCCAGGTTAAAGGCGACCAAGGGGAGTATCCTCAATGTGTCGAGTATGGAGGCTACGCTCCCCATACCGTACAAAGCAGTCTACACAGGAACAAAAGCCTTTATTTACAATTTTTCCCTGGCGCTGCGTGAGGAGCTCCGCCCATTTGGTGTCAGTGTATCCGCCCTTTGTCCTGGCCCGACACTCACCAATGAAGACGGTCTAAAGCGCGTGCAAGCCAAGGGTAAGCAGGCGCAACTGCTCCTCAAAATGCCCGATCAAGTGGCCAAACCCGCAGTGGCTGGTATGATCAGTGGCAAGGCCGTCATCATCCCCGGTTGGTTGCCGACTTTGATTGTGCGGGTCATGTATTTCGTACCGCGTTCACTACGTCTTCGCATCTTGGAAAAGATCTTCCGCGAGTACCGCGATAACCCATCCTGAAGCCGGTCTTTGCTTTTCGCATTAGGGGAGGTAAGAACAATATCTTTAATACGTTAAAATTCGGGCTCTGGCACAACTTATAGCGATCTCGTGTAGTTATCTTTTTGTCTATTAGCAATGGCTAAAACCAAATATTAACTGGTATGCTGGTCGTCTGTAAAATTTTCTTTACATTTAGACGATTTAGCGAATTATTGATCTGTGAGCGTACACCCCTAATCTATACTACCAACCGCCCAATTTGAAAGATAGCATGAGCAGAAAAGCTTTGAAGAAGAAGTGGCTTAGAACCAAAATGGCACTAAGCGAAACGATGCAGAAAATTCTAGACTTGAACCGCGATCGCAAGCGTATGTCCGACCTCAATATTTGTCACATCAATCGCGACTATGAAGAGGAGTTGCGCGTTCTGAACGCTACAGCAGAGTTACAATCCAGAGCATTGAGGCTGTATGATGAGAAGTTGAAACGATCGGCTTAGGG
>JBCDFE010000390.1:0-2726 GCA_039178745.1 Bacteroidota bacterium | reverse complement strand
CCAAATGATCTCCCCCCGGCATACTATCAATGTATATTGGAATCCGGTTCGTGGAGAGCGGTTAGTGTGGTAGCTATACGGCCATAATGATTAGACATTATGCGGAAATAGTTTCTTGAGCGAAAAACGCAGAATTTTTATTGAGAGCAAGGCACGCCCGGAGCCGGAACTTCAGAAAAGGGCCCCTTACCCCTTTCTTCGTAAAGCTACCAAGGCGAGGACGGAACGCAGCTATCGATGAAAAGATAAGTTTTGCGCCTAGTAAACTATTCCGCATAATGTCTATTAAAAGTAGTTTTTTTGCGGCTTGAAACCATTAGCTGGTTTCGAGCCGCAACTGTATGTCATTATCCACTCGTCTTTCCATTATGATGTTCCTTCAGTTTTTTGTCTGGGGAAGCTGGATGGTGACACTCGGTACTTATCTGCTGCAAAACTTGCACTTCAGCGGTTTAGAGATAGGCATGATCTATGCCACCAATTCGATAGCAGCAACGATTACGCCTGTGCTGATGGGCGTTTTGGCCGACAAGTACTTCAGGGGAGACCGCATTATGGTGGTCTTGCATCTGCTCGGTGGCGGATGCCTGATTGCCGTCTATTTTACAACCAGCTTTTGGCCCTTTTACGGCCTGATGCTGGCGTATAATTTTTGCTACGTACCTACCTTTAGCCTCAGCACAAGTCTGTGTTTTTACCATTTGAAAAATCCGAGCAGAGACTTTCCGCGCATACGAGTCTGGGGTACGATTGCCTGGGTGGTAGCCAGTGTCTTAATCAGCTGGCTGGCTATTGAAACTGAGGCTACTCCCCTACTCATTGCAGGAATCGGCAGCATCATTTATGGTTGCTACAATTTCAGCTTGCCGAATACCCCACCACAGCCCGGCCTTAACTGGGCTAGTCTGCGGGGCGATGATGTTCGGTCTCTACTAAAGGATCGGGCGCTACTTACGATGATCGGAGCGCTAACCATAATTTGCATTCCATCGGCCTACTATTATGCTTTTCTCAATTCTTTCCTCACTGAGATTGGGGTCGCTAATCCAGCTGCGACCATGAGTCTGGGCCAAGTTGTTGAAATCGTTACCGTCTTGGGTATGCCTTGGTTTTTCAGCAATCTCCGTCTGCGTAGTATTTTGTTTATCGGCTTTGCTGTTTGGGGACTTCGCTATTTTGCCTTTTCCGTAGGTCGGCCGGGGCATTATGAGAGCCTGATCTATATGGCCATTCTGGTTCAGGGATTTGCCTTTGCTTTTACCACGCTGGCTGCTCAGTTGTATGTCAATAGTCGAGTACCAGACTATTTGCGTTCCACTGCCCAAGGGGTCATTGCCTTTTGCACGCTGGGCATTGGTGCTTTTATCGGTTCCTGGATAGCAGGTGCCCAAGTCAGTAAATACACCATATCTCCTGGTGTTCACCATTGGTCGTCGATCTTTTTAATTCCGGCTATTGTGGGTTGTATTGTTGCCTTAGTATTCTATTTGCGATATCCAAAGCAGGCAAAAATTAATAACTAATACCTTCCTATCTTGAGGCCAAACTAAAATTCAAATACTAATGCCTGCGCCACCAAAGTGGTCATTTGCCTATTACACCCGTCGACAGCAAATGGCGCTCTGGATTTTATTGGCGGGATTAGTCCTTATTTTTGGTTGGAGCATATTGCCAAGAAAACAGACCGAGCCCGTACCTGCTGACGAGGAATTCTGGCTAGCAGTAGAAGCTCTACGCACCGAGGAAACGCCTGCTGCTGAGTCAGCACGGCGTGAATCCACCGAATATTCAAGACCTCAAGAGCTGTTTTACTTCGACCCGAATACAGTAGATGAGGAATCACTTATAGATCTGGGATTAAATAGCGGACAGGCACGCAGCTGGATTCGCTACAGAAATAGTGGGGCGAGATTCAGTAGCCCAGAAGACCTGAGCAGACTATATGTACTAAGTCAGGAAGATATAGCCAAACTAAAGCCGTGGGTACGCATAGCCAATAGAAGCACTGGGCAAGATTTCTCTCGAAATGCCAGTGAAGAGAACACCCGAATCGACCCAATAAATTTCACATTCGACCCCAATACCGTCTCGGCAGACCAATTGCAGCAGCTAGGGCTAAATGCAGGCCAGGCTCGCGCCTGGATACGATACCGAAATAGCGGTGCCCGATTTGACAAGGCCGAAGATATTGCCAGACTACGCGCGCTGGATCAAGAGGATATAGACCGATTACAACCATTGATCAGATTCGAGAGTGCCGTAGCTATTGCTGATGCTTCAACCAACGAGAATACTGCACCTCAAACCTATAGTAGTACGTCAAGCATAGGCCAGTCTTATGAGTCAGCAGTCAGTATAAACCTGGATGTCAATGAAGCTTCTGCTGAAGATTGGCAACGTCTGCGCGGTATAGGTCCTTACTGGGCAGGGCGAATCATCAGGTTTCGAGATGCACTGGGCGGGTTCGTGTCTATCGATCAAATAGGCGACACTTATGGACTTCCAGATTCTACCTTTCAGGCCATCCGAGCGCAGCTGACGCTCAACAGGCCTGCCGATCAGTTATCCATAAATACAGCAACGGAGGAGGAGCTGAAGCGGCACCCCTATATCAATGCTAGGCAGGCAAGAGCCCTAATTGCCTACCGAGAACAGCACGGCTACTTTAGCGGTCCCGAATCCTTAACGGATGTGCGTTTGCTCACAGCAGATGATCGGACACGCTT
>JBCDFE010000389.1:0-2753 GCA_039178745.1 Bacteroidota bacterium | reverse complement strand
GAAGGTAAGCCCGCCCTTAACCAGCCCTAACCCACCTGCGTCTGTATCAGGCAGATCTATATCCAGGTCTAGTCCGGCAAGGATAGACAGCAGCAAGAGCAGAATCAGGATTCCACCGGCTACGAGCGATATGTAGGTGAGTATTTCGAGCATAGCATCTGATTTTGGCGTTGAACTTCACCACAAGATAAAGTCAAACTATGAGAGCTGAAAGATGATATTTTTCACCCTCATCGAATGCACCAGTAAAACGCTTACGTGTGGGTAAATCGTTGTGTGCCAAAATGGTAATTGGTCGTGTTTTCTGCTAGGTTTGTCGATAGGGACACTATTCCTTCTCTCCCGGCACAAACACAATCTCCACACCCGGACTCCAGCCAAGGGTCTCATGATAAGCAGCCACCAATCCAATTCGGAACAACTGAGCAGCCTGATATTCGGCACCGAAAGAAATCTCTGTAGCTTCAGTCACCACCCCTGCTCTAAATGTGAATGACTCTATAAGGGCGTATTCTAGTCCAAATCGAAATCTGGCTAGAAAATCGATCTCCTGCTCCATTTCAGCGAGCAGCAACAACTGCTCATTGGGCCTGTAGCCAATACCCACTCCGAGTAATTGAGGCAGAGTCTCTTCCGTAGCCACCTCTACCCTCAGTGGGCTAATGACACGAGTACCCACACTTAGTTTTCGATCTATGTCGATCTGGAAGCCTAGCGAGAAAGTAGCATTGAACCGACTGTCATAATTCTCTACGCTGGTGTTCAAACCAATAACTTCCCCGCCTATCCTAAAATTGTCGAACAATTTTCTACCATAGCTTAAAGCAAAGCGCGTATCCCGATAGGCTTCAAAACCGAAGCTGCTTGCTGTCAGGCCTAAACCTCCACCACCTAATGGAATAGCAGCCGCCAGGCCAACTTCTTGCAACTCGGAAAGGCCATAGCGCTGTTCTCCGCTGAGTATTATGCCTGTATTCTCCAGTCTAGCCAGACCTGCTGGGTTACTCCAGGCAGCATACGCATCCTGAAAGGTCAGTCCCGCTCCACCCAATGCCCGCCCACGTGCGCCTGCGGCTGGAGGTAGGCCTTGTTGAGCTGGCAGAATGGCTACAAAAAGAGCCCAGGCAATAACGGTAAGGCACAACTTGAGGACGGAAATTGGCATAAAAACCCTTTGAAAGAGTGTTTCTATTCTGCTGCGGCCAATACGGCCTCTATCTTATTGATGCGTGCAATATCCATAATCTCAGTAACCGCTTCTATGGGTGCCCGATTACTGGGCGAAATAATCAGACTGTAACCTGATCCTCGACTACCCAGCTGGCGACGTAGAACTTCTATAGTAATGCGGCGATCGTTGAAATAGTAATTGCCCGATGCATTAATGATGACCTCATCCAAATCTCGATTAGAAGGCAGTGCAGGACTATCTGCCCGGCCGGGTATCTTTAGATTGAGGGCATTGGGTGCTACCACTGTCGAAGTCAGCATAAAGAAAATGAGCAGCAGGAAAATAATGTCGGTCAAGGAAGACATATTAAACTCTGCGCTGACTTTTTGTCTCTTTTTAAATCCCATTATCCTCTTGCTTGTGTGGCTATGATGGCGCGCGCGCGGTTGCGTGCAGCTGTAGTCATTATGGGGGTGATGCGACCAAATGGAACCCCCACTTCGGCTACGATGGTCACGGTTGCCTCCTCTTGGTCATCGACCTGGCGGAGCGCATCGGTGATGGCGCGATCTATATCGCTACCCGAAACTTCTATGTTGTTCACGGTCGTCTTACCATCCAGCTCCAGTTGCACAACTATATTGGTTGGTGCTACCGTTTGACTATCGGACTGCGGCAAATCGAAGGGTTTGATTTGCACGAAGTTGGAAGTAAGCATAAAGAAAATCAGCAACAGGAAAATGATGTCGGTCAAAGACGACATATTAAATTCTGCGCTGACTTTCGAGCTTCGTTTCAGACCCATATCAGATGCTGTTTAGGCCGTGGGCTCTTGCAGCAGATCCATGAACTCGGTCGTGGTGCGTTCCATCAAATAAACTGCGCGTTCTACCCTGGCTACCAATAGGTTATAACCAATAAACGACAAGATACCGATCAGCAGGCCAGCGGCAGTTGTGATCAAAGCCTGGTAGATACCTCCTGCCAATACATCGGGTGTAATATTATCGGCAGTAGACATT
Source organism: Bacteroidota bacterium (assembly GCA_039178745.1). GTDB lineage: Bacteria > Bacteroidota > Bacteroidia > Chitinophagales > Saprospiraceae > Neolewinella. The sequence continues at coordinate 560 of JBCDFE010000389.1, read as the reverse complement.
TCGTAGAAGGCATTGATCATACCGGTCACCGTTCCGAAGAAGCCGATCATCGGTGCTGCACCAGAAATAGAGGCTAGTGTAGACAGGCCCTTCTCCAGGCGGAATATCTCCAGGTTGCCGACGTTTTCGATAGCGGCGTCGATATCACTAAGTGGTTTTCCGATGCGTTGCAGTCCTTTTTCGACCATACGAGCCACGGGCATATCCGTTTGTTGGCAGAGGGTGCGTGCCCCTGTGATATTGCCCGCCGACACATACGATCGGATGTTGGCCATAAAGGTCTGATCGACCTTGGCTGCCTGACGAATGGTGGCATAGCGCTCGAAGAAGATGTAGAGGGCCAACAACAGCAAGAAGCCGAGTATAGCTACTATGGCAATGCCGAGCAGTCCACTGCTGGCAACGATGTCGAGCAGGCTTTGGCTTTCGTAAGTAGCCTCTCCGGCTTCGCCGCCATCGAGGGTTACATCCTGAAAAAATAAAAAGAGGTTTGGGAACATGCGGGTGTGGTTATAACGGGTGGTTAACGTTGCTCAAAGGCCAGGTATTATGCGCCCTCG
>JBCDFE010000388.1:0-2755 GCA_039178745.1 Bacteroidota bacterium | reverse complement strand
CTTTGCAGCTATCTGCTCAAAGCATGAACAATGAAAGATTGGGCGAGATACTCGTGGCTCAAACAGATACCGTCGAAGGGCGCGCTGGTAACTGGACCTTTCAGCTCGGGCCGATAATAGGGATGTGCATCACCGATGAGGGCAACAATCGCATGCGTATAATAACGCCCATCGGAGAGATGAGCACCATTAGTGAAGAGGAACAGCTAGCCGCTTTGTACGCCAATTTTCATTCAGCGCTGGATGTGCGCTATGCTGCAGCAGATGGTATGATGTGGGCTGCTTTTATACATCCGCTCAGAGAACTGAGTGATGCTCAGGTTGAAGATGCTATCGAGCAGGTTTTTAATGCAGCCGTCACTTTCGGCACGACTTACAATAGTACGGATTTGGTTTTTCCTGGAGGAAGTGGAGGCGATGATACGCCGGATGACAAATCAAAAAGCAAGACCAGAAGAGATGGAGGCCGTTTTTAATTCAAGACTTCAGCCCGCTTGGGCTGAAGTCTTGAATTGAGGTATCTAGCGTTTCATCATTTTAATCTGGCGGCCAGCCAAGCCATCGTTTAGCCAGAGGGTATACATACCCGACTGTAATTGACTGGTGCTGAAAGTGTACCGCTGAGGTCCTGCCCGCAACTGTCCTAGATCTACGGTTTCTACCTTTCGGCCCAACATATCAATCACATCCAGACTAAGATCTTTAGCCCTTTTCAGATTGAAGTCTATAGTAGCATACTCGCCAACGGGATTGGGGAACATCGTAAAGTTCTCCACCACAGATAACTCGCGAATGCGAGAAGGCGTAGCGCCTGAAACCTGAAGTGCAAAGCCCCCAGCTGGATCGAATATGGTAAAGGTCATGACGCGAACCAGGATAGTTACGCTTTCACCAGCAGGAAGACCAGTAACGGTATCAGAGATGAAAGAAACATCATCGACCACAAATGAACAGTTGTTGCCGCCAGTGGTATCGATGCGCGTATCGCAGTCTGTGAAGAGCTCAACGATAAAGTTAGAGCCAGCTTCGAGCCTGCTGATGTCTACCTGTACTTCTTCATTACCATTGGATTCGAAGCTATACCAAACAGAGGCAAAATCACCTGTAGGGTTAGCACATGCAGGTGGAATGAAACCACTTGAAGGAATGGTAGCTGCGACAGTTGTACCACTTACGAAGCCGTCTCCATTTTCTGCTTCTTCAAAACTGACAATATCGACAGGAATGGCGTTCTCGCACAGGTCGTTGCTGGGTGGTTCTGGTGGGGTTTCCTCGGTAAAGTCGAAAGTACCACTTCCCTGACCACCAGTAGCAAAGCCACCAACACGGATTTTGTAGGTCTCGCCTTCTACCACGTCGAAGAACAAGTCACTGTGAAATTGTCCAGGAGGGCAAGTCGCATCAGTACCTACATCATTGCAAAATAGTAGGTCACCATCTTCGGGCGGGCAGGCAGATCCCGGTGCGTAGACGGCAATACGGGAATCAAAAGAGATGCTTCCGCAAAGATTAAAGCGTACGGTCCCCGTCAAATCTGCGGTATAATCAAACCAGACGTCAGCATCCATAGTCGGGAAATTGAAGCCGAAGCAGACCTCATTGCCCGGATGTGAGGGACCATCGGTAGTAGCACCTACATTGGTGATCGGCTGATCTTCACCCAGGGTGATGGTTGTAGCAGTAGCACAAAAATCGTTGGGCAAGATGTCATCTCTGACTGTCAGCGTTACCGTGCCGGTTCCTGAAGTGGCAGGGATAGTTGCATCGGCATACCCGCCCAACCGAAGTATATATGTCTGGCCAGCAGTAGCCGGGAAGAGCATCTCAGAGGTATTGTCTGCGCAAGCAGTACCATCGTCATTACAAGCGATGAGATCATCGTTGGTTACTGAGCAGGCATCGTCTGCCGCGTAGACAGCCATACGGCTATCGTAGTCGGCTGTTCCACAATTGCTCCACTCCAAAAACCCATCTGCAGTAGCGGTGTAGGTGAACCAGATATCGGCGGGAATAGAGTCGTTCTCAGCAGGTGTAAAGCCACCACAGCCCATTACATTTGGGCCTACATCAGAAGCTCCGATCGTGCTGAACTCGACGTTTGCATCGAGCATAATTTCAATCGCACCAGAGCAATCGTCGTTGGCAGGCTGAGCCCAGAGTGCGGTGTTCGCTGCACAAAACAGGGCTACAATTAGTAGAAGTTGTTTCATAAAAAATCCGAATTGAGTAAAAGTTTAGAAATAACTCTTAGATCTCATCCGGCTTTTAGGGTATGTAAATATAACAATACTCCTTCTAGAGACAACCTAAAGACAAATTTTCTTCTTACCACAATTCCGATAGGTCCATAATTAGGAGAGTGATCGTTAGACCTGGCTATGTTATAGTATGCGAGTCGGTCCAGAAGCTGTCGCATTCAACTCAAAGTTTATACATTTATGGGCAGGCTTAAGATTAAATACACCCATAGATGACACCAGACCAAATTCGCCAACTCGTTGGTCAGGGCAAACTCGATCGAGCTATACAAGCCCTGAAAGCCAATCTGAGTGGATCTGACTTGAGAAACGAAGTCACATCACTCGAATTTCGATTAGAAAAATTAACAACAGACGGCATCATAGGCGTTAGCTCCAATAGTGAGTCCGGTATTGTTCGCAACCAAATAGCGAATGGCATTCTCCAATTGGTCGATAGGTGGGAAAGTGGTTCTATCATTGACGAAAAGGAAGGATCGGCAGGGCAAGCTGAACCT
>JBCDFE010000387.1:0-2861 GCA_039178745.1 Bacteroidota bacterium | reverse complement strand
GCAGCATCAGCTTCAACGACAATTCCGCTGCCCCTCTTATTGATGACACTTCCGTCGGGATTGGTCATCTTGAGTAACCAGTCCAATTCCCATTTGATTTCATCAAGTAAATCCGGAATTCCATTGCCGGATTCCGGAATGTTCCAATTGTCGGTGAATGCCTCTGGGTTCTCCACATACGCCCACAAGAGTGGATTGACCGCACTGAAGGCAAAGCTGACATATTTGTTGTAGTCGCCGGCATCGAACCATCCCCCACTGAGATCTCTTCTCAAACTCTGATCACCCGGATTGCTCAAAGCGATACAATCTGCATCCTGATTTGGATTCAGAAAATTAGTGCCATCTACCCAGGGTCCGTCGGCATAGGGGGCTGCTTTGGGTGCATTGCAGCGATTGTAATAGAATGCGCGGCCAGCATCGGCCATCAACTGGTCGTATACCTCGTTGCCAATGTCGAATGTGGCAGATCTTTCTACACTATTGGGATCGTATACATAGTAGCTTCCAGGTGTATTGATCGAAGTAAAATCGAGCCACCAGCCCCGATCACCAGACTGGCTGTGCGTGGCGCCGCCGTTCCAGATTTGGGGGCTTCCAGTCCAAACGGTCTGATCATTGGTGGCATCCCTGAGTTCCAGATCACCGGCGGGGCTATAGCTTTCGCCAGCGTTTATGCCTTGTTGAGGATCCGACAATACGGCAACCTTTTTGGCATTGGGCAAATAGCCGAACTGGTCTACATGAATGAAATTGGATACGGTCTGTCCGTGTAAGAGGCCAAAGACCGCCACTAGAAAAAAGCCGAGTAAAGTGCGTGTACCCATGATGGTATGAATTTGCAGTTCGCATCTGGTTGTTAGCGACCGAGATGAACCTGATTACAATACTACCGGGGTCTATAAAGGAAAGTGCGCAGTATTTATCTGCTGGTTTATCGAACGGAAAGATATAGTAAATTCTTGTATTCGGACTCGCACTTCTATTGCTTATAAAACTTGCGCACTCGCTCCCCTACTCTGATCCAGTAGGCACCAGGAGGTAGATCAGACACGCTAAGTGGGTATGTCAAGTGGTTTTCCTGGAGCGTTGATCTCAGCTGAATTTGACCATAAACATTGAAGATTTCGAGCTGGCTGCCAACTGGCAATTCACTATTCATTACCAGCGTGAGGATATCTTGAGCAGGAACGGGGAAAAGCGTAAAATCGAGAGAGGCTTCCGACCCGCGGAAGTCCACATTGACCACATCACTCATGGACATGCTGCCGTCGAAGTCGTACTGCTTGAGGCGATAATAGTTTTGCCCATTGTGTGGTGCACGATCCAGAAACTGATAGTCGTTTCGCGAGTCACTATCGCCTTGGCCATCTATGCGACCAATGGCTTCGAAACTTCTTCCATCTGCACTTCGCTCTAGGATGAAGTGGTCATTATCCTGTTCTGAGGCTGTAGCCCAATCGAGTAGGACGCCCTGGCGGTCCGCTTGCCCTTCAAAGCTCAGATACTCTACTGGCAATACCACTCCTGAGCTAAAGCGGATGTTGTCGATGACCAACTCTTCAGAGGCTGAGTTAAAATCGACTTCAATGACCAATTGGGCTTCGCAACCAAGGTAGACGTTGAGGTTTTCGTTCAAGCTCATCCAGGAATCTTCAATAGCTAGATCATCAATATCGCCGCCGCCGCCACCGCCAGATCCGCCACCGTCAGTATCCAGGACTGTGACTGTGGTTGCTTCGGGGCAATTCGTTATATCAATACGCACATAAAAGCGATCATTTTGTCCGTCTGACTCTTCATAGCTAGTCGACTCCAGGTGATAATCCATGCTAAAAAGTGCAGAGGCTACGCCCGATAGATCAACCTTGTCAAAAGTAAGCGTGACCCAGCCGTCGGTATCTTCTAGCATATAGGCTTGAGTACCATCGGTAGGTCCTTCCCCAATTTGGCTCATAACGGCAGTCGATTCGGCATAGCCAAAAAAGTCTCCGTCTGTAAGACCTGTAGTTGAGGAACCCGTACGAGAGGGGGTAAAGGTTGCTATAAAGCCAAGTAAACCTGCACCTCCCGGAGAAGAAACTGGAATACCATTGAAATCTTGTAGAGTATGCGCGGTTAGTGGATCATCTTGGTCTTCATAGTCGCATATACTGGAGCTACAATTCTGTGTAGTAGCCAAATCTTCGAAGCTTGCAACGACCTGGGCGTGAATAGCTACAGTAGCTATGCTGATAAAAAAGAGAAATAAACCGGCGAGTCTGAACAGCATATCTTACAATTGAGTAAATAGACACCCACAATTTAAGGTGAACACCGACTCAGAATCCTGACTCAGCCCCTAAAACGAGTAAAACTACCCGTGAAAACAGGTAGTTTTACCTACTAGATTAGCCTAGATGTATTACACTTAAATCATGCTGTAGTCAAGCGCCCAGTTTGTGCCTTAGTAGCTAACTCGATAGGACTGTGCCTGACCTTCGGCCTCTATGCGGAAAATATAGACCCCGCGCTGTTGAAGTTTAACTGTGGCACGTACATCACCTCCCCGAAATGGTCGGGTTTCCAACAGACGACCACTGGTATCGAAGATATATAGCTTGGAATCACCATTGATGGTTGAAAGTTGGTAAGATACCTGGATGCCTTCTTCCAGCGTTGCAAATTCTGCTTGGAAGGTGTTGTCTGCAATTCCATCCGCCACATCGATGGCATCTCTGTTGATGCTTCTGCGATCACTGCGATTGGAGTCGTCTTTGAGCTGAATGAGGATGATGCCTTGTGTTTCGGGGTTTTGTCTCATCAAGGCAACTTCACTGGCTTCTTTAATGACTGAAATTGATTCGATATCATTGGGATCG
>JBCDFE010000386.1:0-2864 GCA_039178745.1 Bacteroidota bacterium | reverse complement strand
CAACTACCGTAGCATTGGCGATATTCAGCATCCGTTTATGGCTGTATCCCGAACCAAAATGGACGCGGGCTATCCCATCGGCCTGGTATCGGCCAGCTACCTGAGGCGCACATACCCGGAAATGGAAAATGACCTACAAATTGATCTGAGTAGTTTCATTTTCATCGATCAAACCGCCAAACGCGAGCTTCTGAGCGAGGTCTTGAACTATAGCCTTTCCGCAGAATGGGGCAACCTTACCAGTGGTGTCGATGCACCTTTTGCACTTCCGCAGGTGGATATTACCCTATTGTCGCAGAGTGTCCAACTGTGCTTGGAACAGTCTATTTTAAATCGATCTTCCAATGTACGATTGACTCCAAATGGCATCCTGGTTCCACCATTTCAGGCTGGTTCCGAAAACTTGACAGAGGCGCCACTGAGCCTTCGAATAGCTGGTATTCACTATCCCATACAAGAAGGCAATACTGACCTCTGCCCGACTCTGATCATAAATGGGGAAGAGCAGGCCGTAAAAATCAGAGTGATCAATGACAATGGTCTACTCAGCGTGCATCTGCTGGAGCCGGTTACTTTCACATCGACCGTTTCCATACCAGCTGATGGATTTTCCAAAGACGGTACTGGCTCTTCGCCTGGATACTATCTATCCTGCGTAAGTCCAAGCAATATTGTGTGCTACAATGGCAATTGCGACGATGTATGCCATGATTTGAGCAACGAAGAAGTCTGCACTGGCGGGGAACTGATTATGCTCAATGCTTTCCTGACGAGCTATGATGCATTCGTCGCCAGCATTAGCCTGGATGATCTGTCATATCCACTTCGTCTCAATACCGTACAGTTTTGCAGCGGCGTGCAGCGCATCTTGCTCGACGACAATCTGAACATTCTGGGCAATGTCGCTTACAGGATCATCAGCCAGCAGTGGGTGGCCGATAAAGAAAATACCATAATCTTGCTGGACGGAGGCCAAATTAGTACTGGCAACATCGAAGACCTATTTGATGCTATACCGGGAAATGATGATCTTAGTATTATGGTAGAAGACGAGTCACCCGGCAGCCCAGCTGCCTACGACCCCATTGATCCGGTCACTGGCCAGGACCCAGACAATCCCGTCATGGAGGTCACGACCCCCATCTCCTACTATCTACACGATCACCTAGGCAATACCCGCATGATCATCCGTGCAGACGATCCTTCCGCCATGACCATCACCTATGCGGCAGACTACTACCCTTACGGTAAGATCCTGCGCGAGTGGTCTCCCTGCGAACCTGAACGCTTCCTGACCACCCAACACGAGCGAGACTCCGAAAGTGGATACGATAATCGTGGTGCTAGATTGTATGATGCGGATGTAGGGCGGTTTTTGAGTGTCGATCCGCTGGCGCAGGAATTTGCTGCTTGGAGCGGTTATAATTATGTGTTGGGCAATCCGGTGAGGCTAGTGGATCCAGATGGTAGATCGCCTGATGATATTTTCTATTTCAACCAACAAGGAGAGCTAATTAACAGAGTTGAAACCGATCAGCCTGACCAGTTCATGGTTATGACTGGAGACTATACTGCTGAGGGGCCGAATCTAATTCCTATGCCTGTTTATTCTGAGATCACGATGGACAGTGACTTAGGCCATATGGCGAGAACCATTTATGCTGAAGGAGCTGGCCAAAGTCAAGAAGCTAAAGTTGCTCTTGGCGAAGTGATTAGAAATCGAGCTGAGGATGATACCCCGTCCAGGTCTTCAAATAACTATAATGCGCAGTTTTCAGATGTCTCAACTTTTGAAGAAGTTGTTACTCAGAGCGGACAATTTGAGAGCGTTAGCAATAATGTGTCAAGGTATGCAGATCCTTTAACATTTATTGGTGGCGACGGTGCTGAAGGGAGCGTAAGAAATGAGACGAGAACTAGTGCGTTTGTTGAAAGTGTTGGAGCGGCAATAAAAGCAACTAAACAAAGTACAAATACTGCAGATGGAGCCACTTATTTCTTTTCGCCATACATAGCAACCCCGAATTGGGCTAGTACTATGACAGAGGTCAGTGTCACAGGAGTAAGTTCTACAGACTTCAAATTTTACAAATACTGATATGTTTAGGTTTTTAGCACCTGTTCTAGTTTTCTCATTTCTAGTTGGTTGTAGATCAAAAGATGAAGCAGTAAGTCTAGTCCTATCTGAGAGCATTGTTCGTATAGCCTCAAATGGAAGATACATAGGAGGAATTGACACACTCAATATCGCTAGTGGAATAGTGGCTTGGGGGAGAAAGTCCGTCTTTTTGAACCAAAGTAAAGATACTATTCCATACATGCCAGGGAGTATACATTCCGAGTATATTGATGAAAATTACTTTTCTTTTAGTTCAGGATGTGGAACTGCTTGTAATTTTGCATTCATAGGCAAAATGAAGGGCGAAGATCGAGGAGAAGTATACATGTATCCATTGCTCATCGATTTTTCAAAGGAGTTGATCGTTTACCAAGGTGATGGAGAAAATTTAGCTATAGTAAAAAACTTACTATCAGAAAAATTACTAAGGATTGATGAGCCTTTTGATGATAGATATCGTCCAAAATCACTGGCAGTTGACTCAATTTCTCTGATTAATGACTCACTTTATTTAGCATGGCAATATGGCGGTGGTGTAATTTCGAAGAGATTTAAAACTCCTTGATAGGATAATCGTGGTGCTAGGCTCTATGATGCTGACGTGGGGCGGTTTTTGAGTGTTGATCCACTAGCGGAAGATTACGCGGCATATTCAGGATACAACTATGTGCTAGGCAACCCAATCATTATGATAGATCCGGATGGAAGATCTGCTAAATGGATTCCAAGTATTGATGACAATGGT
>JBCDFE010000385.1:0-2906 GCA_039178745.1 Bacteroidota bacterium | reverse complement strand
ACCATTGTCATCAATACTTGGAATCCATTTAGCAGATCTTCCATCCGGATCTATCATAATGATTGGGTTGCCTAGCACATAGTTGTATCCTGAATATGCCGCGTAATCTTCCGCTAGTGGATCAACACTCAAAAACCGCCCTACATCCGCATCATACAATCTAGCACCACGATTATCGTATCCACTTTCGGAGTCTCGTTCGTGTTGGGTGGTCAGGAAGCGTTCAGGTTCACAGGGGGACCACTCGCGTAGGATCTTACCGTAAGGGTAGTAATCGGCTGCGTAAGTGATGGTCATGGCGGAAGGGTCATCTGCGCGGATGATCATGCGGGTATTGCCGAGGTGATCGTGTAGATAGTAGGAGATGGGGGTCGTGACCTCCATGAGGGGGTTGTCTGGGTCCTGGCCAGTGATTGGGTCAATGGGGTCGTAGGCAGCTGGACTGCCCGGTGACTCGTCTTCTACCATAATACTAAGATCATCATTTCCGGGTATAGCATCAAATAGGTCTTCGATGTTACCGGTACTAATTTGGCCTCCGTCCAGCAAGATTATGGCATTTTCTTTATCGGCCACCCACTGCTGGCTGATGATCTTGTAAGCGACATTGCCCAGAATGTTTAGATTGTCATCGAGCAAGATGCGCTGCACGCCATTACAAAATTGTACGGTATTGAGACGAAGTGGGTATGATAGATCATCCAGGCTAACGCTGGTCACGAATGCATCATAGCTCGTCAGGAAAGCATTGAGCATAATCATTTCCCCGCCGGTGCAGGCTTCTTCGTTGCTCAAATCATGGCATACATCGTCGCAATTGCCATTGTAGCATACAATATTGCTTGGACTTACGCAGGATAGATAGTATCCAGGCGAAGAGCCAGTACCGTCTTTGGAAAATCCATCAGCTGGTATGGAAACGGTCGATGTGAAAGTGACCGACTCCAGCAGATGCATACTGAGTTGACCATTGTCGTTGATCACTTTGATTTTTACGGCCTGCTCTTCCCCGTTTATGGTCAGAGTCGGGCAGAGTTCAGTGGTGCCTTCTTGAATAGAATAGTAAGTACCCGCTATTCGAAGGCTCAGTGGCGCCTCTGGCAAGTTTTCGGAACCAGCCTGGAATGGTGGAATAAGGATGCCATTTGGAGTCAATCGCACATTGGAAGACCGGTTTGAAATAGACTGTTCCAAGCACAGTTGAACACTCTGCGACAATAGGGTAATATCCACCTGCGGAAGTGCAAAAGGTGCATCGATACCGCTAGTGATGTTGCCCCATTCTGCGGAAAGGCTATAGTTCAAGACCTCGCTCAGAAGCTCGCGTTTGGCAGCTTGATCCTGTATATTGATCGGACGGTATGAGCAGCAAAAGTCTCAGTATTCTCAGGATGTCATTCACCTCCTAGCCAATGTCTTATGCACCGTGGCCGATTACCTCATGAGTTGATATTCTCGCACCCTGGTAGAGGTCAAAGTCACCGACCGTGAACTACTGACTTCCTCGCGGCTGTAGAACAACTCGAGCCCAGTGATCAGAATATGGTCAAAACGCTGATCGATGCACTGATTACTAAGAGTAAGGTGCAGAGGTTGCCTTAAGTGGTTATTTGTAATAGTAGCTACTTGGTTGACAAAGGTATCTAAGTAATTACTCAAAATTAATAACAGCTTCACCTAATTGATTCATATGACAAAGGCTCTTTCTTACACAGTTTTTAATAAATATAGTAAGTAAAACCAAACCGGCAATAATCCTAAGTATAACGATTTGTATTTCCAGCCTTTATTAAACTCTCTTGTCCTCTGGATATCTCCTTTTACTTTAAGAGTGTAAAATGCCACAACGAATTCCGCTATCTCTATAAAAATGTAGCATGCCCCAAATATCCACATTATAACTAGAGGGCCTTTCAAACCTATTTTCCAACCAGCGTACAGCATTAGTAAAACGGCGCAGACACTTCCATAGATATTTCTGAATGTCAAATTCATAGAGAAAAGCTATAAGGATTTAGAACATCAAATCTGAAGTTCCCATAGGATTATTATTCTCATTATTAAATGAATTGATTATCCTCGTTGTCGCATTAGATGTTGAAACTCCCGCAGCTGTAGATCTTATCACCGTTTGGCGACGAAAAGAGCTTGAGCTTTCGCGAGCTGCTGCTGCTTCTCCATTTAATCTAGCAACCTTACCTGCTCGTCCTCTGGGTCTTCTATCCCCAGTAGGATTTAATCGATTTTCTGCATTTCTTGCGTATCGCTCGGCTGTCCTTGCATTTCCATCAAGGCTGTTCTGTCTTCCTTGCCTAGCTGCAATTACCTCGTCTCTTACTGGTGATCTTACCGCAGCCCCAGTTAGAACACTGGTAATTGTTGTCTCAATACTAACATTGCCTTCTGTTGCAAGTTGATGGCCAGCACTAACTGATCCATCAATTGCAGCTTCAGTACCAATCGCTCCAACTCTTTGACTAAGAGTCACTATTTTTCTGCCTTTATTTGCCAAATTTACCAAACCTGCTCCTGTCGCCCCAGCTATACCAGAAGCTAATATAGAGCTACCATCTACATTTGTAAATGATGACCATCCGTCACCTTTGGCCAAATTACTTACAACTTGAGTTCCATAATCAAACCCTGCGCCAATTAAACCACCAATAAGTGGAACTATTGGGAATCTTCCATCGGGATCAGTTAAAACTATTGGATTACCCAGCACATAGTTATACCCGGACCATCCTGCAAAGTCCTGCGCTAGTGGATCGACACTTAAAAAACCCTGCCCTACTTCTGCAGCATACAGCCTGGCACCTATCACGCCCATGCTTCAAGTTACGCACTTCTTCAGTTCTTCCAACGTCAGTTAAAAGAAAAAGTACGGCTGGGTCAATGTCGCGGTT
>JBCDFE010000384.1:0-2923 GCA_039178745.1 Bacteroidota bacterium | reverse complement strand
GTTCGGCATGTCGGTGTAGCTTTTGCTTGTCTGCGAAGGGGATGCGATCAAAAGCATTCAGGAAATGCTCTAGTGCTTGGCCCATGCTCGACTGCCTGTTCAGAGCGCCGGGCACCTGATTGAAATAGTCGATACCGATTTCGACCAGGGTGCCAGCAATCCTACGAATGGGACTGAAATCGGGATCGCTTCCCTCGTTCCATTGTCTGATGCTGAACAGGGCTGCGAGCTCCTGAGTATTGACTTGATCTGGTCGTAGACGGCCGGTTTCTGCAGCAATTTGTGTTCTGCGAAAATGCCGGTAATAATCCAGGTAGCGCTTGGCTTCTCGCCCGTTTAGTGGCCGGAGATTGGGACGATCTTCATCGTAAAATGCTCGATCGTGCAACTGCTGTAGGTCTTCGATCTCAGACAAGAACTGAGCACCACCCTTTTGTGGATGTTGGTTATTGAAATATCTGAACGCACTATCGAGATCTGCTTCTAAGCTGACATTGGGTAGTGGCAGAGTGATGGCTTGTGCACGAACACTTTGCGCGAATGCTTGCTGCATATTGCGACCTAAGCGGATGGCTGCATTAATTGCAAAGATGACAGCAGAAGCAGTTGGGCGTGGCATGATGGTAAAAACGAATTAGAGGGGTAAAATAGGTTAAATAATGCGGCTGTTCTGCTTTAGATGAGTTCAATAAGAGCTTTTACTGCTTTATAATCTTTTCGATGGAATGATAGGGGCTTGAATGGGGCGTGCGCATCTTCGAATTGATAAAATACATAGGATACCAAAAATTAGGTACTGCCCATTTTAGATCCAATTATGTATTTGCCCCGTATTATATTAGCAGGCGAATTTTACTTTTTTAGTTTGCCACAAATTTCCTTGAAAAATGCCAAAATCCTACTTTTTCTTTATCCTCATTAGTGTGGCTTGTGCCAGCTTGAATGCCCAGGATCCTTTTTTTACCCACTATTTTGGCAACGAATCTATTTTTAATCCGGCGTTTACAGGGAAGCGAGGTGCTGTAACCCTAAAAGGCAACTATCGAAGTCAGTGGGGCGAGCCAGGTCAGGCTGCTCCTTATGAAATATTTCAAGCTACACTAGAAGAGAGTGTGCCTTGCTTTTTTCTGGACTGGGGCTTGGGATTTACCCACGCCAAAGCCGGAGAAGGTCCGCTAGAAATCAACCAGATTGAATTTCGTGCCGCTATTCACGGTAAAACTTTCCCGATCAGTAGAGATGGTTTGATCGATCTGAGGGCCGGGTTCAGCATCGGCCGTGGCGATCGCAGCCTGGACTGGGAGCAGCTGGTGTACCTCGATCAATACGACGCTCTATACGGCTTGGTGGGCCCCAGCGGAGCCAATCAAACGGCTTTTGCTCCAGGAACTACCGAAAGCACGGGCTACTGGACCAACAGTATAGGTATAGCAGGAAGACTTATCGGGAATACCGGTAGTGGGCAATCACTCACAGCAGACGTTGGTGTAGCGATACACAACTGGGGAGGCCTCAGTAGTATAGACGATCAGCAGTCGCCCTCTTTGCTGGGTCAGGATCTGATGCTCGGTGAGCGATACGTATTTGCAGCAAATGTGCAGATTCCCGTTCATCAAAGAACGAGAGATTTCTGGGCGCTTGCTCCTGCGGCCATGTTTCAAACACAGGAAGGTTTGCAATATCTGGAAGTTGGAATGGATGTGGTCTACAAGCGGGATCTACGCCTTGGTATATACGCACATGCCGCTCAATTCGAGTACAGCCAAGCCAATACCAACTGGGTAAGCCTTAGGGCTAATTTCGGTAAGACCCTTATCCATGGCTACGATTCACAAGCATCCAAACGCATTGATTTTGGCGTGGCCTTGAATATTAATTCTGGGGGACTTGGCAACCTCGACCGACCTTCGCTGGAATTTACGGCAGCACTCAGCTTTGGCGGGAAAAGCCCCTCGTGCTCGCTCAGTGGATCAAGTGATGATGGCCGATATGAAGACCAATCTCAAAGATGCTATCAATTTAATGTGAGCGGTGCAAGAGATAAAATCTACGATCAGATCTGGTATGAAGAATAAGCTGATAGAAATGAAAGTAATTAAACACAAACTACTATTTTCCATAGCCATCTTAGTAACGTCCAGTAGTGCTTATGGACAGTTGGGTCCTTGTGGTGCCATTGGCTGTGGGTTTTCTGTCAATGCTAGTTTTGAACCTGATGGGGGGATATTAATATGCGAAGGACAAACCATTACACTAAATAATACTACAGAAGACCCACAATTCGATTACTTTATTGTTGACTGGCAGGATGGCCAAATAGATACAGTATTTGGATATGGACCAATAATTCATACTTACAACAATGTAGTCGATGATCCATGTGCTGGTAATTCTGAAATAAGAGTGGAATTTCAAGGGATAATTGAGTGTGACGAAGGTATAACTTGTTCATCTGGAGCCAATGATTTTATACTTGTTCCTAACCCATTGGCAGATTTCGAAAGCGATCCTGAAGTATGCGTTGGCACAGAAATTTGCTTCACGAATAACTCGTGTAATGGAATGTCAAGTTTTTGGCAGTTCGGCAGTTATGGAACCTCTATGCTAGCAAATGATTGCTTCACTTTCAGCATTGCTGAAGATGTAGAAGTATCCTTGACGGTTGAAGGAGTTTGTGGTGTGGATGTCGAGACAAAAACGATTAGTGTAGTCGCACCCCCCGAAGCCACCTTCACCCAAGCCGGCCAAATCGTCACCATTTGCCAAAATGATGAACTCGATCTCTCTGCCATAACCAATTCCTTTACCAACTTGGATTGGTCGATTACGCCAGGGCCAGGTTTAGATAGTACAATATGGTGCTATACCGATCCCGACATGAATGATAGTGATCAAGACATTACGATTCGCTTCAAGCAAACCG
>JBCDFE010000383.1:0-2975 GCA_039178745.1 Bacteroidota bacterium | reverse complement strand
TCCAGATTGGTGGTGCCGTAGAGCCTTCGACCCGTCTGCGCTGGGACAAGCCCACAATGGATGATGGGCTACTAGCCGGCTATAGAGTCTACTGGCGAGATACAACATCTCCCGTATGGCAGTACAGCCGGTTTGTACCAGCAGACGAAACACAGGTAACACTGGAAAACATCGTAGTCGATAATTATCTTTTTGGTGTAGCCTCGGTAGGTAAAGATGGCGCAGAGAGCCTGGTGGTTTTCCCAACTTCACTTATTCCGAGAGGAATTCGATAGTACAGTACAACTATGCAAATCATTGCCATTTCTGGCTCGGCCCGACCTGACTCCAGCAACTACAAGCTATTGCGGGCGATGGCAAAGCACAAGCCTGCTTGGGCGGTAGGAATCAGCCGCTTGCCGGAAAAGCTTCCTCTTTTTAGAGCCCAGGATGACAGCAACCCACTACCGGCCACGGTGATTGCCTGGCGAAATGCCCTAGCTGCTGCCGATGGCCTGATCATTAGCAGTCCTGAATATGCCCATAACATACCTGCTGTGGTCAAGAATGCCTTGGAGTGGTTGGTCTCTTCCGGTGAGCTAGCGGGCAAACGAGTTTTACCCATCATACTAACCCCTCACGCCCCACGAGGCGCAAAAGCCATGCAGTCTTTGTGCTGGACCTTAAAATCCATGGATGCCAGAATTTTAGCGCAGCTTCCCCTGTTTCAGGATCAAATAGAATGGGATGAAAATGGTCAAATAATGCCTGGCGAAAGCCTGGACACGCTAGATGCGGCACTGAGTCTCTTTTCCGATTGAAGCCAACAAACTTTGGTCTACGCGATGTTATTCAGACATGAAGCAAATTGAACTTAATAACGGAGTCCAGATGCCCCAGATTGGGTTGGGGGTATGGCAAGCAAAAGACGGACAAGAAGTCGCTAATGCCATCCATTGGGCACTCGATAGCGGGTATCGCCACATCGATACGGCGCGCATATACAAAAACGAAGAAGGGGTAGGGCAGGCCATAAGAACAGCCACACTAGATCGGGATCAAATTTTCCTGACCACTAAAATCTGGAATATGGACATACGCACTGAGCGGACTACCAAGGCGCTGCATGAAAGCCTGGCGCGTTTGCAAACTGATTATGTAGATCTGATGCTTCTACACTGGCCGGTAGATAATTTCGAGCAAGCCTGGTTGGCGTTGGAAGAAGCCTATAACGAAGGTAAAACCAAAGCTATAGGTCTATCCAATTTCATGCCTGAGCAAATCGAAAGGATTGTCGAAATAGGCAGTGTGGTTCCGGCGGTAAACCAGATCGAATACCATCCCTATCTCACGCAGCAAGACGTGGCCCAAACTTGCGAAAAATATGACATAGCCATAACAGCCTGGAGTCCGCTCATGCAGGGTAACTTTAAAACCGAAGGCCTATTCGAAAACATCGCAGCAATCCACGGCAAGACCGCTGCTCAAGTAGTACTACGGTGGGGCATTCAGCGCGGTGTTATTATTATCCCAAAGAGTACTAATCAAGGAAGAATTCAGGAAAATTTCGATCTCTTTGATTTTGAGCTAAGCACTGAAGAGATGGAGCAGATCAATGCCCTGGAAAGAGGCCAGCGTTTTGGGCCAGACCCTAGGAACTTTGATTTTTAATGAGCCTTTATCTCTTTGCCCATTTGTCCAAGAGCAGGTAAGCCGCTGCCCCTATGGCCAGCCCGACATTCATGCTCGTATTTTGCCCATGCATAGGCAGGTGAACACTAGCTTGGCAGCGATCGAGCACGGGCTGGCTGAGGCCGTGTACTTCATTGCCAGCCACCAGCCAAAGCATATCCAAGCCGTCTGCAAGCCGCTGTGGCAAACTAAAGTCGAGCAAGGATTCGCTCTGGTCCGTAACCTCCAGGGCCAGGAAAAAGTGCTGCTCTACCTTAGGTAGCAACAGACCAGTATCTACTGAACTAGTCTGTGTTGCACCTGAAATCTGAGGGTCTCCGCGATGCTTCGACCTGCGGAAGTCTGCACCCAGGAAGCTGTTGTCGTAAAAACTAGCCGGATCGTTCAAAAAAGCGATGGGATCTGAAAGGTATGCCCAGCTGATACTCTTCTCGGTAGATCGAGCCGTGCGTGCAATTTTAGGATGTGGCGGATGTGGTGTTGATCCTGCCAGCACGAGTGCGTGGGCACCTACAGCATCGGCTAGTCGAAATGCGGCACCTACATTGAGAGGGTCCCGCCAGTCTGGGCAAAATAAGCCCAGTGGCAGCCCGTGACTGCTGCGATCTACTTCTCGATGACTGAGCTGTCTTATGCGGAGATCAATTGAAGAAGTCGACCAAGTCGACTCGGAAGAAAATTACGGAATTGGGCGGAATAGATCCCGCTCCGGCGGGGCCATAAGCCAGACCAGAGGGTATGACCAGCTCAATAGATCCTGCACGGCCGATGAGCGGAATGCCGATTTGCCAACCTGCAATCAGGTTGCCGAGTATGAATGTAGTTGTCGTATTGCCCTCCGTTTGATCAAATACCGTACCGTCCAGCAGTTC
Source organism: Bacteroidota bacterium (assembly GCA_039178745.1). GTDB lineage: Bacteria > Bacteroidota > Bacteroidia > Chitinophagales > Saprospiraceae > Neolewinella. The sequence continues at coordinate 432 of JBCDFE010000383.1, read as the reverse complement.
GCCCCGATATCTGATTTCTATTTCCGATTGCAGTCTTGGTTTTGCTTCGCCTCCCGGAGCTACAATGCGATAAAATAGGCCGCTGGGATGCTCTTCAAAAGCGAAGCCAGACTGAGCGACATAGTCTACTATGGTTTCCCGGTCTATTATGGCCTGATTGGGATCTGGAACTACATCGTCGTCGTCTCGACTCAAGCACGAGGAAGCGGAAATAATGATGCCCATTAAGAGCAGCGCTAAGTTGATTTTCATGATATGACTATTAACACACTTCCTCTAACGTACAAACCAACGATAACGTGGCTTGCCAAAGGCAATAAAGAGCTGTGTTTAGTCCAGTTCAATGTATATTGGCGATCCTAAAAATGGATACTGTGCGCTTATTTTCTCGTCTACTCTTTTTTTGTCTTTGTACTTCCGCAGGTGGTAGCT
>JBCDFE010000382.1:0-3009 GCA_039178745.1 Bacteroidota bacterium | reverse complement strand
TTGCCAAGGCGGGGCCACTCACCGAGGCGATCCTGATGGGCAATCTGGCCATCCGATCTTACAACTACAGAGTACCGACCCCAGATGATCCCAATAGCCGCTACAAACTGCCAGGCCGCACGAAGCTGTATTGGGACAGTGACAATATGCGGGTTACCAATGTCGAAATTGCCAACCAGTTTGTAAGTCGAGCGTACAGGAACGGATGGTAGCAAAAACAAGCCCAAAGAAGTCAGTTTCAGACCGGTCTTGGATCGGCCTGGGTCATGGTATTTTTGCCTTGTTACTCATCCTTTCCGTTGTCTTTTTTCGCGAGCGGACCATTCACTTCGACACGGCCTGCTATATTTTCAATTACGTAGTTACTGAAGATTTCTACATTGCCTGGGAGCGCTTCATTAGCGTGCCCTACCAAGTCATTCCGCTGCTTGCCGTAAAAGCGGGAGCGAGTTTGAAAACGGTCTTGATTTTACAATCGATGGCTTATGTCTTGCTGCCCTGGCTGGCCTATGCCATAGCCGTTCATTTGTTCAAGGCCATTCGCGTAGGGCTCTGGTTGGCTTTGGGTTATATCGTGACCCAGCGGTATGCCTTCTATGCGCCCGTGGCCGAGGTGGTCTGTACCTTGCCTTTCGTAGCGATCTTTTTTGCCTGGCTGCTCCGGCCGGCCAATCTTTGGCGCCATTGGTCAGGCTGGTTGCAGTGGCTGGTGGGCATGGTGCTGGCGATACCATTTACAGGTGGTCACGCTTTCATGTTCATCATTATGCTGCTGTTCAGTGGGTTCTACATCCTTTGGTCTCGCTTTCGGCCGGGTTGGTTATTTATTTGGACTTCCGCAGGTGGACTCTTATTGCTTCTATGGGGCTTGTGGCCCGCCCTCAACCAGTCTTACGGCGCCTCTCGTGTCGGCCAGCTAACCGCCCTGGGCGATTGGCTCAGACATCCGGGAGATTATATAGTCACCGACTTACTGATCAACTACTGGCACCAACACTATTGGTTGGTTACTATCTTGTTCTTTGCCGTGCTGGTAGAGCTTGGTCGTCAAAAACGCTGGTTGGTTCTTGCCTACTCTTTGCTGTCGGTAGTGGGTATGGTATTGATAGTAGGGGGCCTATATACCTACCTGAATTTCGAAACCTACCTAATGATAGATACCTATCTGATACATGCAGGGGTGGCAGCGGCTCTGCCCATGGCCTTTTTATGCACGGTGCCTATTCGCCAGCAAATGCATTTGGTGATTATGGTCATACTCAGTTTGTACTGTATGTACGGAATAGCCAAAACCAGCAAGTACTACACGGAGCGAGAAGACTTTTTGCTGCAAATGATCGAGACCCATACCGATGGCGAAAACCCCAAAGCGTTTGTTGCATTCGATGCCAATACGAGCTTCGAATTGCTTTGGTACGACTGGGCCATGCCCATGGAGACACTTTTGCTCACGGGCGTAGCTGGACCCAAAGATGTGCGAACGCTCGAAGTCATGGACCCCGGCCGACAGGACTGGAACGGATGGCTCGATAATCCCGACTACCTGGCACTACCCGAATGGTACCCGCCAGATTCCATTATGGTCAGTGATTTGCCTCCACGCTATTTTGCGCTCAAACCCGCGGTTTATCTGTTGCCTGAATAGTGCCCTAGCGCCCTGCTTTCGTCGATAGAATACCGACTTTCGTCGATGCCAGATAAAAGCCATCAGCGGAAAACCTATTTTGGCACATTCGAACTTAACGAATGTACAATAAATACGTAGCCGGTTTCTTGGCCCTGTTTTTGGGTATATTCGGAGCGCACGATTTTTATCTCGGGCGCAAAGCCAGAGCTATCGCTCAGTTGGCTACCTTCTGGACGTTGGTTTTCTTTCTCTCTGTGGGCGCAGGTAGCGACGAACTCTTCGGGATGATGCTGGCCGTCACTTGTATTATTCCATTTATCACCGCCCTGCTTTTTTTCTTCATGCCCGAAGAGCAGTTTGATGCCCGCTTCAATCCCGATGCGGTCGGCAGGAGCAGCTTCTCTCGTCCTATGGATCAGGGAGATGTACAAGAACTCAAGCGAGAAGGCATCACTTACTTCAAGTCGGGCGACTACGATTTGGCCATCGATGCTTTTCAAGATGCGCTCAAAGCCGCGCCCAACGACCCCAAGATACATTTCAACCTGGCTTGTTGTCACTCTAGCCTGAATGATGCTATCGCAGCACTGCACCACTTGGAGCTGTCTGTCAGCCACGGGCTTACGGTCATGGATCGCATTCGCACCCATCCGGCTTTGACCTGGCTGAGGGCTCAACCTTCTTTCGATGCCTTTGTAGCCAACAACTACCGCCGCAGGGACCATCGCCATATACACGAAGCTGCACCCCCGGAACCCGAAATGGAGCTCATGGAGCTGAATAGCCCCATCATGGCCGTAGAGGCTACCGACGAGCTACTCGACAAGCTCAGCAAGCTCGGTGACCTGAGGGAGCGTGGCCTGCTCACAGAGCGTGAGTTTGCCCAGCGCAAAGAACGGTTGCTGAACAAGAAAAGCTGATCGGCAAATAGGCTGATTTCTAAGCGAGCTTTAACTGCACTCAGCGATCTTTTCCTATCATTGCGAATATGAAGTACCTGCTCTCATTCGCCCTCTTATGGTTTTTATTCGCTTGCCAGCAAGAGCCTGAAGTCAGCGACCCAACGCCAACCGAAGATGCCAATCCTACGGAAATAAGCATTCCACCGCCACCCAATGAGCTTTATGGAGCCCTCTTCAGACGCGTGCAGATGGAACAGGTTTTTCCAGATGGCAAAACCTTCGTCGATTGCATACCCAAGGTGGCACCCGATAGCATCATGCGCGCCTACACGACTTCGGTTGGTGCAGCGGACTTCGATCTAGAATCTTTTGTAGTAGCGCATTTCGATCTGCCCCCAGAGCCGGCCAGCGGCTTTCAGGCCGACCCCGACCGCAGCATAGAGGAGCACATCAAAAACCTCTGGCCGGTACTGACCAGGC
>JBCDFE010000381.1:0-3153 GCA_039178745.1 Bacteroidota bacterium | reverse complement strand
TCTTGTATAGATCCAGCTGATGCCAAGGGCTTGTTGAAGAGCGCCATCAGAGATAATGATCCGGTTTGCGTCATGGAATCGGAGATGCTATATGGAATGGAGGGGGAAGTTCCGGAAGGCGAGTACCTCGTACCCATCGGCCAGGCAGCCGTTCGCCGGGAAGGTAGTGACGTCACTTTAGTGTCCTTCAACAAGATGATGCTGCCAACTCTGGAAGCCGCAGATACCCTCGCTAAAGAAGGTATAAGCGCCGAGGTGATCGATCTGCGTACCATACGTCCACTAGATCACAAGACCATAGTAGAAAGCGTAAAGAAAACCAACCGCTTGGTCGTAGTCGATGAGAGCTGGCCATTTGGCGGTGTAAGTGCAGAGGTCGCCTACGAAATTCAGAAGTTTGCTTTTGATTACCTGGATGCGCCGGTGATCAGGGTCAATGCAGCCGACACCTCATTGCATTATGCACCCACCTTTGTAGAGGAGTATCTGCCCAATGCCAAAAAGATCATAGACGCCGTTAAGCAGGTTAGCTACGTAGGATAAGATGGGGGGAGGAACTTTAGCCAAATACCGACAACTGAGCCGGATCTACCTCCTCCATTTCTTTTTTGGTCTTTAGCACATCTTGCTGTTTCATATCCGGGAGCAGTCGCTTGACGATGCGCAATCGATGGGTATAGCGTCCTCGTTCGAAGTTGAAAATCCCGTAGTGATCTATGGCGTCTATACGCACACAATCGCCAGCGTGTAGGATGCGACTATCTGGAAGGATAAAACCAACGTGATTGATGTTGCCGCGATTATCGTCGAAAAAAGCCAGATCAGCTGCCTGACACTGGACCATAAAATCTACAGTCCGACCGCAATTGGCTTGGGTTTCGGCTGTGCGGGGTAGCTGTAAGCCCACGATGCGGCCGATTAATTGGACCAGGGCGGCAGAGTCTATTCCGCTGGGCGTGCGGCCACCACTTAGTTGGGGCACGTACAGCAGCTTTCGAGCCAGCTTGATGATGAGTTCCGGGCTGGTTTTCAAATCGGCACTCATCGCTGCTTGCCCAGAGTAGGTGTAGCGTTTATCATCCAGATGGAGATGTAGTCCGTCGAAATCCGGCAAGCGGGCACCTAGCGTAATGGGCAAAGCAAACTGGTTGCCGAGCACCGGTGCGAACAAGTCTAGCGCAAAAGCCGGGCTGCTCTTCTGTCGCAGGAAGGTAAGCTCGTCTACAGCTTTGATCTGCTCATTTCGGATATAAGCCTCGAATCCATCTTCTGCACACGCAATACGCGACCAATTTTTATTGGATTCCAATATGCGAACGGGTTCTCCAAATAAGAGCTGGCTGACTAATTCAGCTCTTTCGCGCCCCTGGCGGCGAAGTGCTGCCGCTGCGAAGCGACCGATGGCGTATTGAGGATGTGTAGTGGCAACCATAACGAGTAGGGTGACAAGATAGGATAGATTATCGAATGGTGCATTATTAGGCAAGAAACCATTTCCGCATAATGCCTAATGTCTATAATATGATGCGCATATTTGCGTTCGTTTTTGAAGTGCGGCGGGCTGAGGAGCTGTATTCTAGCTTATCGGCTTTTACCCAACCAAAGCCAGTGAACTAATAATTTATGAGACTTAAGTTTATATCCCTATTGCTTTGCGGATTCACGATGGCCAATGTTTCGGCTCAAGATCAGCACTTTAGTCAATTTTTTGCCTCTCCATTGACCCTGAATCCGGCACTTACAGGCTTGTTTCAAGGTAAGTATCGGGTGTCGTTCATTCACCGGCAGCAGTGGCAGCAGGTGCTGGATAGTCCGTACAGTACTTTTTCGGCTGCGGCTGATTTTAGATACTATCTCAACCCGAATAAGCGCCGGTACAAGGACGCTTTCGGTGTAGGTATGCTATTTTATACGGACAGAGTATCGAGTGTAAACTTCAGCACGAACCAGATTATGCTTTCCGGGGCCTTTCACAAAGCGCTGGACCCCAGGTCGCATCAAACACTCAGCTTGGGTATTCAGTTGGGCATTGCTCAGCGAAACCTCAGCTATGATGAGTTGAGCTTTGAAGACGAATTCAACGGGGAAGACGGCTACACCATCGGAGTAAGTGATGAGCGAGATCTTCTACCGGAGAATAATTTTGCCTTCGGGGATTATCAAATAGGCTTGAACTATAGCTATGCACCAGAAGACGGTTTAGGTATATTCTTGGGCGCTGCTTTGCACCATATCGGAGAGCCAGAGCAAAGTTTTTTCTTTGAAGAGACAGAAGACGAACCCATTCAGGTGAGCAATAAGCTACCTAGACGCTACTCAGGGTACCTCAATCTTAGATTGCCATTGGGTAAATACGTAGAATTTCATCCCAGGGTACTTGCGTATAGTCAAGGTCCACACCTGGCTCTAAATGGTGGTGCCAACTTCCGATTCTTATTCAACCAGGATCGTGGCTTGGCCTTACACATGGGCGGTTGGGTTAGGCCCGTTAGGAGTGAAGAAGACATCAGTGTGAGCTCGGCCATTGCTCTTCTTGGGTTTGAGTACAGCAATTTCATAGTAGGTTTTAGCTACGATATTGGGCTGGACCAGCTTCCTCAGAATTGGAGGCAAAGAAATAGCTTTGAAATAAGTGTGTCGTATCTGGGCAACGCAGATGATACGGAAGCTGTACCTTGTCCCAAGTTTTAAAGACGACCACAAACAAATTTCCATGAAACGTTTCCCCTGGCCACCTATGGCCACCTTGCTGCTATGTGTACTACTTTCTTCATCAGATTGGCCGAATGATGCCGTTAATCCTCCCCAGGAAATCGAATGGTTGACCTGGACCGAGGCCATTTCAAAAATGGAAGAAGAGCCGAGAAAGCTACTCGTTGACGTGTACACAGAATGGTGCGGCTACTGTAAGCAAATGGACCGCAATGTGTTCCCCGATGCCTGGGTGACCCAGTATGTCAGAGACAATTTCTACGCTGTAAAGCTGGATGCGGAAAATCCTGAGCCGCTGGTGTATGATAACCACACCTTCCGCTGGTTGGAAAATCAGGGTAGGGGAGGCGTACACGAGCTGGCCTTTGCACTACTAGACGGCAGTTTGCGCTACCCAAGCATGGTCTATCTGGATGAAGACCAAAAACGCATCAGCATCAG
>JBCDFE010000380.1:0-3213 GCA_039178745.1 Bacteroidota bacterium | reverse complement strand
TGGCTCGGTGTATTGAACATATATTCGATGGGGCTGGGCAGTTTATCGATGGCCTCGGTATGTATCCAGAACTGATAAATGAGGCTGATCGACTTGATGATCATGATCATTATGGGGTGAAAGCCAACTAAGGGCAACCACACCCAGAAAACGAAGGACCCACTGAATGTACCGGTCCAGGTTTGTCGAAGGGCCGTACCCAGATTATAATGCTGGGAGCTGTGATGCACCACATGAGACGCCCAAAACCACCTGCTTTGATGAGCCATACGATGAAACCAATAGTAGCTGAAATCATCGGCGAAAAAGAGTAACACCCAAGCCCACCACTCGGCACCGATATCGAATATGCGAAATTGATACAAGAAGTAGTAAGTACCGAACTCCAAACCTTTGCTGATCAGTCCGGTAGCAACATTACCAATCCCCATCGTCAGACTACTGATGGTATCCTTCGTTTTGTACCACTCGTTTTTGTGGTGCACATCGATCGCTATCTCAATGAGTACAAATAGCACAAAAAACGGAATGGCATAAAATAAGATGGGGATGTTTACTAGCTCTGGCACGCTTGCAAGATACAAAATACGACCTGCGTAAGTCTATAAAAAAGGAAAAACGCTGGCCACATAATTCGCTTAACCACTAGAATAATAAAGCAAGGTGTAAGAAAAATCAACATAGATAATCTTGTGTAAACAATTATTTAATCAAGAGATAAGGGCGTTTCTGAGGCACACATTACGCTTTCTGTATTCATTCGCAGATTCTTCTTTCCAAAAACCAAAAAGCAATTTCCGCTATGGCGAAACGCTACATACTTTACCTTTTTTTATGTGCTTTATCTTTTGGCCTAAGCGCACAAGTCGTACTGGAATTCCCGGTTGTTGAAAACAATGACGACAGCGAGGAATATCTGGCCGGAGGCGCCAATCCCGAAGGAAACCTAGACTTTTCCAGCTCTGATTTGGAGCTGGGTATGGAGACATTCGATGGCAACTCCAGTCCTCAACTCGTGGGCATCAGATTCCAAAATGTAACACTAGACGCAGACGCAGAGATCGTCGGTGCCTATATTCAGTTTACCGTTGATGAGGTCAGCCCAGATGAGCCGGCCACATTTACCATACGGGCTCAGATGGATCCCAACCCCGCTGGCTTTGAGGATGTGATGAACAACATCTCAAGCCGCCCGACTTTTGCCACCACCGTTAGCTGGGATTGTCCAACCTGGCCATTCGAAGGTTCGACGGGTGAAGATCAGCGTACCCCGGATCTTACTGCGTTGATCAACGAGCTCATCAGTCAGGATGGTTGGGCCGCCGGAAATGCCATCGTATTCACGATTGAAGGCTCAGGAATGCGTACGGCTGAGAGTCGCAATAGCGGTGAGGGTGTGGCTGCAAAACTTGTGGTGACCCTACCCGCTCCTAGCAGTCAAGGGCTACTGGGTTGCGAAGATGAATCGGTACCAGAGGGGAATCGGGAATTTGAGTTGAGTCATATCAGCACGTATTCTACAGGCCTATTTGACGAGGCAGCGGCTGAAATTGTGGACTATGATCCAGAAACACAGCGCCTATTCTTCACAAATGGCGGTGCAAATACGGTAAGCATTCTTGATATTTCTGACCCAAATTCGCCAACCTTAGTCAATGAAGTGGACATGAGTCCTTACGGTGCTGGTGTAAACTCCCTAGTTACCAAGGAAGGAGCTGTTCTAATCACAGTGGAAGCTGAAGCAGTTGATGGAAATGGTACATTAGTAGTCCTCAACCAATTTGGCGACTTTATTCAAACTCAGACTCTTGGTGTGCTACCAGACATGATTGCCTGCGCACCCGATGGGTCAACTGTTGTAATTGCTAATGAAGGTGAGCCTAGCGATGATTACACTGTAGACCCCGAAGGTTCTATTACTATTGCCACTCCAAATGGTAATATTACCCTAGACTTTACAGCCTTCAATGATCAACGCGAATCACTTATTAATGAAGGAGTTCGTCTCTTTGGACCTGGCGCTACAGTAGCACAGGATTTGGAGCCTGAGTATGTCACCTTTGTAGACGATTCTACGGCTATCGTTGTCATGCAGGAAAACAATGCTTTTGCTGTAGTGAACATCAATACACCAGAGATTTTAGACATCATTCCGTTTGGATATAAGAACCATTCAGCTGGCCGTCCAATCTTAAACGAATATGTACTCAATGAGCTCATAGATCTTCCCGAACTAGGTACGCCAATCTATGGAGGCGGGCAGCCAACCGTATTTTTAGGCGGTTTCTCTGGTTTGTACTACGACCCGGTTGAATCGACCGATGAGTTGTATGTTTTCTATGCGGTCCCAGATCGGGGTCCCAACGAGGGTGCAGTCAATCGCAGTACCACTACTCCACCCGCAGAAACAAACTTGCGCCCCTTCAAATTGCCCAATTATCAGGGTCGCGTAGCCAAATTCATTCTCGATATCACCGACGGGGAAATCATTTTAGACGATCAAATATTGTTGACTCGCCAAGATGGCACTACACCCATAAGTGGCCGCGGTAATATTCCCGGCTTTGACGAAACACCTGTGGTTCCAGCAGATCCGGGCATAACTGGAAATGGAGATTTATTCACCGATGACTTCTCCGACGATAACCTCGATGAATATGTTGTATTTAGTGTGAGCTCGAACGCCGATTGGGGAGTAATCGAAACTGGTGGCGACTTTGTGGCCCAAGCCAACGGTTTTGGTGCCGACGAGGCCAGCGACGATTGGTTGATTTTACCCGTAGACCTGACTAACGAGACCGATGCATTCTTTAGTTTCTTTAGCATCAGGCGCTTCGATGGTGGAGACTTTCAGATCCTCGCTTCGACTGACTATGCCGGCAGCGGCGATCCGAGCAGTGCTAGCTGGGACGATCTAAGCGGTTCGGCCAACCTATCACCGGGTGATTCGGAAGAGGTCTTTAGCGGCGATATTTCTTTGCAGACTTACGCGGGTGGAGTTGTCTACCTCGCATTTCGATACCTATCAACAGGCACTGGTGGTGGTGATGGTGCCCGCTGGCGCATAGACGACGTCAATGTAAGTACGACTGCCCTGGCATCAGGTGATTTTGAAGGACCAGACGGCCAACTCTACAATGCACTGCCTTTTGACGAATTCGGCAGTGATTTCGAGAGCGTTCTGCTCGATCCTGCCGGTAATTTTTGGATGTG
>JBCDFE010000379.1:0-3235 GCA_039178745.1 Bacteroidota bacterium | reverse complement strand
TGCCATTATCGACGATCGATGGAAGGAGCACCTACGCGCAATGGACGATCTGAAAGCATCGACTTATGCAGCCAGCTTTGAGCAGAAAGACCCACTGGTGGTGTATAAGATGGAAGCCTTTAAATACTTCGAGTCACTGATCATGGACGTTAACGAGTCTACCACAGCTTATCTGGCTACCGGTGATTTGTCCTTTCCAGAAAATAATCAGCCGGCCCTACGTCAAGCTAAACAAAGGAAAACGGACCTGAGCAAGACACAAACCAACCGTACAGAGACGCAGCAGGCCATGCACAGGGCCGCCCAGTCAGCTGGGGGCGGTAGCAGACGTCGTCAAAAGGTAGAGACATTCCAACGATCCGGAACGAAGGTGGGCCGAAATGATCCTTGTCCTTGTGGCAGCGGCAAAAAGTACAAGAAGTGCCACGGCAGATGATGGTATAGCGCAGTGTATCAACTTATTGCTATTTTTGAACCTGCTTACATGACCACCAAAAGATATGTTATGAGGTTCTTCGTTCCGTTACTTTTTTTAGTCACTGGTCTTTCATCAATACAAGCACAAGGTAGTGTTCAGGTAACTGCTGATGCGCCTGTAAGCAGACTTCTTAATGCCTTTATGCAAGCCAATGAAGAAACGACAACCGTGCAAGGCTGGCGAGTGCAAATACTAGCAACGACGGACCGCCAGCGGCTGGAGACCGTCGAATCTCGATTTGAGCGTCAGTATCCAAGTGTGCCCGTTGATTGGGTGCATACTTCCCCTTATTACAAGCTTCGTGCTGGTGCCTTTCTAACCAAACTGGAGGCTGAGCGACTCAAGTTTAGTCTGAGTAGAGAGTTCGAGGGTGTATACTTGGTCAGAGACGAGGTTGAAGAATCGGAATTACTGCGTATGTATTAGCAGGAAGATCGATCTGTATCTAAACCGATCAAATGACGTGGGGTAAGAGTAAGATTGGCAATAAAGGTGCAGATGGGCTGACTTTTTGTCTATACCTCGCCCTAGTAGCGATAGGTGTCATTATGGTGTATACCGTGGGAAAGCCAGTAGATGGTTACCCCCAAGACGTAGCAAGCTTCATCTTCGGCACGAGTGTTGGTAAACAAGCCATTTGGGGCGTACTTTCCATAGCGATATTTTTGGCTGTTTTTTTACTATTTGATGAGCGAATGTGGCAATCGAGCTCCTACCTGATCTACGGGATATGCATTGTATCCTTGATCTTGGTTTTGCTTTTTGGAACAGAGATAAAAGGCGCTAAATCTTGGTTTCGATTCGCTGGTTTTACGATTCAACCCTCTGAGATAGCTAAGTTCGGTACCTGTCTGGCGATGGCGACTTATCTCAACACCTGGTCTGATCGCTTAAGAGATATACAAACTATTTGTGTGGGCGTGATGATATGGTTTGTACCTGCAATATTTATCTTACTTCAGCCAGATGCCGGTTCTGCGCTCGTCTTTTTTGCCTTTTTGATACCTATGTACAGAGAAGGTCTTTCACCTCTTTGGTTTTGGCTTGGTGGCTGTTTGATAGCAGGCTTTCTATTGGGTATTTTATATGCACCAGCAGTGGTGAGTTGGTATTACGGGCAGGGACTACTGGTATTTCTAATCGCTAGATTAGGAGTAAATGGATATTATCGAATTGGATTGAGTTTACTGGCTTTGATAGGATTAAACACAGCATGGTTTATGGGCTACTACATAGCAGCAGCAATCGTACTTGCTTTGTCTACTGTCTTGTTGCTTTTGTGGCACCTACTGCGCAAAGCTGGTCCATGGCTCCAGTTGGCTGTGGGTAGCTTAGCACTTGGTGTGTTAGTAACCTTTGGAGCCAATTACTTCTTCAACGAAATTCTACAGCCTCATCAACAAGATCGTATAAACGTCTGGCTCAGGCCCACTGCAGAAGACGCTCAAGGCGCAGGCTATAATGTAGCTCAGTCCAAGTTGGCCATGGCCTCTGGCGGGTTAACGGGAAAAGGAATTGGCGAAGGGACCATGACTCGCTTTGGTCATGTACCCGAGCAGGAAACAGATTTTATTTTTTCTGCGGTAGGCGAAGAGCAGGGCTTCATGGGAGTTGCTGCCGTACTCGTTCTCTACTTTATCCTGCTTTTTCGAATAGCCCATATTGCAGAACGGCAACGATTTCCCTTTCATAGGGCTTATGCCTATAGTGTGGCAGGTATCCTTTTTATGCACCTGCTCGTCAATGTGGGGATGGTCATGGGCTTGATGCCGGTTATTGGCATTCCGCTCCCTTTCTTATCAAAAGGCGGATCTTCTCTGCTTGGGTTCAGTATTATGCTGGCCGTTTTGTTAAAGTTGGATAAGTTTAGGGAACAGGTATAACTTTTTTACGCAATTGAACAATACTGTTTCGTCGCTACCCGTTTTGCCAACGATATTTCTACAGAGTACAAGATGGAAAGAATTTTCTGCCTAAGAGGAGGCGAAATTCGATATATGGAAGATTGGTCTGCGGACCAACTATTACGATTTTTTTGACCTTTGAGAGAGTAGTTTGAATCATCGTGCAGTGCTTGGGCTTCGGCTTAGGCACTGCCTTTTTTTGTAGCTTTAGGTCGGCCAAAATCGGTCAACCTAAACGAATTTTTCAAACATGGATTTAACCAGCCTCTTAAAAGATCAACTCCAAGGACAATTATCGGGAGGTCTGATGGATATGCTTTCCAACCAAATGGGCGGAGGAGTATCGAGACAACAAACAGCCAGTGCTTCTAATAGCATTATTAGTGTATTACTTAGCGCAATGGCTAGAAATGCAGCGACACCCGCAGGGGCAGAGTCACTGAATAATGCATTGGAAAGAGATAATCACGGTGGCTTACTAGATAGCCTAACCGACCTTGTAGGCGGTGGAATGAGCAACAACAGAGCAGCAAATGGAAGTGGAATACTCAAGCATATTCTCGGTCGAAGAACAGATGATACCGTTGCTCAAATAGGCCAGAGAACGGGTATGAGTACAGGCAACGTCATGCAACTAATGACAACCTTGGCCCCCGTAGTGATGGGCGTACTCGGAAGAACCAAGCAAACGGGAGGGCTGAATGCAGATGGTCTGGGCGGTCTTCTAGATGGGTTTATGCGAGAAAGCGTTCAGCCGCAGAGGCCGGCTCGGGAAACGAACATAGGCTTGGGCGGCCTATTGGATCGCGATGGAGACGGAAGTGCAATCGATGATATAGCCGGTATGATTGGC
>JBCDFE010000378.1:0-3253 GCA_039178745.1 Bacteroidota bacterium | reverse complement strand
GCCGATGGAAAGGACGCCATCTTGCAAGAGCTATTTGCCATCCGCAAGGTGCGCAATAAAAAGCAACTCTCCTGGCTGGCCGGTCATCTGCACGATGAGCGTGAGCCCATCCACTACACCTTGCGCCCGCAGTTTGGATTTTTGTTTTTTTGCGAGGGGGAGGCCTGCAATCATTTCATTTGGGAGCTGCTCAACTCTCACGCTACCTACATCTGGAGCTTCGACCGAGAGGATGATACACCCCAGCAACACTATCGGCGAGTAGAGCGAGAAATATCCAAGATCGCCCAGTACGGCCGAATGCTGTACAAGCGCACTGACCTGGACAGTTTCCTGTTTAATACGATCAGGCATCCAGGGGCCAACTCTAAGCTGGTAGACGGCTTTCCAAGGTGGCGGAATAAACTCCTGGAGATTTTGGTTTGATCGAGGTAGAAGATAGGCACAGAACCTTACTGGATATTTAGCACGAAGGTCAAGTCAAAGTCAGACTCGCCTACATCGGCACCCGAGGTTGCAGTCTTCTCGCCAGGCTGTTGATTGAGCCTCGCCTTAAACTGACCATCTGCAATAGTAGTAGCAGAAGTCGTCCAGGTAGTCTCTAAACCGAGCGGGTAGTTATTACAATCAAAGTCTAAGTAATTAATAGAATCCGAAGCGTTGTCGATGTTGCCGTTGCCAGTAGGATCGGAAAAAGCACCTTCAGTGAAGCTATAGAAGAATTGTTGCTCATCTTTTTCTACTTTGATTATCTCGACAAAATCCTCTGCTGGTGATTCGAAACCTTCTTCTATCTCGTAAGTAAGCGTATATGTTGTATTTGTAGCGAGATCGATCGAACCTAGAACTACAAGTTCCTCTACCCCTTGTCCATCAGGGTCTTCGGCCACAGCGCGTACCACATCCGTTGAATCCGAATTATTAGTAAAAATAAGGGTCACTTTCGTGATGGCTTCTACACAGTTGCAGATTGATTCTGCATCGTCATCGTAACAAGCCGCAATCGATACGATTGTTGTAACTAACCATAGTAGTATAAGCCTCTCAAATAGTTTGAATGATTTCATGGCTTGTTTGTGAATTGCTAAGGGGCTAATGATGTACCACTATAGATCGATTGGCAGATTAAAGATACGGAGCGGATGGTATTTTACATCGGTTGTACAATATCCGCCGACCCCACATCTCTACAACAAACTATACTTGTCATTCTCGAAGACAGCTTCTGCTGGGTTTCTCCAACTGCACTCTTCGCAATTGTCCCAGAGTTCATCGGCTTCTTTCGGCCCCCAGCTACCTGCCGGATATGTATGAACGGGAATGTCGGGATTGTTTTTCCAGCCTTCGAGTATCCCGTCTACGAACTTCCAGGCAGCAACGACACTGTCGCCACGAGCATACAGGGTCGGATCTCCCTTCATGGCATCCAAGAGCAAGCGCTCGTAGGCTTCGGGTACGTCTCCCTGGGTAAGATCCTGGTAGAAAAAGTCCATATCGACGTTTTTCACTCTAAAGCCTTCACCAGGTACTTTCATACCAAATTCCAAGGCCATTCCTTCTTTCGGGGTAATACGTATGATAAGCCGATTGTCGCAGCTCATGGCCTCTTCGTCCATTTCGGCGAAAATGCGCTGCGGAGGATTGGTAAAAGTAATGACCACTTCCGTCAGCTTCATAGGCATGTGCTTGCCCGTGCGTATGTATATAGGCACCCCCGCCCAACGCCAATTATCTACATAGCATTTGATGGCGACATAGGTTTCTGTTTTGCTGTCTTGGGGAACACCCTTTTCTTCTAAATACCCCTTTTGTTTACCTTCCTCCGTTGTAGCTGAGACGTACTGACCACGGACGACATGCTTGGCAATATCATCACCTTCAATAGGCCTCAATGATCGGAATAGCTTTAGCTTTTCATCGCGTATGGACTTGGCATCGGCCATGATGGGAGGCTCCATCGCTACATGTGCCAAGACTTGTAGCAGATGGTTTTGCACCATGTCTCGAAGGGCTCCGCTATCGTCATAATAACCGCCTCTGTCTCCTACGCCCACGGTCTCGGCAGCAGTGATTTGGATTGAATGGACGTAATTTCTGTTCCAGAGTGGCTCGAAAAAACCATTGGCGAAGCGAGTGACCAGCAGGTTTTGAACCGTTTCTTTGCCCAGGTAGTGATCTATGCGATAGATGTCATCTTCATCAAAGTACTCTTGAATTTTGTCGTTCAGCTTTTCTGCGGACTCCGTATCGTAACCAAAAGGCTTCTCGACAATCAAACGGCTCCAGCCGTTGTCTCGTCTGCTCAGGCCAACTTCCGCCAGAGCAGATGGTATCTTATCGTATAGACTCGGTGGGGTCGACAAGTAGAATATATAATTTCCGGGCGTATTGTGTTTTTCGTCCAGCTCCTTCAAGCGCTCCCTTACCAACTTCAAATCTTTGGGGTCAGCATAGTCTGAGATGTCACAGTAGTAGAGCAACTGGGCATAGGCGTCAACTTGTTCTTGGGTTGCGTTACTCGTGTCTAAATGCTCGTTATCGTAAATGAGCCTTTGGCGAAATTCTTCGTCGGTCATGTCCGTTCGACTGGCACCGAGGAAGGCAAAGTTGTCTGGAAGCAACCCAAATTTGTACAATTCGAAAACAGCAGGCACCAGCTTGCGGGTGTTGAGATCTCCTGACGCGCCGAATATGACGAGAATGTGCGGGTCTACCATAGATGAGGGTGGTTTTGCAAAGTCCTGTATGAAGGGCGATGAAAAGTCGCTCGACAAAGATAAGGCACAAAGCTATTCGATCATCATAGGGCAAGCACGAATAATTGGCCTTAATTTTACCCTAAATCATTGGTACTCGATATGCACAAAATTGGTATTTGCACAGATCACGGCGGCTTTGATATGAAAGTCGACCTCAAAAGCTGGCTGGAAGGACAAGGCTATGAAGTCGTAGATTTTGGTGCTCATGAAATGGATCCCAAAGATGATTTTCCCGACTTTGTCATTCCGCTGGCTCGGGCTCAGAGCGCCGGGGAAATCGACAGAGGTATTTGTATTTGTGGTAGCGGGGTCGGTGCATGTATAGCTGCCAACAAAGTAAAAAACGTACGTGCCTGCATGGTCATGGACACCTACTCTGCCGCCCAAGGTGTTGAGCACGATGATATGAATGTCATTTGTTTGGGCGGTCGTATCATCGGGATAGCTCTGGCCCAGGAGTTGGTCAAGGCCTTCCTGGGTGCTGAATATGCAGG
>JBCDFE010000377.1:0-3273 GCA_039178745.1 Bacteroidota bacterium | reverse complement strand
GTCAGAAGATCGTTTTAGAAAAATCTCTTTCAAAGTCAACGATCGGCTACTCGAAAAGTCTCCAGGATTTCACGACTTGCTATCACTACCCGATGGAAAAACTCTGTTATCGGGAAACGAGGGACAAGTTTATCTGATCGATAGCATGCATCTGACCAACGGCTGCTTGCAAGCTGTGGTGGTCAAAAATTCATGTCGCAATGTGCGAAACATGGAAATCAATCCT
Organism: Bacteroidota bacterium; assembly: GCA_039178745.1. Lineage (GTDB taxonomy): Bacteria > Bacteroidota > Bacteroidia > Chitinophagales > Saprospiraceae > Neolewinella. The sequence goes on along the minus strand of JBCDFE010000377.1, from coordinate 3,047 downwards.
CAGTCCATCCTGGCGACTTACAGCCTGAGTGATAGCCTGATGATCGCTTCTTACCAAAATGGTGTACTGGCCGTCGATACGGTTTTTACCAATTTGCCCTTTGTGAGCAGCATAGAATGGGACGAAGATCGGAGCCGTTTTTGGTTGAGCACCTATGATGGTCTTCAGTATATAGAGGCAGATGAGATGGGAAAATGGCACATACGAAAAAGGGAATATCTAGCCGAACCTCCCATGCTGGAGTCACTTGTCTTAGACCATTGCGGTGAAGTATGGATGACCGCCAGAGGGCAAATTATTCATTTCAAACCCGAACAAGACAAGACCTACACCTACAGTACGAACGATGGTTTACAGGGGACCGAATTTGTCACCAATGCTTCGCTGACTACCCGCGATGGGCAGATATATTTTGGTGGCACCGAAGGGGTCAATTGCTTCCGACCCGCGGAAGTCCATCCTAAAATGCCGATGGCCAGGCCGGGTATCACGGGTATTGTCATTAATGAAGACCCTACACTATTTTGGCAGTATAATGGTGGCGGTTCCAAAAATCCGCTCGATAGCCAGCGCCTGATTCTGCCAGATGATGTGAGCCTCATCGAGCTGTATCTGAGCGCCCGGGAATATAGCGCCCCGACCGACTGCCAATTCAAATTTTTGCTAGAGGGTGGTCGAAACGATGACTGGGTAGAGCTAGGGAACTCTCCTATGATCAGCCTGCCCAACCTGGCTTTTGGCAATTATAAACTATTGGTCAAAGCCACCAACTCAGAGGGCATCTGGTCTCGGGCCGTGCACACCCTATATTTCCGCATCAGACCGCCAATATTTGCCCGTTTGTGGTTCATTCTAATAGCTTTTGGGCTGATTGGCCTTTTTGTATTTATACTAGTCGATAGATCGCGACGAAAAAAAACCAAACAACTCGTGGAAATAGCCAATGTAGAGACTGCACTAGAGCGGCTCATGCTCAAACCGCATGTTCTTTTCAACGGATTGGCTGCTACCAAAAGGTTGATCCACAAAGGCCAGGCTGTAGAAGCGGAGAACTACCTCGGTCGCTTTTCAGACTATATGCGCAATCTGATGGACAATGGCAAAAGGGAAATGATTGCCCTGGATGATGAGATTGGGCTACTAGAAGACTATATCAAAATAGAGCAACTGCGCATGCCTCCCGAACAGCGATTCAGGTACGAGCTCGACATGGCTGAAGACTTCGATCCTTTTGATTACCAAGTTCCTATTTTGTTGCTGCAACCCTTCGTGGAAAATGCCGTCGTGCATGGTTTGCGAGGGCTGGGTCAAGCGGGTATAATTCGTATAAGCCTAGCGCATGAAAAAGCAATTTTGCACATCAACATTAGGGATAATGGTATAGGTCGAGCCTCTACTCGACAAAAGAGTCAAGCAGAGGCGAAGAATCACAATGGGATTGCCACGCCCACCACCCGCAGAAGGATCAAATTGATGAATAAGCTGGCAGGCAGGGGTGTGATTAGCTTTGTGATAGAGGACCTAGTCAATGAGGCAGGTGAAGCAAAGGGTACTTCGGTGCATTTCGAGCTCGATGCCGCATATTTTAATCAGTTGGCCAATGAGGAAGCAGCTCGACTGGCCAGGCAAGCGGAAGATCAAAGACCTGGGCGTACCACATAGCTTCCACCGTCTTGCCGATACCGAGTTTTTTATAAAGATTAGAGCGGTGCTTGCAAACCGTACTTTCGGCTACATAGCGTTGGTAACCGATCTGCTTGGCACTCATACCCTGGCTGATGAAAGTCAGAATTTCTCGCTCTGCGGAAGTAAGCCGGCTGAATGACGCTTGCATTTGCCGGGCAAACTCCGCTTCGGCGAGTAGTCTTTGATATTTATCTTCTGAAACATACACTAAGCGATCAGTCGTGGGGCCAATTTTGACCGGCTCTTGATCGGTCTGCTGACCTGGTAGAAAAGTATCTGTTTGAGCATTAGCGGCCAGACGATCGGCCACAGGCTGCAATACGCGTAGAGGCGATGTCGCAGCACTAGTGAGGGGGGATTGTTGCTGAGTCATGGCGCAAAATGCACCTAAAAGGGTATGGGATTTATGACTATTCCGGGAAATGGGAGTTTGAGGGTGGGAAGTGGAGGTTTGAGGGCGTAAGACTCTTAACTATCCCACATCCTCCCCAATATCCCTTCGCCAGTTAGCGCCCTCAAAGGAAATATTCTCTACATTCTTCATGCTTTGAGCTACAGCCTCAGCTATAGTATCACCATAACTGGTAACGGCCAGCACCCGGCCACCATTGGTTAAAAGCTGACCTTCCTGCTCACGAATTCCTGCATGGAAAAGGATGCTATTCTCAACCTCTTGCAGGCCGTGAATGATTTTGCCTTTCTCGTAGCTACCCGGATAGCCGCCGCTGACCATTACGACGCTTCCCGTTTGGCGAGGATCGAATTGGAGTTGATAATCGGGGGTGAAACCACCAGTGGCCATTTTGTAGCAAAGTTCGACTAGGTCACTTTGGAGACGGGGAAAAACCGACTGCGTTTCGGGATCGCCCATGCGCACATTGTATTCTATGACGTAGGGAGAACCAGCGACATCGATCAATCCGAAAAATACGAACCCGCGGAAGTCCAAATTGCGAGCCTGCAACCCATCGATGGTAGGCTGCACGATCTGCTCTTCTACTTTTTGCATCAGCTCTGCCGTTACAAATGGTGGGTGAGAGACGCTACCCATGCCCCCTGTATTGGGACCGGTATCGCCCTCCCCTATCCGCTTGTAGTCTTTGGCGACCGGAAGCAAGCGATAATCTTTTCCATCGACGGCGGCAAAGACCGAAAACTCGATGCCCGACAAAAACTGCTCGATGACCACCTGTTCACTGGCAGCACCAAACTTCCCTTCGAGCATAGCTTTTAATTCCGCCTGGGCTTCTTCTTTATCGTCCAAAATAACCACGCCTTTGCCCGCAGCTAAACCATCTGCCTTGAGTACGTAAGGGCCTGCGTTCTGATCGATATGAGCCAATCCAGCTGCCAGCTCATTT
>JBCDFE010000376.1:0-3287 GCA_039178745.1 Bacteroidota bacterium | reverse complement strand
TCTACCTATTTCTTGCGCAATCTGGGCGTGCTATTCGGGCTTTTATTTTTAGGCTTTTTTATCCTCAAAGGAGGTCTGCGGTGCTACACCAAGCACGGCCAGAGCATGGAGCTGCCCAAGTTTGAAGGATTGCACATCAGTGAGGCCGAAGAACTGGCCAATGCGCGCGGGCTGACCCTGCGGGTACAGGAAGGACCATTCGACAAAGACAGACAGCCGGGTCTCGTGATTTTACAAGAGCCGCCAGAAGGCTCACGCATCAAACGCGAGCGATCTATTTACCTGACCGTTTTGGGCAGTACACCATCTGAGGTGACTTTGCCCAGCTTGGTTGGCAACTATGACTACGATGTATACACGCGTAAGCTGGATGCCTTGGATATCGAGTTTTATGTGGCCGAAGAAGAATACGACCCCCGGCAGGAAGAGGGGACCATCTTGCACTTCTTTTACGACGATCGCAAGATCACCGACGAAGATCTGCGCCGTGGTGTTCAGGTGCCCCAGGGTACTCGACTGGGTTTTGTGATCACCAAACGGCGTACCGGCCAGGTGACTATGCCCAACCTGGTCTGTCAGACATACGGGGAAAGCGAGTTTGTGATCTCTGCTTCTCAGCTACTGATAGGCGAGGTAGAGGGTAATTACTCGGTGCGCGAGTCGGCCTACATTGTACGCACCGAACCGGCAGCAGGCCAATCGGTAGCCGAAGGCAGACGAGTGAAGTTGTTTTTGAGTGACAGCAGGCCCGCAGATTGCCAATGACCAGCGCACTATCCGTATCTTCACCCCATGAGTGATTCGTCTAATCAGGAAAGACTGCCTTTTTGGACCGTACTGCCGGGCCCGATCATGTACTTCGGCGTCAAGTACTTAGTCTTCAAAGGCCAAATGAGCGGCATGGCCAATGTCGCTTTGCTGTTGGGAAGCTTCCTGCTCATCATGGCAGTGCGCAAATACTACCAGAGCAAGCAAGCCCAATGATCTCCTATAGCGAAGGTGGTGTCTCCGGCCTGGAATCTCGGCGGCGAAAGCTGGCCAGTGAGCTCGACACCTGGAAACAGCGCGCGCTGACCATTGGCCTGCCCGCATTAGGAATCTGTCTGCTGTTCCTGCTGACCGATCAGGGCATAGACCCAACTTATGCTGCCTTTGGACTGGCTGCGGTGATCTTGACCGGGCTGGGTGTCTTAATCGGTCTAGGCATACGCGTATCTAAATTCAAGGGGCGGGTTCAGGATGTTGTACTTCCGCTGGTGGTTGCCCGTACCTGGCCCGAAGCTGACTTTAGTGCTGACCAGCATCTGGATGCTAGCGCATTCATAGAAGCCGAAATAGCAGACGGCGAGCCAGATCAAATCACGGGCAGTAATCTACTGGCTGGTGATTGGGCAGGAGTGCCGGTGCGTATGTCTACCATTCAGGCCATCGAGCGGCGTACCCGGATGAGAGACGGCAAACTAGAAGCCTATAATCATACGCTCTTCACCGGCTTACTGCTGGTGGCCGAACTGGGTGGCTATCTGCGCACAGCCAGAATCAGGAGGCGATACCAGGGCCCGGAGATCAAAATCCCCGTCTGGATGGGCGGCCAGGACCCCAGTCCGGCCATTGCTACTGAGCGCAGTAGGCCTGATCGCTTAGAAAGCCACTACACGCCCGTGCCCAGTGGCAGCGAACTCGACACCCACCTTTTCGATGGAGAGCTAGAAGGCGCACTCGTAAAGCTGACCAAACACTTTTCTGGCGGCATTCACTATCAGCTCAACCCCAGGCGCCTATTACTCGCCGTATCCGGAGATGCCATACAGATCGAAATCAATCTGAAAAAACCCCTTCACCAACAGCCCAGCGTAGAAAAAGAACGCGATCAGCTTTTGGCTTTGTTGGGCGTGGTTGAAGCTACCCGAGAGGTATTACACGACTAGGCTGGCGCGAGACGGAAAATCAATTATACCTTCACTTCAAATCTAAGTGCTTTTAGTCCCTGCACAGATTGCAGCGGATCCAGGTCCAATTCTTCGATTTCGCCAGCTATCTCTCCGCGTTCCTGTAGATAAGCGATATAGTTCAGATACTCCGTACGGTCTTTATCGTGGAGGTACACAATAGCTACTTTTCCTGGCAAAGTCAGTCGTTCCTGGGCTTGGTTGACCGTCGCTTTGTCGATGCGCTTTTTCAATATCTCGTAGCGCAGATCGTAGGCACCCTCCACATCGAATCGCTTTTCGTCCATCCGGAAGCGAATATCCAGCGGACTGGTATAGGCGAAGATGAGTTGAGCCGTTTGAAGAGGTACGGGCAGCTCTTGGCTTACCTGGTCGACCAGGCGAGTGGCTGCGCAAATGTCGATCAGCTGGGCTAGCCTCATATTACGCAGGTGAATCAGGCTGAACTGCTCTTTTTGCAGCAAAGCTTGTCCTGCAAAAATCTCGTATTGAATGCCGTCTGTTCGGTACTTCTCGAAGTAGTGTGTCAGTCCTTTTTGCAATTCGGCATCCCGCTTATCGAAGAAGTTGCTTAGCTCCCTGTTGAGTCGTTTGAGGCTGAGTTCGTAATCGGCTCTTCGATGGGTAACCAGTCCCTCTTCTGTATCCAGTAGGTCTTGATATTTTTCGGCGGCAGCTTGCAAGCTTTGGTGGTCATGCCCCATCTGCACAATGACGGGATTGACCTCGTTGATCAACAAATCGGCGGTATCAGACTCGTGCTTATTGCTGAATTGAGATGGGGCAATACTCAGTCGCTTTTCTAACTGGGTCAGTATGCGATCCAAAAGTGGAAAGGAGAACTGATCGAGCGCAAGCGTGAGAAACTCCTGAGCGGCCAGCAGGTTTTCCCGAATGTCTTCATATACTGCCCGGTTGCGCATAATGCCGCTACCTACGATGTCTACTTGCCCGAATAGCGGATAGACGTCTTTGAAGCTTATTTTCTCGCTCATGACTTCCTCGCCTGCTTCTCTCGCTTCGAGTATGCGGAAAGCTTCCTGCATAAATCGCCATTCGACGCTGGGGTGCAGGTTGGTAAACTGCTCGCGCAAGACCGCCTCTATGCGGTTGTCGACTTCTTCCCGGGCGCGAGCTACGGACGTGCGGAAGAGATTGATCACCTCCCTGAATTGAATCTTCACGAAGGCATTGATAGCAAAAGCACGGGGAGAAGCCAGCTCGACCAAGCCGATGACGCGGTTGTCTGGACTTAGCAAAGGGGCCAGCAGTAGACTTTTGAAACCGAGCTGCAGCAGACGATCTGCCATGGGGTCTTTTTCTGCCAGGGTTTGCAGG
>JBCDFE010000375.1:0-3298 GCA_039178745.1 Bacteroidota bacterium | reverse complement strand
GGCCGTTGAATAGCCAATACCGCTATTGCCTCCTGTGACAACAGCTACTTTTCCGTTTAAATAGTTCATTAAAGGGAGATTTAGAGTAATTAAATAATAGAACGATCGTTCCAATACAAAGATATGTGATTTAGAACGAACATTCCAAAAAAAATTACAATCTTTTCCTCAACTCCCGGCTTTGCCCGTATTTTACGCTACTACTTCCGCGATCTCACGGCAAATGTTTTCATCTGTGGCCCTAGCCCGGTTATGGTCAGGGAAGTCCAGGCTTCGGGAAGCTGGGCCTCTCTTTGAACGAGCCCATCGTCAGTGAGGTGAATACCTGCAAAGCCATAGATTACAGATTGCAGCATACCACCAGCTCCGGTAGCGAAGTAGGGATTGGTACCACCTGCTGTCTCAGCCAATACACCGAAAGGCGGAACTTCATTGGGACGATAACTTTCCTTAAACAGCTCATAGGCTTTATCGGGCTCACCCATTCGGCTGTAGAGCGTGGCTAAAATAGCTGCCCCCATAGCAGGTCCGTCTGGCGATAGACGGGGCTCATAGTAGGCCAGATCTCTCCGTATGGCTTCTTCTCCTTGGACTATCTCCATGGGATAAGCCAGCAAATTGACGTCGGCCTGCTTGATGATTACACCATCGTAGGTGGCGTTTTCTCGTGTAGTGCCATCGGGGAAAGTCAATATGGGAATATTCTCTGCAACATAGGCCCAGTCAGGATCGGGTTCCATGCCGAGTTCTAGAGCAGCCTGTGTGGCATATCCTAGCACCGTGATGGCCATACCATTGGTGTAGGCGTTATTGTCGATATTTTCTTCCCACTCGTTGGCTCCGATCACATTGTCGATATTGTACTGTCCGGGGCCGGTTCGATCTACTCGACTGGTCCAGAAATCAGCCACTGATTCTATGACAGGCCAGCCGCGATTGCGCAACCAATCTTTGTCTTTTGTCAGCTGGTAATACTTCCACATAGCCCAGGCCACGTCTCCGCTAATGTGGTGCTGAAAGGGGCCCGTCAGTGCCCATACGGGTGTGTCTTCGCTGCCGTCATCGGCACTTTCCCACGGATACATTGCACCATCGTATCCGTGCGCATAGGCATTGCGCTCGGCCATACCGAGGCGTTCGAACCGGTACTCCATCAGGCTCTCTGCCAATTCGGGTTGCATGACCAACAGCGGTGGGTACATCCAGATTTCCGTATCCCAGAATACGTGTCCGTTGTACCCTAGTCCACTCAATCCCATAGGCGACAAACTATATGCTTGTCCAGCCCTAGCAAAACTGTACAGGTGATACAGGGCCGAGCGAACCGCCAACTGATCGCGTTCATTCCCCTCGATGATGATGTCTGATTGCCAGAGGTCATCCCAAGCTGCGTAGTGCCTATCCAGCAGGCGCTGTGTTCCCTCCAGGCGCGCGAATATGGTCAGGCGTTCGGCCTCATTGTGCGGGTCTTCATAATGCTCACTAGCTACGGCTGAACCAACCAGGGAAAAGGTATAGGTCTCCGACCTGCGCAAGTCTTTATAAAACTTGGTCAGGTGCATGTTGTAATCCCAGTCTTCGTGAATCAGATCGGGTTCTTCGCCGTGGGCCTCTTCAAAGATGAAGCTGGTGCTAGCCGCTACCTGATGCTTGCCACTAGGGCTTTCTGCAACGGAACTCATCAGGTTTATAGTCACATGGGGCCGGTCTATCTCGGCATATAAATTTCGCACATCGCGCAGATGATTGGGCGCCTCGATGACACTCATGGGCGAAATGGTCACATCTTGATGGGCAGTAATTTCGACTGTGGCCAAGGCTGTAAATGGCAAATGCCGAAGCGACATCAGCCGGTGCACAACGCTCACTTTGTCTCCTACATCAAATGTGGTGACCAACTCTGCTCGATGCATATCGAGCGTCTGTTCAAAATTGCTGATCTCGCCCGGACCTACACGCCTGCCGTCTACGTCCAGGTTCATATTCATGTGGTTGAATGTCTTCAGAATATTGCTGACCCTACCTCGCTGGTAGTAGTCGTAGACGCCATTGAGCACGACATCGGTCACCTTCAGTGGCTCGGGACTAGAGACTAAGCCCACCATTCCGTTAGCTACCGTGATGCCATAATAATTATCGGGGTCGATGTCTTCGGCGGAGATGGCCCAGCCTTCGTTGCTTTGGGCCGGACAAAAAGAGAGGGTAAAAAATAGAAAAGCAAGCAGTGAGAAACGCATGATGACCAGTTGTAGTAAAAGAAAATGTACTTTAGAACTAGGGCCGAAAATACATTTTCCTCTACTACTGAACTAGTGGCAAAAATTATTTCAGGAAGAAGGCTTGCACGAAAGGTTCTTCCGAAAAGTTATTGGCAGAAAAAGACGCCCATAGGGTATACTCATTATAAAGCAGATACCCATCCAGGTCCAGAATGGTTGGGACGCAACTAACGACCTTCATATCACGAAGACCAAAATCGCCGACGATGAACTCTTCAGCTCTGGCCACGTATTCACCGGTAAACTTATCTTGGCCATCAAAAAAGACACAATCTTGCTGTTCTACTTCAGCAGTAGTTGGTGCATTTACCCGAATCAGGTCGTCTCCATAAAAAAAGAGCATGTTGGACCGCACTCGATCCTCGGCGCTAATCGACCATCCTTCTTCGAGGCGATCGGCCGTGAAAACGGTAATTTCTTCACCATCGCTGGTCTCCCTGATCTGGACCTCTGAGTCTGTAACGGCTATGACTTCCCACTTGATCAATGCTCTGGTCTCTGCATCGAATTCACCACAGGTGAATAATTTCGATTCGTATTCATTGTACTGTCCCACCTCTGGTGCCTGGAAATTGATGTATTGCGGATCGATGGGATAAGGGAGTCTCGGCTCGTCATCCTCTCCGCAAGCGGTCAGGCAAAGGGCAAGAACAGGGAGGGCAAAAAGTATAGCTTTCATATTGGTAGCTTTTAGTTTGAGTGGAGTTTTTTGAGTGAGACGTGATTGAGATACAAAACGTTGGTCTCCTTCAAACTCGCAAACAAGTTTACTCCACTATATTTGAGCAAAAAGCTGTGCAACCATTAGCAGAACGTATGCGCCCCAAGACCCTGGACCAGTATGTGGGGCAAGATCATCTGATTGGTCAGGGTGCAGTACTGCAAAGAGCGGTCGCTGCCAAACGCATCCCCAGCTTCATTTTGTGGGGTCCACCCGGCGTTGGCAAAACAACCCTGGCTCGCATTTTGGCGTCTACACTCGAACTACCATTCTATATCCTTTCTGCTATAAACTCTGG
>JBCDFE010000374.1:0-3328 GCA_039178745.1 Bacteroidota bacterium | reverse complement strand
GGGTGCAATTGCGATTTGACACAATAGTTTAGGCTGGTTTGAACAGGTTATTCATCACGATATCCCAACGTTTTGAAAGCAAAGCACCGCGCAGGAAATATAGCTTTTCTAAGCTCGGCTGATTCCAGAAGGTGGAACTGTTCTTGAAGCGCAAATTAATTATCCGCCGCACGGCAGACTCGATGATGCCGCTTCCACACATGAGCCCAAGTTCCTTATAGTGAGCGTATTGCATCCGTTCGATATGTTTGCGAAGGTAGTTGATATAACGCTTAATAATTTCTCCGGGGCGTTTGTATACACTTACGATTTCCTCTACAACCTTAGCCGGATTACCTTTGTCAAGTAGCGACTTAAAAGAATTGAGCAACTCCGCTCGCTTTTTTTGACTGATTCTTCGAGGCATATTTTTCACCACTTCATGTGCGTAGTGGGAAGCATGATAGTAGTCTAATGTCTGCACCAAGTTATTTTTTGTAACCCCTAGCCCGGTGAGCAAGTCCGGGACCTCTTTCCATATCCAGGTCGCTCCGTCAGCAATTAGCTGAACCTGCTGGGCTTGGCCAATGTGAAACTTGTGCAGATAGGTACGTAAGTTTTCCAGCACATCGTGCTCAGCAAATCGACAGCCATATATGGGTAACTCATGCCTATCGGGTCTTCCCTCTTTGTCTAGTATATCAATTACAAATAGCTTGGGTTCTCGCCACGGGGTAGCGTATCTTGGATTCCCTCGCTCATTGAGTTCTCCGGTGTACTCTCGAAGCCGGCTTCGACCACCATCCAGACTGATAACGACTCGTTTATCGGCCAGAGTAAAGCCCTTGGGAACAATCAAATTTTGTTCGCCGACTTCGTTACAACGATCAGCTAACAAGGTGGTGATCTTGCGAGTTGAAGACGTACAAATGTCTACACTAAATTTTTTAAGCCCTTGATTAGCAAGCTCGTAGGAAGGCGCTATCATAGCCATGAAAGCTGTGCGGTCACACAAAAGTGGGCTAGCCTGACCAACGATATTCCAGTGACCTAACAGTGGACGTCGGCCTTGGTTATAATCGGCCGACACGCGGTGATAGTATGGACTACAAACTTCAACTGTGGTGCCCGTACATAGGCAGATCGAATGGGGACGTAAGCGCTGGGAGCAGCCTTGCGGGGCCTCATGGTCTTCATTATATCTGCGAGCAGCCGCTGGAAGTAACAGCCCTAAAATATAGTCGTGCAAAGAGAGTACGGAGTTCATGATAAGATGCTCGCCTTGGTGCAAATCGCCTTCCAAAATTAGATCGAAAGGTGCTCTCAGGGCAGAAAGTAGAGAGTTATTGAAGAACTCAGATATCTTTGTAATGATGGTTGGGTCGTTCATTCTTATGGATTTAGACACCCACAAAATGTAACGTCCAGCCGTCATTTTCAAATCAAAGGGGTTGTGTCAAATCGCAACTGCGCCCCTAGCTACTTGCATCAGAAAAGCTAGGGACTTCATGAAAAGAGAAGGTGTAACTGGTGAAGTGCTCATAGCTGATAATGGCAGCACAGATAGCTCTGTTTCCATTGCCAAGGCCGAAGGTGCTCGAGTCGTTCACGTTCCCGAGAAGGGCTACGGGGCTGCTTTAAGAGGGGGAATAGCCGATGCTAAAGGGAAATACGTCATCATGGGCGATGCTGACGACAGCTATGATTTTAGCCGACTGATGCCCTTCGTACAAGAATTGAGAAATGGCGGCGAATTGGTCATGGGCAACCGATTTAAAGGCGGCATCGAAAAAGGAGCCATGCCGTTTCTACATCGCTACTTAGGCAACCCCGTGCTGAGCTTGATCGGTCGCTTGTTCTTCAAGATACCAGTAGGCGACTTTCACTGTGGTTTGAGAGGCTTCCACCGAGAACGTATGCTGGAGATCAACCCCAAGACCTCGGGCATGGAGTTTGCCAGCGAAATGGTGGTTAAATCATCCCTAGCTGGAATTGATATTCGAGAAGTTCCTACTACCCTCTCGCCAGACGGTCGAGACCGCCCGCCCCACCTGAATACTTGGCGAGACGGATGGCGCCACCTTAAATTTTTACTGATTTACAGCCCAGCCTGGTCACTGCTTTACCCTGGGCTGGTCATCTTTATCATAGGTTTATTATTGACCCTTACACTCATCGGTTCCAGTCCGAGTATTGGAGCTGTTGTCTTCGACGTACATACTCTATTGATAGCCGCTACCTTCTGTTTCATAGGCTTTCAGTTGATGAGCATCTACGTATTTTCCAAAGCATACGGTGTAAACAAAGGATACCTGCCCCCACCTCAAAAAATGCCATGGTGGTCGAAGCTTTTTGTATTAGAGAATAGTCTTCGTCTCGGCGGACTGCTACTGCTTTTTGGAGGTGGATTGATTGTTTACAGTGTTTTTTTCTGGAGTCAGACTGGCTTTAGCGAGTTAGATCCCAGTCAAACGCTTAGGCTAGTTATTCCAGGCGCATTTTTGGTTATGCTGAGTATACAGCTGGCGATTACGGGCTTCTTGCTAGAACTGCTTAGATAGGCTTAGCTCACTTTCTCAAAAACGAAAAGATTATTCAATCCAAACTGAAACTTCTCTCTACTAAGCAGGGTGAATTGATCTTCCTGAAACAAGTCGATAACCTCGTTCGGGTGAAATCCGAAGTGCTCATCCAGAGACATGCCATCTATCAACTTCAATGTCATCAGCACATCGAGTATCTTATCCACAGCCGGAGATGGGACAGTAATGATTACGCGACCCTTATCATTTAATCGTCCATAAAATTCTTCGCTTAGGTTGTTTTGCTGACTACGGGGTATATGCTCTAAAACGACCAGCATCGTGATGGTATCAAATTTCTTGTCTGCTGGCAAGGCATCAGGAAAGTTCCCCTTCAACAATTGATAGTTTTCGGTATGGATATCCTCGTCCAACAGCGGGTCTACACCTATACAATTGGTCAACTTTTTCTGCTCAAACTTTCTGAACAGGTAGCCATCGAAGCAGCCTATATCCAGTACGCTATCTCGCTCTCGTACATATCGGCCGCTAACTTGAGTCCGCCAATTTCTAATGACTTTGTCTAGGTACTTCATACAGATTTAGAATGATTGGCGAATAGAAAACCTCTATCTTCACAATCCTAATTTTCGAAATAATGTATGACAAACTTCACAAGAAGCTATTGTCTCAACAAAAGCTATCGACATCTTCCAAGCTATACCGAATATTTAACAATCCACTCAAATACTTCTCAACTATTTTTTTTCGAGAGGTTGTGTATAAAAAGAATAAAAAGTCCAGGCCAGTCCATGCTACTACTTTTT
>JBCDFE010000373.1:0-3373 GCA_039178745.1 Bacteroidota bacterium | reverse complement strand
TAAATACAATCACCATGATTAGTTAATTCAAGAACGCCTAAGATTAGTGACGACCGCTATCAAAATCGCCCACATAAGTAGAGAAGCACCTACCAGAACCCAAGCAAACCCAGCCAGTATCCAGTGCAGAAAGCCCAACATGCCAATTAGGAACATAGTAGCAAAGGTTGGACCTATGGCCTTGCCTTGCATATTCTCCTTACTCGTAGAGAAAGGCGCCGAAGATTCCAGAGACTGCAAAAACAGGCCAAGGAGGGCCATATTGGCTAAAGCCAGCAAAACATCCCAAAGGCTTATAGCTGGCACAAACCACAGTAAAAGTGGAATCAATATCAGAGCTGGAATCAAAAAAAACTGACCAAAGATGGCTATAAACTGACCATACTTGAAGCTGCCCGATCGGCCATTGGGCAAATTGTAGAAGATCCAGGCCGCCTGTGGCGTATCGCTCACTTTGATCTGAATCATAGGACCGATGACGGTAAAAGTAAAAACATAAAGCAACAGCACACCAAAACTCACATCGCGCTCCAAATCGACGCTTTCTCCTCCATTATCACGAAAAAACATCAGCGCAAAAAGAACGGGCACAAAGACCATTGATGGATAAGTCCGCTGTTTAAAACCCATGTCTCTAATCATCATGCGCCAATGAAAAAGAAAAGACGCACGCTCTACCCCATCTCGAGTCAAGAACCTGGCCAATATTCCGGAGATGCCAGCTGTATTTGCATATCGCTGAGGTCTCGCCAGCTCTTTTTGAGTAGAAGAAGAGGGAGCTTGCGATTGATCGTTGGTGCTCCCACCTGCGGAAGTCCTATCCTCCTCACGCACTTGAGTACTGCTGAGACTCAGTTTCATCAATTTTTCCCCGTATCCTTTACTTTGACTGACGTAAAACCAGGCTCCTGCTATGACTATACCGAAACCCAGAGCTGCTTGTATCAATCCATGGACTTCCATGGCAAAGCCGCTCAACAAGCCCCAGAGTGCACCCAACCATAGTGGTGGAAACCAGTAAGCACTCAGGTCATCTACCAGCTTGAAATCCGACACGGATAGTCCATCGAGATCCAGCAGACTAGGCAGCTGGTAAAGGGTAAAAAAGAAGATGCCGAGTATGATCTGCATCCAGCCAATGACTTTGCGCAAACGACTAGTTTCGACCTTTCGCAATAGAACTAAATAGAGTGCAAGGGTTGCGCTCATGGTCAAAACGGCGGCCCAAATACCTACAAACAAGAATGCCAGAAGCTGCAAAGGGCCGCGCCAGACAATGAAATAGACGATCAGGCCTATGGCCAGGCAAAGGGTAAATTTTGAAGTAAAAACCAGTACGTGCAGCCCACGGCTCAGGCTGAAAGTCAGGTCGTTGATCGGCTTGGTGAGCAGTAGCTGAAGATCGCGTAGATCAAACATGCTCTCACTCATTTCTGAGATGAGCATAAAGCCGATAAACACAAACCAAGCCGAAAACACCAGTCCCATTGCCGTGGGTTGATGCGCCAAACCAGCAGGCAAAAACACTAGGACGAGACCAAACAAAGTGATAAAGAAATAGGCAAAAAACGCCATATTTCCATTACTATTCATACTCTGTCGGCCAAAGGCATAGCCACCCCGATCATCAATTTTGAGCTTGGCCCGGAGTATGTGGACCATGGCTTGAGGATCTGCGCCCAAGGCGCTCCAAAGTGGAGCAGCCTGACGCGTAAGCCAAAGAAATAGTTTATTCATCGCGATCCAGTTGAAAACGCGGAATACTGCTGTCGGTGGCACCACCCGTAAGCTCTGCAAATAGCGATTCCAGATTGCCTTGCTTGGCTTTGCGCTGCAGCTCCGCAAAGGAACCATTAGCTACAATTTGCCCGCCGTTGAGCAAGATGATGCGATGGCTGATGCGCTCGACCACATCCATGATATGGCTACTATAGAATATTGTCTTACCCTCTTCAGCCAGCTGCCCCAGCAGGTTTTTAACGCGTATTACCGTATTGGCATCCAGGCCGTCGAGCGGCTCATCGAGTAGTATCAGGTCCGGGTCGTGTAGCAGGGTACTCGTCAGGAGTACCTTCTGCCGCATACCCTTAGAAAACGACTCTATACGCTGCTTGCGGGCATAGCTTAGTTGCAGATAATCCTCCAATCGCCTTGCCCTACTCTCGACCGTATCCCAGGGCAATTTGTGCAATCCACCCACTAACTCATAAAATTCAAGAGGCGTAAGCTGATCGTACAGAGAAGCCTGTTCGGGTAAAAAACCGATGCGCGCCTTAACCTCCAGTGGGTTCTTTTTCACATCCAGCCCAAGCACTTCTACCTCCCCATCAAAAGCATAATCCAAACCACCGAGTATGCGCAATGTGGTCGACTTCCCCGCACCATTGGGCCCGATATACCCTATGATTTGTCCCGGTGCAATCTCCAGGTCAATGCTGTTCAACACGACCTTTTGATAGTAGGCTTTTTTCAGGTTCTTGATGCGTAAGGCCGGAGGCATAAGATTGTGCTTTTGTTTTGTCGATGTAACCATCGAAAAACAAAAATCACCTATAACCGTTCAAAAACCCCTGCGATACCCTGACCACCACCAACACAAGCAGTAACCATGCCATAGCGTTGGTCTCGGCGCTTCAATTCATTCAGGAGCTGGATAGATAGCTTGGCTCCAGTACATCCCAGTGGGTGACCAAGTGCTATAGCGCCGCCATTTACATTGACGATGTCTGGATTGAGTCCCGCTTCCTGGATAACAGCCAAAGACTGAGCAGCGAATGCTTCATTGAGTTCTACTAAATCAATGTCATTCAACTTCAGACCGGCCTGCTTCAGTGCTTTTGGAATGGCCACACATGGACCAATACCCATATACAGCGGATCGACGCCGCCAACGCTACAACTCACAAGTCTCGCAATAGGCTCTAGGTTGAGCTGCTTAACCATTTCTTCGCTCATCACCAGGGTAAAGGCTACGCCATCGCTGGTCTGGCTGGAGTTGCCGGCCGTTACCTGCCCCCCCTGGCGGAAGACGGGACGCAAACGAGCAAGTGCCTCCATGCTCGTACCTCTTCGGACCCCCTCGTCAGTATCTACGGTATGGGCATGTTCGACCCGCTTACCGTCCTTGACCATAACTTCGGTGACTTCTACGGGTACGATCTCCGGTGAAAAGAGACCACCGTCAATCGCAGCAGCAGCACGCTCGTGGCTCCGGACAGCAAAAGCATCGGCAGCTTCGCGGGTGATGTTGTACTTATGAGCAACAGATTCTGCGGTAATGCCCATGCTCACAACATAATCAGGTGTAGCATCGGCTACCTCGTAGCTTGGTGCCAATTTATAACCGGTCATAGGAATAGCGCTCATGCTCTCG
>JBCDFE010000372.1:0-3436 GCA_039178745.1 Bacteroidota bacterium | reverse complement strand
GCTCAGTGAGGATGAGTCTAAGCTGGATGTGGTTAGTGGGTTAAATTTGAAAAGTAGTTCCTTGCCAGAACTGCGCCGGATATTTACCCAAACAATAAATAAAGGAATACACGGATTGTGTTTCAGCCCTTACGTAGAGGGTCAGGGAGCTGGAGACATACTGACAGAAGAGCAAATTCGCCGCCGCATCGACATTATTCAGCCTTACACGAGCAGTATAAGATCTTTCTCTTGTACAGAGGGTAACGAAATGATTCCGAGCATAGCTCGTGAAAAAGGTTTAAAGACCATGGTTGGAGCCTGGATTAGCAATGATAAACGGCGAAATGAGCAGGAAATTAATGAGTTGGTGAAACTTGCCGAAGAGGGTTTGGTAGATATCGCTACGATAGGCAATGAGGTATTGCTGCGCAAAGAACTTTCGGCAGTTGAGATCATCGCTTACCTAAAGGAAGCCAGAAGCCGAATACCCGATCATATACCCATCGGCTATGTAGATGCTTACTACCAGTTTCTGGAAGTTCCGGGTCTAGCCAATCACTGTGATGTCATACTCATCAATTGCTATCCATTCTGGGAAGGAGCCGATGAAAACTACGCACTGGCCTATCTGGATCAAATGTATAATCTGGTTCAAGGAGCAGCCCAGGGGAAAGAGGTAATTATTACCGAAACGGGTTGGCCAAGTCAGGGTCAATCGGTGCAGGCAGCTCAGCCCAATGAATACAACGCCATCAAGTATTTTTTAAATGTGCAGCATTGGGCAAAGGAAAAGCAAGTGGCCTGCTATTACTTCTCCTCTTTCGACGAATCATGGAAAGTAGTACAAGAGGGCGAAGTTGGCACCAGATGGGGACTTTGGGATAAAAACGAGCGGTCGAAGTATTCCAGCTAAATATTGGCATCTTGTTCAGTCCTGATAAGCTACTATCTTTGACTTACATGGACATGCCTCCCATCTTTCAACTTACTCCAGATTTTACCTACGCGCTCGATCGCATGGAGGAAGGAGGAAATCTATTTGTTACGGGTAGAGCGGGAACTGGAAAATCAACTCTGCTACGCCTTTTTCGCCAAACGACGAACAAGCGACTTGTCGTTCTGGCGCCTACTGGTGTGGCGGCACTCAATGTAAAAGGACAAACGATTCATTCTTTCTTTGGCTTTCCACCCAGATTGATTCAGACTAAGGATATTAAGATCAATCGTCGGTATCAGCGGCTATACGAGAAAATAGACACCCTGGTCATCGATGAGATTAGTATGGTCAGGGCAGATGTACTGGATGCCATAGATAAGTCGCTACGCCTCCACCGGGGCATCCCTCGCCCATTTGGAGGGGTTCAGGTCATTTTGTTCGGAGATTTATTTCAATTGCCACCAGTAGTAAGCAGCCAGGCCGAGCGACAGTATTTTCGCGAATATTACCCTTCCGCATACTTCTTTGCCGCGCATGCACTCGATGAAGTGGAACTCGAAATGATCGAATTGGAGCAGGTGTATCGACAAACCAATCGGCGGTTTCTGAGGTTGCTCGAATCCATCCGTTTGGCCAGTGCAGACGAAGACGATCTGGCAGAACTCAACCAACGATTTATGCCAGATTTCGATCCATCGGGCTTATCATATCTGACTCTGGCAGCCAGAAATGCTACGGTCAAAGGCATCAATCTTAGAGAGCTGGCCGCTAATCCCAATCCTGCACAAATTTATCTGGCCGAAGTCAAAGGAAACTTTCCCGAAAAACTGTACCCAGCACCGGCGGTGCTCAATTTAAAGGTAGGCGCTCAGGTCATGGCAATAAGAAATGATCCTGAGCGTAGATTTGTTAACGGGAGCATCGGTTTGGTTACTGCTTGCGATAAAAATGAAGCAACGGTAGTTTTCGGATCAGGAGAACAGATGAAAGAAGTAGCCATTGGTGTCGAAGAATGGGAGATACTACGCTATAATGTAAAGGAAGATGACCCCAGCCAAATCAGTACGGAAGCTGTTGGAACCTTTAGACAGTTGCCGCTCAAACTCGCTTGGGCTGTCACCATTCATAAGGCCCAGGGGAAAACTTTTGATCGGGTGATCATAGATATGGGCAGAGGAGCCTTCGAGCACGGACAAACCTACGTAGCACTCAGTCGCTGCCGCACATTGGAAGGCATTATACTTAGCAAAAAACTGAGGCTACGAGATCTGCTGGTAGACGAGCAGGTTGTGGAATACTACCAAATGATGAGATGAAACTAATTATACGTATATTTAATTACATATACGTAACATCTTGATTCATGTCCTCGACAAAATTGACTTTAAGCTTAGACAAATCAGTTATTGAAAAAGGGAAGGCATACGCTAGGCAGAAAGGTACAAGTCTGTCTAAGCTGGTAGAAAAATTAATCAAGGAAGAAACCGAACCGGAAAGGCAGCCTCTTGAAGTTATTCCAGTTGATGAAGATATACTCAATCTTATGATGTGACATCAAAAGCCTTACACTCGATCATCAAACAAAGATTTCCGATCAGCCTACTATACAGGCAGACGAAAAGAGCACCTCAACTTCGCATAGCCTCTACGGGATCTAACCTAGCAGCTAGCAATGCCGGTACCATACCCGATACGATACCAATAATCGCAGATAGTACGATACCTATCATCGCATTCCCAAAGTCGAGTGTAATATTGAATGGAATGGCTTGACTGATGCCTGCCGTGATGACATAAACCAGGAACAAGCCGATAAGCCCACCAATCAGACACAGTATGATCGACTCTATGAGGAATTCGATCAGGATCACATATTTTTTGGCGCCCAGGGCTTTCTTCACACCTATAAGGCTGGTTCGCTCCTTGACGCTTACAAACATGATATTGGCTACACTCACCCCACCTACCAAAATGGATAAGAACCCGATGATGAAGCCCACACCTCTAAGCGCGCCAAAAAAGCCCTCTAGCTGATCGGCAACCATCGACATTTGGTTCATGCTGAAATTATCGTCTTCCTTGGGTCTCAGCCTCCGTTCCCGCCTGATGGTTCCTCTAACATCATCCTGCAATTGTTCCAAGCTGACACCAGCTCTGGCCTTCACGGCCAGCGTTCCTCCCCATCGATCACTGGTGCGAAGGTTTATGTACCGACTGGCATTGTTGTAGCTAACGATGATAGCATCGTCGAAGTCTAGCGGATTGATCAGCTCATCGCCGGAAGCGGCCAGCACACCTATTACTTCAAACCGTCGGCCTTGCATTTTAATTTCTTTACCAATGGGATTCAAGGCACCAAACAGTTCTTTGGCCACCTCGTAACCCAGCAGCATTTTATCGGCACCGCTATAGTATTCGGCCGGGCTCCAAAAGCGCCCCTGGCCCATTTCAATATTAAAAATTCTATCTAATTCAGGAGTGGTAACGAATAAGAATCCGCCTTCGACATTGTTGCTC
>JBCDFE010000371.1:0-3521 GCA_039178745.1 Bacteroidota bacterium | reverse complement strand
TTGAGGGGAGTGCCCAATCTATTTTTTCCAGGGGGCACCCGATCCAGATCCGGAGCTATCGAAACCAAACTGAAACTGGGCTTGGTGGGTACAGCTATAGAGGCACAGCGCATTCACTATGAGCGCGGAACCGACCAAAAGATCTTTATCGTACCCGTCATACTGAGCTATCCCTTCGTACTGGAAGCCAAGTACCTAATCGAGCAGCATCTGCGCATAGCAGGCAAGGAGCGGTATATAGCTTCTAAAGATAGTTTTCACTCACTGAGGGCCATTATCAAATTTATCTGGGGGCTTTTTAGCAAAGGCAATCAACTAACCATATCTCTTGGAAAACCGATGGATGTCTTAGGCAACTTTGTCGATGACAATGGGGATAGCTATCAAGGAGACCAACAGATCAATACTAAAGACTATTTCCTGGCAGCAGACGGCCGGGTATCTAAAAATTTGCAGCGAGAACAAGAATACACCCGCATTTTAGGTGAAAGAATCCTCGAACGCTTTCACGCAGACAATGTCGTCTTGGCAAGTCATTTGGTGTCTTATGCCGCTTTTATATGCCTCGAAAAAGCCTATCCAAAGCTGGATCTATTCGGTCTGCTCAGGCTACCGGCCGAAGAATTTGCCTTCAACAGGCATACGCTACATACTGTTGTTGGTCAGTTGCAAGCTGTGCTTTTTGATCTGGAAGCCCAGGATAGGATAAAACTGAGCCCAGAAGTACGGAAAGGTGTAGGGGCAGTCATTCAGGAGGGCATCAAAAGCATGGGCAACTACCACATAGACAATCCATTGTACTACGATAAGAAAAAGCGCGTAGTCAGCAAAAGCTTCAAAATGCTGTACTATTACCACAATCGACTGAGCAGCTACAGACTGAAGCGCTTTGTAGATTGGCCAAAAAACGAGCCGGTATTGGAGTTGGCCGGATGAGGTGCTATTTTTGCGCCTCCGTGATCATACAGCTATGTTGAAGCGACTCTTCCTCAACGACATCATTATCTTAAGTGCCATTGGTATTAATGCCTTTGTCATTTTCCTGCTGTACTTCCCCAGCCTAGAGCACAACTGGTGGCTGGAGTTTATAGACCATGTGTTCATCCTCTTCTTTATCGTCGAGGCGATTGTCAAGCTTAAAGAGCTGGGTTGGAAAGGGTACTTTGCCAGCAATTGGAATAGGTTCGACTTTTTTATCGTTTTGGGCAGCCTGCCTGTCTTATTTGCCAGCTACGGAAACCTGCCAGATACCAACTTATTGATTTTGCTGCGCCTATTCAGGCTCGTGCGCATCATCAGGTTCATTCGGTTTGTACCCAATATCGATTCAGTGCTCAATGGCCTGGGCAGAGCACTCAAAGCCTCGGTATTTGTATTGGGTGCGCTCTTCTTTCTGCTATTCCTTTTAGCGCTCGTAACCTGCCACTTTTACGCCAAACTCTCGCCCGACTATTTTGGTGACCCACTGATGAGTTTGTACTCCATCTTCCAGTTATTTACTATGGAGGGTTGGAATGAGATTCCTGCAGTTATTGCCGAAAACACTGACTCGGCCATTACCATCGGTCTGACTCGTTTTTACTTCGCTCTCATCGTTTTACTGGGAGGCATATTTGGCCTAAGTCTGGCCAATGCCGTTTTCGTGGATGAAATGACGATGGACAACAATGCAGAGCTAGAGAAGAAGATAGATACGCTACAAAGCCAAATTTCGGAGCTCAAAGAGATACTCGAAAAGCAAGGCGAAGACAAAGTAGAGCCTACTAAAAGCTGAGCCCCCTACCCGGCTAAAGGCATAGGCTGCTGATAATAAATGAGCATCCATTCCTCGCTGGCTGCATTGCGCAGCCACCGCCTGACAAGTCCATAACGCCCCTGGCGATCGTTGATGCGCTCTATGATCAGATCTTCGGTCATCATTTCAAACTCTGATCGATAGCCGGATTCTGCCGGGTCAAAAACTCGATGCAAGCTCCAGTCTTTCGCTTGGAAGGCAAAACCCGGCACCCTTAGGGAATCATTGCTGGGTATACCTTGCAGTGGCCACTGAATGTGTGCCATCTGATAGGCAGAATCGCTGTGAAAAAGCTCGTAGAATTCGACAAAATCTTCGGGTACCTGAAGTTCTTCCGCTGTTTCAGTAGTCGAGCTCGACTGATCAGGAGATTGGCAGGCAGACACAAAGAGGATTAGCCACGGTAGAAATCGCATGCAGATTGAGATTTGATTCAACTATAGATCAACAGTTTCACTCACTGTAATGGTATGTACCCAATTCCGTAACAATTTTCACCTCGGCTTTTTCTGCTTCTTCCACATAACCGACCACTTTTGCCGCTATATCGAAGTCGTTAGCCAGGTCTATCAACTTATGTGCGTAGGTCTCAGGCAGGTAAACCTCCAGTCGGTGTCCCATATTAAAGACCTGATACATTTCGCGCTCTGCCGTTCCGCTTTCATCTTGTATGAGCTGAAAAAGGGGTGGCGGCGAGAAGAGCTTATCTTTGACTACACGCGCATTGCCCAAAAACTTGACCACTTTGGTTTGGCCTCCGCCCGTACAGTGGATCATACCACCTATTTGCTTGCGCAAACCAGCTTTATCACTCAGCATCTGTTTAATGACTGGCAGGTAGGTACGCGTTGGCGATAGAATCAGCTTACCTACGGGCATGGATAGTTGTTCGTTGATTGTTACCGCATCTGTCAGCCGTTTACTGCCCTGATAGACAACCTCTTCGGGCAGTGTCGGCTCATAGCTCTCCGGATACTTGGCAGCATAATCATGATGTAGCACATCGTGGCGTGCACTGGTCAGTCCATTGCTACCCATCCCGCCGTTGTATTCCGTTTCGTAGGTCGCCTGCCCGTAGCTGGCTAAGCCTACACACACCAAACCAGGGCGAATATCATTGACGATTAGTTGATCTCTTCTCAGACGAGCAAAAGTGGTATAACCCACATCTATGGTGCGCACGATGTCGCCCACATCCGCTGTCTCTCCACCACTCAGGTGCAGCCCAATTCCGTGCTTGCGCATACGATCTGCAAACTCTTTGGCGCCCTGTATGATCGTTTTTAGGACTTCCGCAGGTAGCAAGCTTTTATTGCGACCGATAGTCGACGATATTAAAATATTATCTGTCGCGCCTACGCAGGCCATATCATCGAGGTTCATGACCATAGCATCCTGAACGATACCCGACCAAACACTCAGATCTCCGGTTTCACGCCAATATAGATAGGCGAGACTGGTTTTTGTACCTGCGGTATCCGCATGCATCAAATTACAGTATTCGGGATCTCCAGCCACGATATCCGGCAGGACTTTACAAAAAGCTTTGGGATAAAGACCTTTGTCCAAGCCCGCTATGGCCGCGTGTACCTCTGACTTAGTAGCGGATACACCCCGCGCTTCATATTTAGAAATTGGCATAAGCGCAAAGGTAGCATCTATGGGTTTAGGTTGATGGTTTGGAAATGGTAAAATAGGGATCTGGGCGATTTGAATCTAACTTTCG
>JBCDFE010000370.1:0-3535 GCA_039178745.1 Bacteroidota bacterium | reverse complement strand
TTCGGCAACCAGACTCAGCCAGTTTTTTCAATAGCGCAAAGTCATCTTCGGCACTGCCACTGAAGTACTTTCGATTGTTCTGCCTGCCGTTGGGCAGCTCTATAGCCGATCTCGCCAGTAGGCGTTGTGCATTTTTCAGCAGAAATGGATAGGTCGAGTAGGACTTCCGCAGGTCGTCAGTTCCCACAAAAAAGTCGCTTGTTCTCGCGCAGTCATCCACATCTATCTTGCTGATCAGTGTATTGCGATCTATAGCGCGCAGCACGCGGTGAGTATCGTACTCGTCTCCGTCAGTCAGGAAGCTAACGGGTTGATAGGCCACTAATTTGTTTCTGTATGCCAGCAGTCCTGAGCTGCGTAAGCGACTGGCGTCTTCAGCTCTTATGCCCAGATATTCGTTGGACCTGAAATGTTCTATAGCCTTCGGTCGCTTGCGATAGATGATAGATACGTGCTGCATGGGTGGAGGCACCATGGGTAAAGGCCGACCGCTCAGTGAGTGTCTACTCAATAGTTCGGTCAGTTCCCGAAATCCCTCGTCATTATGTGCTATCCCATAGTAGAGCGGCTGGTAGTCTGGCGTGCGAAAGTCTATACCTAGTATAGGCTGTATACCTGCCTGCCTACAGCGCGCTACAAACTCGCCCGCGCAAGATACATTATTGATGTCAGCCAGTACCAGCCTGCTCAGGCCATGCTCTTGTGCAGCAGCAACCAACTGCTCCGGCGAGAGCAGGCCAAACCTAAGGGAGAAGTAAGTCTGGGCGATATACATAACTAATATCTCTTCCCTTTCTCCACTTCGCAAAGTCCATACTTATTCCATTCGCTGCCCCCTGAGGCAGTCGCTCGCGTAGTTTTTCTCATTGTATTTGCAACTCTATGCCCGGTTCTGGCCCATTGGACCAAAGCCAGGTAAAATCAAATTGTATTGACGTAGCGAGCAGGGATGACTGACAACACTAAGCTCTGAGCAATTCACCGCTAGTAGAGGGCTACATGACTCAAGCTCTACCGCAAAGATATATGATAAAATAATTTAATGCAACAAAATGTTTGAAATAATATTTCTTGCTCCCTCCCTCTCTTCTGGCAATAGCCCGATCAATTGGATCAGAGCCTTATTATGAAGTAGAAAAATGATGATCGCGTTGACACAATCAGGTGATTTTCAGCACCATCTTTTTTCCAAAGCCGCCTTCTATAATTCGGGTTAGCGTCGATAGTTCGATCCCAGACTTATTGTTCTCGATCTTTGATATGTAGTGCTTAGACGTTCCACTTTTGGCGGCAAGCTCTTGTTGTGTTAGTCCGAGCTCTTTACGCTGCTACTTAAACCTCCAACCCAAAATCTAGGTTTGTCAGGTATCTTTGACCGCACTAAATCGACCCAACACTATGAGCTACTTCAATTTTAACCACCTTAAAGGAGATTTTACCGGTGGACTGGTTGCGGGCGTAGTCGCTTTGCCCCTGGCGTTGGCATTTGGTGTGCAGTCGGGTATGGGGGCAACGGCGGGTCTGTACGGTGCCATTGCTGTCGGTATTTTCGCAGCCCTATTCGGTGGCACAGAGACACAGGCCAGTGGTCCTACTGGTCCAATGACCGTAGTCTCCGCAGCCCTGGTGGCAGGAGCCATCGAGCTGACCGGGAGCTTAGAAGCAGGCATGAGCATCATCTTGCTCGCCTTTATCATAGGCGGATTGTTCCAGATTATCTTTGGTTTCCTGAATATTGCAGGCTATGTCAAGTACTTCCCCTATCCGGTTGTGTCGGGTTTTATGAGTGGGGTGGGCTTGATTATTGTGCTGCTGCAACTATTCCCCTTTGCGGGGCTTGGTTCTCCAAAGTCGACCATTGCTGTTTTGCAAGATTTACCTCGTCTATTCGCAGAAGCCAATGTGCAAGCCATACTATTAGGAGGCGTTACTATTGTTGTTTACTTTTTATTTCCAAAGATCACTAAAGCGATACCTAGTGCGTTGGTCGCCCTGATCACCGCTACACTCATCGCCTATTTCGGAGAAATGGATGTACCCGTTATCGGTGAGATCCCTTCGGGGCTTCCCTCCATCATCATCCCTGACTTTGCTGCGCTGACCGGAGAGGCCTTCCCCATAATTTTGGAGTACGGTCTTGTGCTGGCCGTATTGGGAAGTATCGACTCTCTACTCACATCGGTCATCGCTGACAATATGACTAAGACCAAGCACAACAGCAATCGCGAATTGATTGGTCAGGGCATAGGCAATATGTTGGCCGGCATTATTGGTGGTATACCCGGAGCCGGGGCAACCAAGGGGACAGTCGTCAATATCAACGCCGGTGGAAAAACACGTTTGTCCGGCACCATACATGGACTATTCTTGCTGGCCGTACTATTGGGACTGGGCCAGTTGGCGGCTCACATTCCATTATCTGTATTAGCCGGACTGCTGATTCCCATCGGATTTAAGATCATAGACTTCAAAGGCTTAAAGCATCTCGTTGCCGTTCCAAGAGCAGACGCAGTTGTCCTGATCATCGTACTGCTTATTACCACTTTCGGCAGCCTGATACAAGCAGTAGGTATAGGTGTTGCCCTGGCTTCCCTATTGTTTATGAAAAAAGCAGGCGACCTGGGAGAACAAGGATTACAAGCCCGCTTCCTCGATGAGCTCGATGACTTCAAGCCATGGCAAGATGAGCAAGAATTCTACAATGCCTACAAGGATAAAGTCATCATCAAGCACATCGAAGGCCCACTCTTTTTCGGCTTTACTTCCTATTTCAAAGATGAGGTCAAGCGCATATCCAATGATCTGAAAGCCATCATCATTCGCATGGAGCGCGTCCCCTACATGGATCAGTCTGGCTTGTATGCCTTAGAAGATGTCATTCTGGATCTGCGCAAAGAAGATGTCGAAGTCGTATTTACCGGCCTGCAAGGGCAGCCCCGGTCCATGATGGAAAAAATCGACATCATTCCAGACTTAGTTCCCCTTGAAGACATTTTTGAAAATTGTGAAGATGCGTTTGTGTACCTGAGAGATAAGTTGAAATAACCAACCTCTATCTGGCAATAGTCAGAGCGGTATTATATGGTTACCCCATTATTGAGAGCTGAGATAGTCGAGTCTGATTGATCCAATTCTGTAAACCCTAATTTAATTCTGAACTACATCAAAGGCCCAATTAGAATAATACGGGCTATTGATCGGAATTATAGAGTCGGTCATAATGGCTTCTTGGTCCATTGTCCTTATCATTAGGCTATCTTTAGAATGAGAATGTACGTGGTCTATTCCTACCAGGTTGTTTTCTCTGATTGGCCATTCAGCTAGCAGTCCCCATTTTCGATTGGTGTAGCTGAATAGATACATAGTATTAACATTCGATAAGTCTGGTTGGTGAAAAACTAAGGCAATCTCATTACACTGCTAGACAAATGCCCAATCGGGCGGTGGTTCCCACCTGTAGATTTGACCGAATCTCCTCATCATTTTTTGTAGGCTATTGAAGGTAGCCAAAACTCTAGATAGTCCTAGTCTAAAG
>JBCDFE010000369.1:0-3590 GCA_039178745.1 Bacteroidota bacterium | reverse complement strand
CATGGACTCGGTCATGTGTTTACCACTGAGACACTCCTGATGGGTACTGACCCTAATAATCCTTTATATCCAATAGGTAGTATTAAATTTCATCAGCCAGTAAGCCATTGTTTACCGCCGACCATAGGAGGTGGAGGTGTTCAATCGCCAAACTTAATTATTACCGAACCTATTGAAGATTTTATGACCCATCTAGAACAGGATCCATTCCAATAGTAAAACCTATTCGCTTTAAGAGTTGAACCGCAATAATTCCGTAGCTTGACTTTCGCATGTAATGCGAAAGTCAAGCTACGCTGTACTATGACATCATCAACTGTACTAAACAACAACTTTGGGCTCACCGAGCACGAGTTCGATACCCTCAGACTTCAGCTCAGCGAGGGGGACGAATCTCTGTTCGAGCGCATATTCCTTGCGCATTTTGAGTCCTGTATTCGATACTTGCAACGTCAATACAAGCTGCCTTACGAGAAGGCTTATGACGTAAGTATGGATGCGCTGCTGGCCTTTCGCCGAAGACTCGTGGAAGGAAAAATTCGCTACGGCAACCTTAGGTTTCTCTTTACCCAGCAAGCCAGTCATATATATTTAAAAGAGATAGGTCGAGCTCCTTCTGTCGAGAAGCAAAAGGCAGCACAATCCTTTCTGATGGAACCGACTTTTGGGCTAGATGAAGAGGAGCGTGCTCAGATCAGTCAGGCCTGGAATAAGCTAGGAGACCGATGCAAAAACCTCTTGCGCCAAGTCTACTACGACAATGCTCAGATAAAAGACATAGCTGAAAAATGGGAGATGCCCGCAGCTACGTTGCGCAAGCAAAAGCAGCGCTGTGTAGAAAAGCTGAGGCAATTCTTTAAGCAGCATTCATAATCTACAATTGAAGAGAAGAAAGTATACCATGAGCGATTTAGAGCGATTTATCAAAGGAGATATGGGTCAGAACGAGATGGAACAGTTCACCAAAGAGATGGTCAGCAAACAGTTGGATGCGGAAACACGCCAAAGGTGGGAAGCTACTCTGCGGACGAAATATGGCGTTAAAAGAAAAGTAAAACCCTCAAGTAAGTTAGGCAAGAACCGGTTTCGCTATTTCGCTATAGCAGCATCTATCGCAATTCTTATAGCGCTATTTTCCTGGTTTCAATTTTCGGATGGAAATACCTATCGAGAGCTTACTGCTAGTTACATCGAGGAATTGCCGATTATGGCAGATCAAATAGTCTTTAGAAAAGGAGCTGGACAGGTAAGTGATCTAAGAAGTAAAGCCTATGCTGCCTACAGTCGTGCTGATTTCGATATGGCACTCGCCAATTGGCAGCAATTAGCGGCTATGGATAGTCTGAATGCCTATGATCAGTTTTATTGGGGAATAAGTTGTCTGCGTCAGACGCCTGCAAATACAGCCTGCACCATCGAGCGCCTAGCTAGCCTTAGCAATCAGGTGCCTGAGCTTGTGCAGGAAATAGATTGGGTGCTGGGCTTGGCATATCTGAAAGACAATGATATAGATAAAGCAAAGCCTTTACTTGAAAAAATAGTAGATGAGTCACAGTTTATGGACGAGCTCGCAGTACAATTATTGAGTGCCATACAGGAGGAAAATTAATCTATTAAATCAATGATCTAACTTCTCCAAAGGCAACTTTCCAAAACACATATTGAACTGGCGGGAGAAGGAGCGGAAGTCCGAATAGTCCAATACCTTTGCACCGTATGTCCACTGCCAGATACCGGATTTTCGACCCTCAGCCTGCGGAAGAAAACCTGCCGGAGAAGTTCACTTTTCCCCATCACTATCGGCCACATCGGCTGGCAGTTCGGGCTGCTCAAGAGCTTCAGTCATATCTGAACAAGCGCGAATGGACACACGACTTCGGCTGTGCCGGAGACTGGCGCGAAGATGCCCTTGGCAAGATGTTCGGAGTGTTGGTGGTACAGACTCCCGATGGTGATATAGGCTATTTGCAAGCCTTTTCCGGGCGACTGGAAGGTACCTACGATCTGCCGCCCTTTGTGCCGCCGGTTTATGATCTATATGGGCAGAAGAGTTTTTTCAAAGCAGGTGAAGAAGAACTCAATCGAATCAATAGTTGCGTAGACGAGCTGGAATCATCAGCAGATCTGCAAGTTTTAAGGTCCAGACTTGCGCAGGTCAGTCACCGCACCCAGGCGCTGTTAGATCGCCATCGCCAGCAAATGAAACTCGCCAAGGCAGAGCGAGACCACAGACGTTTGCAGGCAAGGCCGACAGAAATCTCTGCACTCGAAGCCAAGCTTCGCGAAGAAAGCGCTCAATGGCGCTACCGCGAGCGCGACCTCAAGCGATACACCCGCAATCTAGTGGCTCGTGCTCAGGCCTGGGTAAATCTCTATGAAAACGAAATCAATCGACTTCGCCAAAGCCGTAAGCGCAAATCTGCTGAGTTACAGAATCGGCTTTTCGAGCAATATACATTTCTCAATTACCAGGGGAAATCAAAAGGGGTAGGGGAGATATTTGCAGAAACGCCCCTCCAGGTACCACCATCAGGGGCGGGTGAATGCTGTGCGCCAAAACTGCTGCAATATGCTTTTTTGCACCAGCTTAAACCACTGTGTATGGCCGAATTTTGGTGGGGACAATCACCGCCAGACCTCATTCGACATCATGGGCAGTACTATCCGGCTTGCAGAGGTAAATGCGAACCCATACTCACACACATGCTCGCCGGAATGGAGCTAGAGGCCAACCCGCTATTGCAGTCTATTCCGGAACAGGAACTTCACATCATATACGAAGACGAGTACTTACTGGCCATCGACAAGCCAGCAGGATTGCTGAGTGTGCCCGGGCGCGAGCTGGAAGATTCGGTCTGGCTGAGGCTAAAAGCACAAAGACCTGATGAAACGGCTCCTTACAGTGTGCATCGGCTCGATATGGAGACTAGCGGCATACTCCTACTGGCAAAAACCGCAGCAGCCTACAAACAACTCCAGGCTCAGTTTGCCGACCGAAACGTCAAGAAAACCTACCTGGCTCTGCTGGAAAAAGATATCGAGCAGAATTCAGGTACAATCGAACTCTCTATGCGTTTTGACTACCTGAACCGCCCCAGGCAGATCGTTGTCAAAAACGGAGGTAAAACGGCTATCACCCGGTATGAGATCGTAAAGCGCTATTCCGATGGCCGCTGTTTGGTCAAGTTCTTCCCGCTGACCGGGCGCACCCACCAGCTGAGGGTTCACGCAGCTCATACCAGAGGATTGGCAGCACCTATTGTCGGCGATAGCTTGTACGGAAAGAGTAGGGGAGAGCTGAAGTTGCGGGCAGAAGAGTTGGTCTTCGAGCACCCGATAAGCGGACAGGCGATCAGCTTGAAACTGGAAACAGATATAGATGACTGGATAGGAGGTTTCTGATATATACTTCTCCCAGCATCACCTTGATTTACAGTTTATTTTCTTCCACTTTATCTCCCAACTGATCGCGATAGGATTTGCCTACGGGTAGCGATTGCTGCTTCCCTTTGACGGTGACCTGAACGGAGTTGCCCATCAAAGACTCTACGCGATCCATATTGACGATGTAGGATCGGTGAATGCGCATG
>JBCDFE010000368.1:0-3601 GCA_039178745.1 Bacteroidota bacterium | reverse complement strand
AGCAATCCACCAGCGGAAGTCCAAAAAGAATATACTCCAATAAAGGATACCATTGAGTTTCCCGACTTCGCCAAACTGGATTTGCGCACCGCTACAGTCGCTGCAGCCGAGAAGCTACCTAAGGCCGACAAGTTGCTCAAACTGACTCTGGATCTAGGCTTTGAAACCCGGACGGTACTGAGCGGCATCGCCCAGCAGTACAAGCCCGAAGAACTCATCGGTCAGCAAGTTGTTTTGGTGGCCAATTTAGCTCCTCGTAAGATGAGAGGTGTGGAGAGTCAGGGCATGATCCTAATGGCGGAAGACAATGACGGAAAACTTAGGTTGGTACAAGCTGCCGATGGCGCTGGCAATGGAGAGCCGATAAGTTGATTTACCCTATTTTTGCGCCTTAATTTTCTGATATGAGTAGCCCCAAAACATACAGCAGTAAAGACGTCGAGCAGCGCTGGTACCAGCATTGGTTAGATCACGACTATTTCCGGTCTGTACCCGATGATCGGGAGCCATATACCATTTGTATGCCGCCGCCCAACGTAACGGGTGTTTTGCACATGGGGCACATGCTGCAGTACACGGCTCAGGATGCACTCATGCGCAAAGCCCGGCTAGAGGGAAAGAACGCCTGCTGGGTTCCCGGTACCGATCACGCCAGCATAGCCACTGAAGCTAAGGTGGTTAAAAAACTGCGGGCAAAAGGCATTAAAAAATCGGATCTGACCAGAGAAGAATTCCTACAAGAAGCCTTTGCCTGGAAAGATGAGTACGGCGGTATCATTTTGGAGCAGTTCAAGCTCTTAGGGGCTGGTGCCGACTGGTCGCGCACGCGATTTACCATGGAGCCCAAGCTGAGTGCTCAAGTGCTGAAAGCATTCGTCAAGCTATACGAAAGTGGGCAGCTGTACCGCGGTAAGCGCATGACCAACTGGGATCCTGAAGCCCAGACGGTTTTGAGTAACGAAGAAGTGGTCTACTCTGATGAGAATAAGAATTTGTACCACGTTCGCTACCAGGTCGAAGGTACTGGCGAATATATCGTTGTGGCCACTAGCCGCCCAGAGACCATCATGGCAGATACGGGTTTGGCCGTTCACCCAGACGATGAGCGCTACACCAAGTATCATGGCAAAAAGGTCATTGTTCCACTGGTCAATCGGGCCGTACCCATTGTCACCGACGATTATGTAGATCCCGAATTTGGAACAGGCGCACTGAAAATAACGCCGGCACACGACCCCAACGACTACGAGGTCGGACAGCGCCACGGACTCGAGGTCATCGATATTTTGAATGCCGATGGCAGTCTCAATGGGTTGGCAGAGTTCTTTGTAGGCGAAGACCGCGAAGATGCACGCATCAGCGCAGTAAAAAAACTCAAAGAAACGGGTGATCTACTGGAAACCAAGCAGTATCGCACCAGCGTTGGCCGCTCTGAGCGCACCGATTCAGTCGTAGAACCACGCCTGACCTTGCAGTGGTTTCTCAATATGGAAAAGCTGGCGGCTACGGCCCTGGCGGCGGTAAAAGAGGGAGAGATCGACTTCCACCCCGCAGGTATGTTCAATATGTACCAGAGCTGGCTGCGTCCGGAAAACGTACGCGACTGGTGCGTAAGTCGGCAGCTGTGGTGGGGCCAGCAGATTCCTGCCTGGTATCACGAAGGAGAGACCTACGTTGCTGAAACCGCAGAGGAAGCCCTGGCTCAAGCCCGCGAAAAAACCGGGAACCCCGCATTGCAACTCAGCGATCTAAAGCAAGACGAAGACGTACTCGATACTTGGTTCAGTTCAGCCCTTTGGCCCATCAGTGTCTTCGATGGTATGCTGGGAGACACCACCGAGTTGGAGTACTACTATCCCAGCACGCTCATGGTGACTGGCTGGGACATCATGTTCTTCTGGGTGGCCCGCATGATCATGTTTGGCTACGAATTTAGCGAGGGCGAGCTTGGATCAGGCTTTGTAGCCAAGCATGGCAAGATGCCATTCAAAGATGTCTTCTTTACGGGCATGGTACGCGATGAGAAGCGCCGAAAAATGACCAAGTCGCTGGGTAATAGTCCCGATGCTATGGTCTTGCTGGAACGCTATGGGGCCGATGGCGTGCGCTTCGGTATGCTCTCTTCAGCAGCTGCGGGCAATGACATCATCTTCGATGCGCCCATTGACCCAGAGACCAAAAAGGCACGAAACGAAAGTAAGCTCTGTGATCAGGGCCGCCGCTTCTGCAATAAGCTCTTCAATGCCAATCGTCTTTTGCAGGGCTGGACCCAAGTAGACCGCGATCCGACAGAAGCAGAGCAAATTGCCGCAGACTGGTTAGAAGCCAGACTGAGCCAGACCATCGAGCAGGTAAATGTCGCATTCGACGATTACCGACTCAGCGATGCCGTGATGAGTTTGTACAAGTTCATCTGGGGTGACTTTTGCTCCTTGTATCTCGAAATTGTGAAGCCTACCGACGGAGAGATCAGCCAGGCTACTTATGATCGGACTATAGCCGCTTTCGAGCAGATGATGACCTTGCTACATTCTTTCATGCCCTTTATCACCGAAGAGATATGGCACCAATTGAAAGATCGCTCTGCCGGAGACGACTGCGTGGTTAGCTCATGGCCTAAGGCCAAAGCTTATGATGCTGATCTATTGAGCCGTTTCGAGATGCTCCAAACCCTGGTTACTGGCGTAAGAGAAGTGCGCAAGAGCCGCAATTTGCCAGAACGAGATGCTTTGGATTTGTACTTCCGCAGGTCGGCTACTTCCGAAGCTCTGCTGTCTGCTCCCGCTTTCTGTACTATCGCTTCCAAGTTGGCCTACCTCAATCAGCTAGAACTCGCCGAGGCCCAACCGGACAATAGCCTGGCCTTCTTAGTCAAGACCGAAGCTGCCTACCTGATTCTGGATGAAACTATAGATGTGGCCGCCGAACGCGAGAAAATGGAAGCCGAGCTAAAACGCCTGAAAGGTTTCCTTATTGGCATCGAGAAAAAACTCGGCAATGAACGCTTCGTCGCTGGTGCCCCCGAAGAGGTAGTCGCCCGCGAACGCAAGAAACAAGCAGATACCAAGGAAAAGATCGGTCAGTTGGAAATGATGTTGGGGTAGGGGGGATGCAAACAATAAAACGAACCAACTCAACCCACAAAGGTTTCAAACCCCTAGTAGCCAAACTAGATGCCTACCTGGCCATCACTGATGGAGATGAGCACGCTTTCTACGATCAGTACAATCAAATCGATGATATCAAATGCGTCGTACTGGCTTATGTGGATCAAAAGGCCGTAGGCTGCGGAGCCATAAAAGCATTTGATGCAGATCGAATGGAGGTCAAACGTATGTGGGTTGATGAAGATCAGCGGGGTGGGAGCGTTGCGGCTGCTATATTAGATGAGCTAGAAAATTGGGCTACGGATCTGGGGGCTAAAGCCTGTATACTAGAAACGGGAAAAAGGCAGCAGGCCGCTGTAAAGTTCTATCAGAAAAGAGGATACAAGGAAGTACCTAAGTATGGGCAATATGTGGAGATGGAGAATAGTATTTGCTTTGAGAAGGCGCTATAGGTAGCCGATTAAAAGTATCAAATACTTAACCTCGATTTCTTT
>JBCDFE010000367.1:0-3605 GCA_039178745.1 Bacteroidota bacterium | reverse complement strand
CTTGCGCGGTTTCCATGATTTGCTCAGCGTTTTCGAAGTCTTCTTTATCTGTATACAATTCATACAGTCTGGCCAATGCTGCTTCCCGATCCGAAATTTCGGCGGCTTCCTTCATCAATGCTATAGCCGAGTCTATACCATATCCTGTTTTATACCAGTTTTCCAGCGCGCTGTAAGGCAGATAATCATAAGGATATAGTTTTCGGTAAGACTCCATGATCTTGGCCGTTGCTTCGTGCTGCTGCTCGAGTTGAAGTAAGACGAACTTATACATAAACTGATCGCGCTCTGGAAGTACTTCCGAGAGTCGAACAGCTTGGCGCAGGTAGGTTTTTGCAGAATCTACTTGGCCCAAGCCATAAAATTTATCTCCTAATGAAAAAGCACAGGCTGCACAAACCGGATCATTATCGATAGACTTTTGAAAGTGTCCTATGGATGTAGGAAGGTCTCCAGGATTGAGTTGAAAAGTTATCCAGCCCTTGATGTAAGCCTCTAGTGAAACCTTTGAATCTGTAATCAATGCAGAAGAAGGCAGATTAGACACATAGATATCATCGTCTTCAAACTTGGGCAGATATTCATCAATCTGTGCCTTGAGTTGATCGACCGCTTCGAATGGTGAAGCACTCTTAGCATTTAATTCGAGTACCTTTTGGCCATCACTCGTATTGTACATACTTCCTATCAGTTCATGATTCTGATCATCAGTCGTATGCTCCATGGATATGAAGTAGTCCAATCTTTGTTTCTCAGCTATCTTGCGCTTGGTCGCAAAGTTGACCTTATTATAGGCCTTAACTCCATACTCATCATATCTAGCTGCCAAGTTGAACGCATTGGTAGATATTACCTCCGGCCGCTGTGTCAGTGAGTTATGTAAAAGCTCTGCATAAGCCACACCCCACCAATCTGTAGGGTCAGTTTTTCCTGTTGCATTCTCGAACTGAAATACGCCAATTTTTTGGACGGAAGAATGAGAAGGTATAGCCCGAGCTTGTTCTACTCCTTCCTCATCGACAAAGGCGACTGTTTGTGTCTGTGCAGTAGCCTTATTCGAGATCAGAATAGAAAGCATACCGACCAGACCGAGATTAGCGAATACCAGGCTCGTCTTCCACCCGCTGCCAGTAGCTTTGTCTTTACTGGGTAGACCACGGTAGTATATCAAGAGGGCCACTGCAGGTATCAATCCTAACCAGATCAGTAAATACCTGTCCACCCACACTGAGCTAAACTCATACCGATTGCTGATAAACTCGACGAATTGTAATAGACCGAAACCCACGGCTAAGTAAGTACCCAAGAGCTGAGGCACCTTAGCTTGCATGAGCTTTTCCGTAAATGAGGGCATGTTGTTAGTTTAATAATGCAACTGCAAATTTACGGAAATTCCTATTTTATTAGACATTATGCGGAAATGGTTTCTAGAGCGAAAAGCGCAGCATTTTTATCGAGAGCAAGGCACGCCCGGAGCCTGGTAGCCTTAGCTACCAAGGCGAGGACGGAACGCAGCTATCGATGAAAAGGCAAGTTTTGCGCCTAGTAAACTATTCCGCATAATGTCTATTGCCTACTTGGGGGTGTTACCTAATATCTGCGTTCTCTCGAAAGGCAACTTCTAAACAAGCTCAAGCGCATTTATTTACCCTCGCAGTTTTCATTGTACGTCGCAACGTAGCCAGCCAGCTCCTTCCAATCAGGCTTCTTGCTGATTTTCACAGCACTACAGTCACCAAGTAAATCCTCAAAGGCTTTCTTGAATTTTTTCTTGTAAAGACGAAAACCTACCTCATCCCCTTTTACGATGTAGTAAGATTTTTCATGACCTCCGGTAACTTGAAACCCAGCCACACCAATACCATTTGTTTCGTTAGCGAAGGGATCATTATATATTTTTATAGAACCATTGAAATGCGGATTAAGCAGTTGCATCATTACACGCCGTTTTTTATGCACAAGCAGCTAGTTGATCCATATCTCGTACTAGGATGCGTCCGCGGTTAAAGTAAATTAAGTTGTCCTTACGCAACTCATTGAGTACCAAAGTCACTGTTTGGCGACTGGTACAAGTGATGTTTGCTATATCCTGGTGGGTCATGCTATGCTTGAGCAAACGCTCTAGGCCTACAGGACGACCGCGCTCTTCTACTACAGAGTGTAGGAACGTAATAATGCGACTGCGGGCGTCTTTGAAAATGAGATTTTCAAGTCTGGTCTCTGCCTTGATCAACCGCTGACCAAATAGTTGGAGAACACGGTGGCAAACCTCAACATTGCTCATCATAATACGCCTGAATTCTTCTACTTTGATGGTATAAAGCTCGACTTCTTCCTTTAACGCATAAGCAGACTCTGTTCGGGTCGTTTCACCTACAAGACCTAACTCGCCAAATACAGCTTTGGGGTGGATCAATCTTTTAATCACCTCTTTGCCTTCGCCGTTATGAATACCGATCTTGACGGTTCCCTTATTCAGCAGATAGATGTGGGTAGACGCGTCACCTTGCTCGTAAATCGAGGCATAGCGGCCCTTGCGACAGACTTCCATATGATTAACAAGCTGCTCGATTTCGCGCTCGTTAAGGCTTTGAAATAATTCAAATTCGTTGAGGAGGTTTTTTTTGGCAATGCGATCCATATCTCTGTTCTATTTTGTTTTGAGTCAGCAGGCTTACACAAGCAGCTATATGTACAGGAGACACAGAATAGAGCGACACCCCCCCAAGGCGTAGAACAAAAATTCTTTAAAATCGAAAAAAAGCTTGCTAGAAATTGACCTGTAAGGTGTCTCTTACGAAATTATATCCCGCAAATACGCCTTGACCATTGGTCACATTGTTAGAAATTTCTACAGCATCCACGGTGGGCAGGTTACCATTCTGGCGTTGCCGACTGAGACTAGATTGGAAGTTGTAGTAATCGTCTGATACGACTCGGAGCTCTACAAATAACCTACCGGGGCGCTCTAAATTGACGAATTCTTGCGTGACATTAAGCTCCAATAATGGATCGAATGGCTTGTTTTTGATTAATACACCACCACCTGACCTTAAGATAGCCGGTATCCAACTATTTTCCTGATTATTGAATGGAAAGAGAATTGGTTCTAGCCTGCGATTGATTACTACTGTATCTCCTACGTTTGGCACAATCTTAAGTTCTTCGACCTCTTGTAGTAGCTTCAGATGATAATAATCATCGAATATCTCAGGGTCTTCGTAATCGAGTTCGAAGGATAGGTGAAACAAGCTACTTCCATCTTCCTGACTATCTAAGTGAGAAGACAACTGCTGGAAAGAGGTAATTGGAACTGGCTCGGGTATAGAGCTTACTGCACTTACCGGAACATAACCAGAAGCATTAGCGTGGATAGTATACCGGACCCCTGCCCTTGGTTGGAAATCGAGTGTGGTGTAATATGGTAGCTGACCATCCCGGCCCTCTACTTGCTGGAGGACCTCCACTGTTTCATCGCCAATCAAAAGCCTTACTGTCGCACCTTCTATGGGCGTATATTCTCCTGTTGTAAGAATGGATTGCGTGGCGGAAAGTTGGACTTCTACAAACTCGTCTGGAAAGAAATTGGATAGCAGGACCATCTG
>JBCDFE010000366.1:0-3629 GCA_039178745.1 Bacteroidota bacterium | reverse complement strand
TGATCAAGACGTACATTTCAGCTGGGAAGGCCAAGCCGTACCACAGCATATACAGGCCTGGGTAGCGCCTAGATCATTCCCTACCGCTGAAAAAACCTTGAAAGCTATTCGATTTTTAACGAATCCGCCAGCCGGAGCTGCCCATTGGCCAAATCGCTACCGAACAAATGACGATCTGACTAGCAAATACGATGGCCCCTCCATCGATCCATCCTCAGGGACTATTTATGCCCACACACCCGATTTGCTACCCGAATATGTCGGGAAAAAGTGGGCAGATGCCGTTTCTGCTTTCGTGCTGGCCGACTGGTCTGGCCAAGTCAAAGGACAACTTCGCCTAGACCTGGCAGAACGTATCTGGCAGCAGACTATGCCATTGCAGGACTTTCAGCCCATGCACCTATTTGAGCAGAGTCATGGTCTGAAACATGCGCTCGATACTATGGCTGGGGCAGACCTCAGCTGGCGATCCAGATGCAATTTTCAAGGGGCGATAGGCGATCGGCTTATAAGCGGCCAACTCGACTGGGTGGGCCAGTCGACTTCTGGTATAGCAACACTTCAATCATGCGCCGTTTTCGGTAAAAAGTGGTCTGCTAAACTGCAGCGCCACCTGGCTAGACTGCAATGTAATGCCAGCGCATATAGCCATTTTGCCCAACAGCCACTTGTGGCCAACTTGATTTGGTTACCAGCGCAAGGCCGTATTATCCCCATGCCTTTAGCGCAACAATTTCTAGATCTATTGGCAGAAAATCATAGTGCATGAAACGCATCCTGCTCGTCGCCGCTACCCAGATGGAAATTGCTCCTACGCTGGCCTACCTCTCCGAAGTCTGGAGCACTGGACATTCATTTGAAACAGAGGGTGGGGATTTAAGGACTTCCGCGGGCCAAAACGCTGATGGACCGCCCCTACACTCTACTGGCTCCTCGAATGAATCAGATCACACACCATTAGAAAATACAAGAAAAAACCTGACCCACTTCTACCATAATGAGACTGAGCTCAGAGTGCTAATCACGGGTGTGGGTCTACCGGCCACAGCTTTTGCGCTGGGCTGCGAATCCAAAAGCCCAACATATCATTTGGCCATTCAGGCAGGTATAGCCGGAGCTATAGATCGCTCGCTGGTGCTAGGGCAGCTGGTCAGGGTAAGCAGTGATCGTTTTGCTGACCTAGGAGCCGAGGACCAAAACAGCCGCTTGATTGATTTGCAGGATTTAGGTTTCCTGCCAGAGGGACCGACTTCACCTTTCCATCCCAATGGCACCATTTCTCCTATAGACGGCCACAATCAGGCTCAACTGATCGATCTGCCATCGGTCAGTGGTATAAGCGTAAATAAAGTACATGGATCGAGTGCTTCTATAGATCGTTTGCGAACTAAATATCCAGACGCCCAGATCGAAAGCATGGAGGGAGCTGCATTCTTCTACGCCTGCCGTATGCTGGGTTGGCCCGCTTTGCAATTGCGCGGCATTTCCAATTATGTGGAGCCGAGGAATAAAGAGAATTGGGAGATCGGGCGAGCAGTAAAAAGGCTCAATGAAGGACTAATCAGTTTACTGGAAGCTTTTAGCTTATAGTCTGAATACAAAAGAAAACTAATTTTCAGTATTGAGCAATGACATTATCTCGGATGCTATGAACTCTCCTCCCGTTGCAGAGGATGCGGTAACTATCCGATTTCCTGCATCTACGATTTCTCCATTGCTTCGGGTTTCTTTGTCTACCCTTTGCAGATTAGCACCTCTTGCTTCGAGCTCCACCTCCATGTCGAAAGGCAGCAGGCGACCATAATCGGCTTCGAACATTAGCTCGCGTTCGAACCAGCTGGGAAAGCAAGTCATCGTTTTGTCTTTGACCAGTGGGTCTCCATTAGACAGCTGGACATTTACCAAAGAAGAGGTACCATGGCCGAGTGAGCCTACGATTCCACCATTCTCGTATATCTGCGCGACGATTCGATTGATGGCTTCATTGGAATGGATGTCCCAGAACTGACCATACCCACCGGGAATGATCACTGCATCATACTTGGATGCATCTATTTCGTCTGGAGTCTTCGTATTATTGACCGATTCATTGTAATATTCCGAGGCCAAAGCCTGACTGATCACTTCGGTTGTATCAAATTTATAGTAGATGGGGATGGCTCCCCCTTGGGGCGAAACGATATCGATTTCGAAGTCGGCTTGCTCCAATAAAATAAAGGGAACTGCAATTTCAGATAGGAAGGTTCCATTGGAGATTCCCATGACTTTGTCTACGCTCGTGCATACGAACAAGACTTTCTTCTTCGTCGGATAGGGTGCCCAGGTCGAATGCATCATTTTTAATCGCCAACCTTTTTCTGTTTCAACGGCCAATGCGCTTTCCAACCAGTAGGCTTTTCCCACCAGACTATCTTCCAGGTAAAACTCGGCAAAATTGTCATAAGCCATTTGGATGGAGGACCCATATTTTTCCATAGATATATACTCCATACGATTTACCCGCCTAGGCAGAACATCTCGATTGTGCTGACTTCGAATGTATTCTTTGATGCGCTCATTATCCCAAACTTCACCGTTCTCCAAAATGATAAAATCATCGGTGTGGTATCTAGCTATGGCGTTGGAGTCTACCCCACCCCATATTTCATCGAAGGCGCCTTGAATGAGGTCCTTGGCGATTTGTTCTTCTTCAGCTGAGGGGACAATGCTAACATCAGATTGAGAGCTCTGACAAGAGACGATAAGTACAAGTAGTAAGGGGAAGTATTTCATATCGGTTATTGGGCTTAAAATTAGTCTTTACGGTTCAAGCCGGCAGTAGTCTTCGGTAGAAAAAATTCGGTGTACGATGATATCTGCATTTTTATTGATAACGAATTCGCTCATACCGATGTGGTTCTTATTTCTCGAATTCCAATCGTAGGTGTAACCCAACTGAGTCCAGGGATAATTTTGATCCCACTCTTCCTGATAGTAAGACGAAAGGCGTAACTTATTAACCCATTCGATATGGTCTTCTCTGGTCCCTTCGGGAAACCCGATCTGGCAAGAACCATCGGTAATTTCATTGTCAGGACATGGGCGAAATAAGTCTTTTGGCTGTACCCAAAACTCTACGAAGTAGTTCTTTTCTACATTCGGCGGCAATCCGAGCAACTGCTTTAACCTCAAATCCAATCCCTCCCTGTGACCGAATTTTTTATTCTGGCATAAGTTTTGAAGCTCTGGAGCGACGGTGACCCAAATCGGATAATTGCCCGTATTGTAATAGCCCGTTTCCGCATCGTTGATATAATAGGTGGTATCTGTTTTCCAACTGGATACCAGTAAGTAGTCCATTCCTCCGATTTCCTTCCATACCAGGTTATTATTTCCCCTTCGAATGATGGTTAGCTCATTTGATATTTCCCAAGGCTGAGCTTTTGCTGCATCTCCTACACATTCACTGTAGGGTCTTTGCAGAGAAGAAACTTCAAACGGCTTGGAGAGCTCCCTAGAGCAACCAACAATCAATAGTAGGGAAACAATAAACAGGCCGGAAAATTTCAAGGCTATATGGATTTTGAATGTATGATTAAATGATCTTGTTTGACCTAAGTATAGCTTCGCCTGCAAAAAGAGGTGGCTAT
>JBCDFE010000365.1:0-3641 GCA_039178745.1 Bacteroidota bacterium | reverse complement strand
GTCATTGAGCTCTAATCCGATGCTGCATCCCTCGCAATCGGGCGCTTGTACAGGTACGTCCACCTCACAGAATGGATCTTCCAAACTGCGAATGGTGAAAGTAGGAGACATGAAAGTGGGTATCCCTTGTATAACGAATGGCTCACCTTCGGAAAACTGAGCACCTTGTGTCAGTAGCACAGGACCTTCTACTCCAGAAAAGGAAATGGTTGCCGTGTAGAATTGGCCGTCGTCTGAGCATTCCAAAGTTTCTACCTCAGCGGTAAGTTCACAGCTACTACTACAAATGTTCGCTGGTGGGTCTAGCTCTATTGTAAAAGAGCAGTTGGGATCTTCTGCATCTTCTATGACCAGTAGATCTGGGGCATTGGCGCAAAGTAGCTCTATGGTTGTTGGTTCGCCATATTCACCAGCCAAATCATTGCTAGTGACCCAGCCATTTGGGCTGCCGGTGCCTCCGTCTTCAACGACTATTACTGCACAATAAGAAATATCGTCATTTGTACAATTGAAGTACTCTAGTTGTGATACTGTCAGTGCGCATGTGCTACCTCCGCACTCAGTGGTTGGTGGAAAGGCCGATACTACTACAAAGCAGTTAGGATCTACGACATCATGCACTTCAACGTCTATGGGGCCTACGCCACAACTGAATGGCCCTACAGTAAGCACTTCTCCATAGGTACCTATGATCTCATCGAGGTCAAGGATAAAATTACCCGAAATACTTGAGATAACTAGTAAATCGAAGGTCCAGGTATCATCGCTATTGTCGTTTGGGGTACCTGCGTCATCAATATCAGTGCTTACGATGGATGCAGATAGGTTCAGCTCGTTGCAGAATTCACACATATCTGGCTGATTAATGACAATGTTGTCGCTGCACTCTGGATTATTCGGTTCAAAAATGACCAAAGTAGTAGGAAAGGCACAATCAAAAGGACCAAAGGTATAAGCTGATCCAAAATCACCAACATCATTAAAATTGCTTTGCCAAACGCCATTTGGATTGGCTGGATTCTCGATGGCAGCTACGAAGAAATAGCCTTCTGGCGTCCAGAATGTTTGTTGGGGTACGATTTCTATGCTGCAATTATCAATACCGCATAGATCTGGAGAGTTTATGGTTACAACGTCTTCGCAGTTGCCCCCATTCGCATCGGTAAAAATGACATCTACATCTTCACCACAGGCGAATGGACCGATGACGACATTTTCTAGTGTTGGCCCGGTCTGACCTTCAGAGGATTGCCATGTCGTACTATTGGAAGCATCTATGAAAGCAACCACAGAAAATGAGTCAGACTCGTTATCTATAATGTAGTCTATCAGATTAAATACCAGGATACAGTTGGGGGCACAGGCTGAGTTAGGAAGAGGAGATTCTACCGTAAGGTATTCTGAGCAGCTTGACGAGACATCGCTTACTACGTCAAACCCTGCAAATGGAATGCCGCAAGCGAAAGATTCAATGGTGACTGGAGTTCCGTATTCGATACCTTCTACATCCTCGCCATTCGAGCTGGTAACACTATAAGTGCCTGATAGATTTGCATTGGCTACTAAGGTGACTGACCAGGTATCATCTCCAGATTCCGGCGTTCCGTTGTCGTTGATGTCTGTACTTATAATTTCGACTTGTAAATCCAGGTCCTCACAGTAATCACAAAGATCCGCGGTAAGGATAGTTACGCTAGTCCGGCAGTTTTCATCTTCTGAGTCAACTACTTCGAACAAGAAGTCATCCGGACAGGTGATGGGGCCGAATGAACTGGGCTCACCATAGGTGCCCACTTGTCCGGTACTAGCAGTAAAAGTTCCTTCATTGCTGCCGTTGAAGATAGTGCGGTTTAAGAATAGCGCTTCCCCATCCCAGTCAAAACCAACCCCGGTTATTAGCATCTGACAATTTGAAGTAGATGAGCAATTGCCAGGTTGGGTGAAAGAAAAGGTCTCGGAGCAAGAAGGGGTAGCGATATCAGTTATGGTGATTAGTGTGGTTTCCCAGCAATTAAATGGGCCAAACTGAACCTGATCGCCATAATTCCCATCTATATCGGTATCGCTAGTCCATCCAAATTGTCCATTTCCCGCTACTGTAGCTGAAACGGTATATAGACCTTCCTCTATTTGGTAAGTGATATTCTGGAGTTGGATATCGCAGGAACAGAGCGAGTCTGGTATGGCATTGAATATGTAAAAGCATTCAGAGTTGTCTTCATCGAATACATTGATCCCTGGAAGCTCACCACAATTGAAAGGGCCGAATAAGGCTCGATCTCCATATTCTCCAGACATAGGATCAAAAGTGAACCAGCCGGTCTCCCCGTTGCCAGAGACAGTAGCTTCGATGGAATAGTTGCCATTACCAGCGATATACTCGACATCTGTAAATTCAATGAAGCATTGGTCTTGACCGCATACATCATCAGGTGCAGTCAGTTCGGCAAAGCAAGAATTGGGCTCTTGAACATCTCTTATGGCTAGATTTGGCTGTTCTCCACAGATAAATGGGCCAAACTGAACCCGATCACCAAAATCACCATCCTGCCCATTATCGGCGGCCCATCCGAATAGGCCATTACCTTCGATTGTCGCTTCGATAATATAGGAGGCTCCTCCTACGATGTATTCTATCTCTAATAGCTCTAGGAAGCAATCTGGTACGCCGCACCCTTCGGGTGAGGCAACCGTGATTTCATCTGTACAATCCGGGTTTTCAGCATCAGCTACTACAATGGTGACTTCACCCTCCGTGGCTGAGTAGGGGCCGAAAACAATATTAGTAGCAAATGGAGTTGATTCGGGATAAAAAGGCGGACTTATGAAACCATTCGCACCCTCTACACCAAGCACATTAGCTGTGACTAAAAATTGATCATCGCTGCTTGTATTGGGATCACCGATCAGGCATTCTACGCCTACAAGTTGAATGGATACGGCACAAGCACTGCTATTTGACGCGAATTTGATTTCGCTATTTTCTTCATTGGCAGTAGTTGCTATATCTCGGCGTTCGGGAGAGGCATCTACCTGCGGAAGTACAAAAAAGAGGCAAACAAGAGTAATGCAGAAGCGTACGAACATGAGACTGGGATTTTTGATCGATACAATGATGGGGGTATTTTAGGAAGCTGGCAAGCAAAAATTTGGTGGTTTGTTCCGGGTTGTTGAGAATTTTTGGTGTGGGGTGGGTGGGTCGGAATATTGTTATTGAAGTAAATTTATAAATTTGTAAAAATACGATTGAGTAAAATTTGTCAATCACATTTAAAAAATCATAAACTATAAAAACCGATCTACTTCATACCCTTATCCTGCATTTATCCTCCCGGCAGCGTCGCGAAGCAGCATCTTGGCTAAATTGTGAGGTGCACAACAAGCGTGAGGATGTAGCTCAGTTCTTTGATTTGTTGGTAGAAACCATGCACGATCTCTCGCTAGATCTC
The DNA here is from genome assembly GCA_039178745.1 of Bacteroidota bacterium. GTDB lineage: Bacteria > Bacteroidota > Bacteroidia > Chitinophagales > Saprospiraceae > Neolewinella. The sequence continues at coordinate 192 of JBCDFE010000365.1, read as the reverse complement.
GCACCTTCAGCTTATTGGAAGAAGCTCTTTCCCACTCTTCCCTTTTCAGATTTGGCCTGGCGCAGGCTTCGGCACCGGCTCTTATCCGCCCTGGAAGACTATTTGGCCTACGACCATCTAAAATCCAGGCCTGCCGAAACCCAACGCCATCTGGTGGAGACCTATGAGCATGCAGGCCTGGACGCCCATCTG
>JBCDFE010000364.1:0-3649 GCA_039178745.1 Bacteroidota bacterium | reverse complement strand
CCGAGACGCTTAGTGACGATTATCGACATGAAATCTGTGCAGCTGCGGAGCAATTGCTAGATCGCCAGCTCGACCAGTTGAAGGCCGAGTTGAACTCATTGACTGAAGACCAGCAGCTACTCGCTAAGAAAGTTCTGGATGAGGAGGCAAACATTCGAAAACGTTTAAAGACACTGGCTGAAAGAGAGATGGAAACCAAACTCATTCGCATCCATGGGGACTATCACCTCGGTCAGGTGCTTTATGACGAATCCGATTATTGCATTATTGATTTTGAAGGAGAGCCGCTACTCAGCATACCCGAAAGGCGTAGGAAGCGACCTGCCTATAAGGATGTAGCGGGCATGGTCAGATCACTGCATTATGCCGTAAGTGGGCAGTTGCTGTTGAATTATAGCTATCGACCTGCGGAAGTACAAAACTTAAAACCCTGGGGCAATTGGTGGCTCCGATGTATGCGCAGCTTGTTTCTAAATACATACAACGAGACGATCGATACGGCAGGATTACTGCCGGAGCTAGCAGCTGATCGAGAGTTATTGCTCGATTTGTTCGTTCTGGAGAAAGCAGTTTATGAAGTGGCCTATGAATTGAATAGCAGGCCTCATTGGCTGGAGATCCCACTGCAAGGCTTGTTATTTGCACTTGAAGATGCCCAGGCTTAAGGAAATCACACTTTATACTATTATCGCCGAAAAAGCACTTAAATCAAGAAGGCCCAAACTGCATAGCAATCTGGGCCTTCACCTTATTTTGGATTTTCAATTAGCAACAAGCGGGCTGCATTCTACTGCTGTAGTCGAGTAAGGACCTGAGCAAACGCTTGGAGGCGTTGAACCGAATGCGAGGCAAAGCTGCTTGAGCCAAGGTAAGCTCTTCCAGCTCATCACCGAGGACTGGATCTGCCGCTAGGGCATCTTCAGTTCTATCGGCTTCTTCTGGTTTCGCCTCTCCGTATATGTAGCTAATCAAATCAATTTGTGTAAAGTTTTGCTTCATGAAAAGTGGTTAAATTCAGAATTGGGGAATAGTAAAGTTGCTTGATCGACAAGGACTTAGATTACTGCCTGGACAAATCGATTATAGAACAGTTTTAAGGTTTTGAATATTGTTTTAGAGACCTAAAATCGGTACGAGTTGATCGACTTCAGTATTTTCACGCTTTTACTACAGATATTATGCCGAGACCAGATTTTTCCAAAAGCCTAAACCTTCAGATTGGTAGAGCGCCATCTGTAGATGCCTCGGCCGCCATTCCGGTGGGCTATGCCGGTTTACCACCTTACAGGCGCGGTCCGTATGCGAGTATGTATACCGGAAGGCCATGGACGATCAGGCAATATGCAGGTTTCAGTACAGCCGAGGAAAGCAATGCCTTCTACCGCCGCAACTTGGCGGCCGGACAGAAAGGACTAAGTGTGGCCTTCGACCTGGCTACGCACAGAGGCTACGATAGCGATCACGAGCGCGTAAGAGGAGATGTGGGCAAGGCAGGTGTAGCCATAGATACCGTAGAAGACATGAAGCGGCTCTTCGACCAAATACCGCTCGATAAAATGTCGGTATCTATGACTATGAATGGGGCTGTCATTCCCATTATGGCATTTTATATCGTGGCCGCTGAAGAGCAAGGCGTACCATCTGAGTCTTTGCGCGGCACCATACAGAATGACATCCTGAAGGAATTCATGGTTAGGAATACTTACATATATCCGCCTGCCCCGAGTATGCGATTGGTCTCTGATATTTTTGCCTACACAGCGGCCAACATGCCCAAATTCAACAGCATAAGCATCAGTGGCTACCACATGCATGAAGCCGGCGCACCAGCGGCTATGGAGCTGGCCTATACCCTGGCAGATGGTCTGGCGTACGTGCGGGCAGGGTTGGAAGCTGGCTTGCAGGTCGACGATTTTGCACCTAGGCTGAGTTTCTTTTGGGGTATCGGGATGAATCACTTTTTGGAGTTGGCTAAATTGCGGGCTGGCCGTCAATTATGGGCAGAGCTTATGGCACAATTTCAGCCCGAAAACCCTAAAAGCTCCATGCTCAGAACGCACTGTCAAACCAGTGGCTACAGCCTGACGGAACAAGACCCATTCAACAATGTGGGACGAACTTGTATAGAGGCCATGGCTGCTGTTTTTGGTGGCACCCAAAGTTTGCATACCAATTCGCTCGATGAAGCTATTGCATTACCCACAGATTTTAGTGCCAAAATTGCCAGAGACACCCAGCTCTATTTACAAGGAGAAGCCGAGCTGACGAAGGCCATCGATCCATGGGGAGGCAGCTATTATGTAGAGCAACTCACCGAAAACTTACTGACCGAAGCTAGAAAGCTAATGGAAGAAGTAGAGGAAGCAGGCGGAATGGCAAAAGCTATAGAGCAAGGTATACCCAAACAGCGGATCGAAGCGGCAGCGGCTCAAAAACAAGCTAGAATAGATAGTGGTGAAGAGCAGATTGTAGGCGTCAACATATTCCAGATTCAGGAGGCAACGGAAATAGAGCTTTTGGAAGTCGACAACGAGGCCGTTAGGATACAACAGACAGAAAGTCTGAACAAAATCAAATCCGAGCGCAATCAGGAGTCGGTTGAACAGGCTTTGGAAGCCATTCGAAAAGGGGCAACTGGAAAAGAGAATTTACTGCAGCTAGCCGTTGAGGCGGCAAGAGCACGGGCTACGCTGGGCGAAATCAGCGATGCGCTGGAATCCGAGTTTGGCCGCTACCGGGCAAGCAGTCAGCTCATCAGCGGAATCTATGCCGGAACCATGTCGCAGGTCGAACAGCTCCAGGAAGTCAGACAACTTGCCGAAACTTTCTCCGAGCATTACGGCCGAAGACCAAGGATCATGGTAGCCAAACTAGGGCAGGATGGACACGACAGAGGAGCAAAGGTCATCGCAAGTGGATTTGCGGATTTGGGCTTCGACGTAGATGTAGGCCCTCTATTCCAAACACCTGCGGAAGCTGCGCGACAAGCTGTTGAAAATGATGTACATCTGCTAGGTATCAGTTCGCTAGCTGGTGGTCACAAAACACTGGTCCCAGAAACTATGGCTGCACTCCAGCGAGAAGGGCGAGACGACATTCTTATCATTGTCGGCGGTGTCATCCCAAGGCCCGACTATGCCTATTTATACGATCAGGGAGTGGCTGGCATTTTTGGCCCGGGCACGAATATCACGGAGGCCGGAAAAGCTATATTGGAGCTGATGCTACAAGAAACTATACCCAGCTGATTTATTCATTAGCTGACTCAACTACCACCTTTATGAAAGTTTTGAAACCTTTTATATGAACATCTAAAATGCCCTTAAGAATTTCAAGTTTTGAGAGAACGAGCGCTTTGTTCATGAATGAGTGGCTAAGTAGGATAATCGCAAGTTGATTAAATCTCCTTCCAATTCCAATCGCCGTTGAAACATGTTAATACTGGCCAAATCTCGGATTGCTCAAGAAGGGGCCAATAAGTTAAGATGGCTATGTCCCAGTCGCTATAATAGTGCAATTCCTGAGTTTGCAATCTGCTCCCGAACAGATAAATGCCAACTAAACCAGACAGTCTAGATTTTAGTACATCAACGATGAGCCGTTCATTATTCATGAATGGGAAGATACTCCTTTCATGCGAAACTGATTG
>JBCDFE010000363.1:0-3653 GCA_039178745.1 Bacteroidota bacterium | reverse complement strand
CACTGACCTGTACACGCGCCTGGGGATTGGCTGATGACGACCCTAGGCTGAACCCCAATGGCGGGGCCATAGCCATAGGCCATCCGCTAGGAGTGACGGGTACACGTATCGCCTACTCAGCGGCATTGGAGCTACAACTAACTGGGAAAAAATATGCGCTGGTTACTATGTGTATAGGTGTGGGACAAGGTTATGCAGCTATTTTGGAGCGTGCTTAAGTTCGAAAAAAGTCAATCATGAATAAGGTAGGAAACTATGTGCTGGGCAACTGGCGAGACGGTACAGGCGAAGGAACGCCCATTCACGATGCCGTAACCGGCGAAGTAATCGCACTATCTGACACCCAAGGACTCGACATTGCCGAGATTTTGCAATACGGTCGGGAAAAAGGACAGACCCTGCGCAAAATGACCTTCCAGGAACGCGGGAATATGCTCAAGAAGCTGGCCCTCTATCTGCTCAAAAAGAAGGAAGATTTTTACGAGTTGAGCTATCGGGCAGGCTGTACGCGCGTAGATAGCTGGATCGATATTGAGGGTGGCCTTGGCAATCTGTTTGCCAATGCGTCGCTGCGTAAGCTATTTCCTAACCAGACTTTCCATGTAGAGGGCGAGCCCATCGATCTATCGCGAGGTGGCCGCTTCATGGCACACCACATCATGGTGCCCAAGCGGGGAGTGGCCGTACACATCAATGCCTTTAATTTCCCGATTTGGGGGATGCTCGAAAAGTGCGCCGTCAACTGGATGGCAGGCGTGCCTGCAGTCGTGGCCCCGGCGGCACCGACGGCTTACCTGGCAGAAGCTGTGGTGCGAGAGATCGTCGCCTCCGGCATTTTGCCTGAAGGATCGATACAACTCATATCGGGCTTGGCAAAAACTATTCTTGACCCTGTTCAATCGCAGGATGTGGTCACCTTTACGGGCTCGGCTGAGACGGGCCGACTGCTGAAAGCCCACCCGCAAATCATACAAGAGGCTGTACCCTTCAATATGGAGGCCGACTCACTCAATGCCTCCGTTCTTGGCGAAGATGCGGTGCCCGGCACGCCAGAGTTCGACCTCTTCATCAAGGAGGTGCGGAAGGAGATGACGGTCAAATGCGGCCAAAAGTGTACGGCCATTCGCCGTATCATCGTGCCAGAATCGCTGGTCGAAGATGTGCAAATTCACCTGGGTAAAGCCCTCGACAAAGTGACCATAGGCGATCCACGTCTCAAAGAAGTACGCATGGGCGCACTGGTGAGCAAAGACCAGGTTGAGGAAGTACACAAAAGCATAGCCGACATCAGCCAGACGGCAGAGATCGTGTATGGCGATCTGCAAAAAATAGAACTGCTGGGTGCTTCGGCCAGTGATGGGGCCTTCATGCGGCCCATCCTGATGCGCGAAGACGATCCATTCAATAATCAGGCGGTGCACGATCGCGAGGCCTTCGGCCCTGTGAGTACCATCTTGCCTTACAAAGATCTGGATGAAGCCATTACACTCGCTCAGATGGGCAAGGGATCGCTGGTGTCATCAATCGTGACCAACGACGACAATATCGCCCGCGAGTATGTGGTAGAAGCAGCTAGCCATCACGGTCGCATCTTGGTCCTGAATCGGGAAAGTGCCAAGGAGAGTACCGGTCATGGTTCGCCTCTGCCGACACTGGTACACGGTGGTCCGGGCCGCGCCGGAGGCGGTGAAGAAATGGGCGGTATGCGCGGCATCAAGCACTATTTACAGCGCACAGCGGTACAAGGATCACCTACTACCTTAACAGAGATTACGGGCATTTATCAGGCCAATGCTCGCTACAAGGAAGCCCCACAGCATCCATTCAAATACCACTGGGAAGATATCAAGCCGGGCATGTCCCTCAAGACACACCGGCGAACGCTTACCGATACGGACATCATCAATTTTGCGAATGTAACCTGGGACCACTTCTACGCCCATACCGACATAACCTCCTTAGATGGTAGCATCTTCGAGAAGCGTACCGCGCATGGTTATTTCATTATTTCGGCTGCCGCGGGTCTCTTTGTCTACCCGAATAAGGGGCCTGTTGCCGCCAACTACGGGTTGGAGGATTGTCGTTTTTTGCGTCCGCTATATCACAACGATACCATCTACGTGCGCCTAACTTGTAAGCAAAAGGTAGACCGCGATGTAGCCAGTGCAGAGCATCCAAGCGGAATCGTCAAGTGGTTTGTGGAGGTCTTCGATGCAGACGATGAGTTGGTGGCCGTAGCGACCATCCTGACCATGGTACAGAAAAAGCAGGAGGTCTTCGTGGAAATGACCGAAGATCAGATCAGAAAGTCGCTGGCAAAGCTGAGGCCGGAGACCAAGCCATCCTGGGGAAATCTCTCGGCACAGGGTATGGTTGAGCACCTCGAATACACCTACCAGATCGCAGCTGGCGAGGTACAGGATTTCAGTATTGTGACTCCAGAGAAGCGCTTGGAAAAAACCCACGCCAGTCTCTACAATTACCGCAAATTTCCAAAGGGATTTGATTTTCCTTTAGCAGAAAAGTCACAGATCAATGTGCTGAGATATGCCGACCTGCGGAAGTCTATAGAAAAAATGATGGAAGCCCGGGAAAGGTATCTCAATTACTATAAAGAAAACCCAGGTATTAGAGCTAAGCACGCTGTTTTTGGCGAGCTGAATGGCTACGAATGGTACCTGATGGAACGCAAACACCTGAACCACCACTTCGAACAGTTTAATATACTCTAAGATGAGCGACCCTTATGTGAAGCATACCGTTGAAGGCGGTGTGGCTACGATCGAGTTTTTTCACCCGGCCCACAATTCTCTGCCTTCCGATTTGCTGGCTAAGTTGGCTGGCGCCTTCGATACTGTTGGCGAGATGGAAGAGGTGAAGGTCGTCGTGCTGAAGAGTGGCGGTAACCGGACTTTTTGTGCCGGTGCAAGCTTTAACGAGCTGATCGCCATTCAGAATAAGGAGGAAGGGCTGAAGTTCTTTTCCGGTTTTGCCAACGTAATCAACGCGATGCGCAAGTGCCCGAAGTTTGTGATTGGGCGCATACAGGGCAAGGCCGTTGGCGGCGGTGTAGGGCTGGCTGCTTCTACGGATTACTGCATGGCCACGAAGTTCGCTTCCATCAAGCTGAGCGAGCTCAATGTAGGCATTGGTCCCTTTGTAGTTGGCCCAGCCATAGAGCGTAAGATGGGCTTGTCGGGCATGTCGCAGATTGCCATTAGGGCGAACGATTTCTTCGATCCCGAGTGGGCCAAGGAGAAAGGACTATACACGGAAGTATTCGACGATGCCGACGCGCTCGATGTAGCCATTGATGAATTGACTCAGGGACTACTGAAGTACAATCCGGATGCCATGGCTCGCATGAAGCGGATGTTCTGGTCGAATACCGATCATTGGGATGAGCTGCTGAAGGAGCGCGCGGCCATCAGTGGCGAGCTGGTGCTGAGCGAGTTTACGCGGGAGACTTTGAAAAGATTTGCCTGATGATTTACGCCTTTAAAGGTTTTACGCCCGTGGTGCACGAGAGTAGCTTTGTGCACCCCTTGGCGGCAGTCACCGGAAACGTTATCATCGGGAAGGATTGCTACATTGGTCCTGGGGCGGCTATCCGTGGCGACTGGGGAAAGATCGTGCTGGAAGACGGCGTGAAT
>JBCDFE010000362.1:0-3653 GCA_039178745.1 Bacteroidota bacterium | reverse complement strand
TAAGCAGTGGCCAGGGTCAGCCAGCCGGATACGCCTTTGCCCTGATAGCCCACCATATTCATGGGGTCGCACCAGTCGCCCTGGTCGATAAAATTCAAGCCTCTATGATCTCTGTTATCGAGTAGCCACTGCATAGCCAGGTGAATATGGTCGGCTATGGACAGATGGTCTTCTGAATCTTTGAAGCCCGCCATTTCAGTCAGGAAGGCATAATCGTCGGTTTCGTCCAAATAAGCTTCTAAGCAAATGGGCAGCCAGACACAATGATCGGTATGCGGCACCTGATTGATGTACTTCAACTCGGCTTCTTCGTTCAAGAGAATACCGTCGGGCATGGCTCCCGATCGCTCCTGCTGAGAAATGGCCGTAAAGAAGGCAGCACGAGCCTTGCTGGCCGATAGATAGGTCATGCCCATATTGTCCTGCAAGTAGTTTCGCGTTTGCGGGTCTGTACTCAGCCGATTGACATCTCCATGATAGAATACTTGCCTGGGGAGCCAATGATTGACGAAGTGATTGAAACCTTCATCTGGGCTGTCGATCCACAAATTATCGCTCCAATCATCATCTTTTGATGAGGAATTGAAAACGAAATGCCGATCAACAGGATCGAAGTATTTCCGTTTGATAGCTTCGATCTCTGCTTCGCTATGTGCCGGTCCGAAAAGAAATCGGAATTCGCGGGAATGACCTGATTCCATAGCCAGGCGGTATTGTAGTACGGCTGCTGGCGTTTCATATCGTGCATCGCTATTGCTTAGCAGATCCGCTTGTAGACCGTCTGGCCGATGCAGTCCGCCTTCTCCTTCGAACAGCTCCCTTTGCAACTCATAAGCATCTGGTGTTTGATCTGCCAGCAGATACGTTTTGTCTTTAAAGTCTTTTTGCTTGAAGTAGTCGGGATATTTCTGATAGGGCGTTACACTGCTTGCTATTACGGCATCCAGCTTATGGTCGAATACGCAATCTTGATTCATCCAGGACATGTATCCTATAGTGAAGTAAGGATAGATGCTGAGCTTTCTCGATCTATTCCCGCGATTGGTAATTCTAAATGACCATTTCTCTATTGGCTGGTCCTTAGCGAGCGATAGTTGCAAGGTGATGTCCAGATCGTCTCTTTTGACAAGCCATTTTATGGTTTCCTTGCCCGCTATAAATTCGAAATGTTCCGGTTCAGATCGACAAGGCTCATAAGGAGCAGAAAATAGCTGTCCGTTTTCTTCGTCTTTGATGTAAAAAAACCGCCCAGGATGATGCGCATAGTATGGCTGTTCGGGTTGCATAAAAGTCTTTGCCTCCAGGTTAGGCGCATGCGCATATTTGGCCGGCTCTGGTTGTATATGCTGTGCTACTGCAAATCCTCGGCAATTGACATGTATCATCATCTTCTGATTCCAGAGAAAAGCCGAGGCTTTTGGCATGGCAGTGGGGCTGAGTAGGGAGACTTCACCGGTCTCTTTGTTTTGCTCGATCAGCGAATTCGTCCTGGCCATCTTATCTACTTGTTGCGTTCGTTGAGTTCAGCTTGAATTTCTTCCAGCTTGGCATCACTCAGGTTGTAAAATATCAGGGTCGCTGCCGTACCAATAGCAAATAGGCCTGGAATGATGGTTTGCATGTAGACGATTCCATCTAGCGAAGCCCCAGATTGGATCTTCCCCGCTTCGTAGCCCATAGCAGCCAACACAGAAAGTAGTAGGGCAGAGCCTACAGCATTACCTATTTTCTGAGAGAAGGTCGTTGCCGAAAAAGTCATCCCCGTAGCTCGCCTACCGGTGCGCCACTCATTGAAATCAGCCACATCGGCATACATGGCCCAGGTAATGGGCGGTTTAAATCCAAGGGCTATACTGATGATGAAGTTGAATAAAAAGATGAGGTAGATCTCGGTGGGCATAGCTGAACTATCCAGCCGACTGCCATCAGCAGAAATTCTGGTGACACTGACCACCTCGTTGTCCAGATTGCTGGTATTCAAGGAGGGCCCACGCTCGGATAGTGGTACCTGATCGTGAAAAATCCAGAAGATCTTTTCTCTCCTGACCCACTCGTATTTATCTCCATCTGTATGTGCGCTACCGAGTAGGTCCGATGCGTCGAGTATAGTGACCTCCAGCTCGCTTAGAGAGACAACACCCTGGTTTTCTGGCTTGGGCACAAAAGTGAAAGCGATGCTCAAGATGCCGACTATACATAGGCAAATGCCCAGCAATTTGCGTTTGTCTATGTAGCGGGTCACCGTAGCGCAACTCATGGCACCAATCATCAGTCCCAGGAATTGCAATCCAATGTAGGTACCCAGCAAATCGACCCGCTCTACGAAGTACCGAAAGTAATATGCAGAAGAACTTCCCCTTATGGTCATGGTGATCATAAAGGCCATAGCTAGTATGAAGAGAACGATCCACGGTCGGCAAAACAATAAGTCTTTAAAGTCTTCTATGGGTTTTGCCTTGATCTGGTTTACTGGTGGTTTAACCCGCTCCTTGGTCGTGAAAAAAGTAATGCAGAATAGTACAGAGGCAATGATGGCATAAATGGTCATGGTCATCTGCCAGCCGTAGGCACTGTATCTGTCACCATTGCCGAAGTACTCGGCTATTTCGGGTGTGGCGGCACCAACGATGATGGAGCTGAAATAAGCAAAAAAGAATCGGGTGCTGTTGATGGCATTTCGCTCCTGTGTATTTGCCGTTAAGACACCAGATAGTGAGTTGTACGGTGTATTCAGTACCGTATACATCAGCATCAGAAAGCTGTAGGTCACATAGGCCCAGATCAGTTTGCCGCTGGAGTCCAGTTCGGGTGTTGTCATGGTCATGATCCCAGCTCCCATCATGGGCAGGGCACCAAAAAGGAGATAGGGCCGAAACTTGCCGTATTTCGTCTCAGTCCGATCTGCGATGGCCCCCATCACAGGGTCGGTAACGGCATCTATGATCTTCGTGACGGTGACCATCACAGCAGCGGCAGCGGCGGTGATTCCGAAAATATCTGTGTAAAAGAAGACCAGATAGGACCCGATTATAGCCCAGTAAAAGTTGAATCCGGCATCGCCCAGGCCATAGCCTATGCGTTCTCTCCAGCTCAGTCTGGCGAGGCGATTGTTGGTAGGTGGTTCCGACATCTAGTTCGGGTGTTGAAAATGAAGTGGCTAAGCTACTTAATTACCAAGGGGATTTTATTCTTTTTGGCCCAGTTGAAAATGTGAATATCTTTTCTTGGTATTGGAAGGCCGATGCGCTTTACATGTAAAGAATCAGGGTATTCACTAGATAACTTTTTTATAAGCCCATACGATAAGTTTTCATCAAAGAGTAGTTTCATTAAGCGGCTACAGTTGTTGTTCTGTTCTCTTTGGCAGCAGCAAAAGCTAGTGCATTTAGGATATCTCTTTCCTTTAACTCAGGAAAATCTTCGATGATTTGCCCATAAGTCATCCCCGAAGCTAGCCAGCCCAGGATGTCACCTACTGTAATCCTTGTGTTTTCGATGCAAGGTTTTCCCGAGCGTACGCCCGGTATTATACTGATCCCTGGAAAATTTGATGGCATAATGCTCTTTTTGATAAATACTTCATAAATATATGAAGTATCAGGTCATTTTCTATTACACACGAGATCCCAGGTAAGACTTAACTTTTTAGCATC
>JBCDFE010000361.1:0-3684 GCA_039178745.1 Bacteroidota bacterium | reverse complement strand
TATGAAAATAACGATGTCAGAGGTAGAGAGCTGAATCAAAATCTGTTCACCGACAATTACAACTTTGCCAATGTAACGGCCTCGTTGGGATATGTGCGCAATATATCTGCCAAAACAACTTTCAGGACCAACCTGGCTATGGCCTGGCGCACACCTAACATGGCCGAGTTATTCAGTTTTGGCCAACATGGATTTAGAACCTCTTTTGGTTTACTTCGCTACTATTTCGACGAAAATGAAGGAGGCCGGGTAAGAACTAACCGAGTCACCCTACTAGAAGAAAGTAATGTTGCTCCAGAAACCGGTTTAAAGTGGATCAACGAATGGAAGACCAGACAAGATGCGAGCACAATTACAGTGACCGCCTACACCCATTTCATACAAAACTTCATCTACGATAGGCCACTCGCTCTCATTAACACCATCAGGGGGCCAATGCCTGTATTTATACACGATCAAGCAGATGCCTTATTTGTAGGTACCGATATATCCTGGCAAAAAGACTGGTCTAGTTCTGTGAATGGAACCTTGGGACTGAGCTTGCTATGGTCGCAGAATATAGAAGACAATGAGCCCCTCATCAACCAACCGCCTTTTAATATCAACTATCAATTAGCTTGGAAAATACCGGCTTTCTGGAGAGGCACATCCTCCAGATTGTCTATTAAGCCAAGTTACACTTTCGAACAATTTCAAGCACCTAGAACAGTGCGACCCGAAGACTTAATAGATGGTACTGCTCAAATTACATCGGACTCTGAAATTTTTGACTTCAGGGATGCTCCAGAGGGTTATTTTTTACTGGACATCGGCTGGCAATTCAAGTCGAGGAGATTCGATGTAGGTCTATCTGTTCAAAATGCATTCAATGCTCGTTATCGAAATTATCTCAATGAAATGAGATACTTCGCTGATGAGCCAGGAATAAACTTTCTTTTAAACATAAATTACTCATTAAATTCTAAATCAGAATAACAATGAAACCATTTGAATACTTCCAAAGATTCAGCCTCCTCGCATTGGTGGCTATACTCACGCTTGTCACTGCTTGTGGCGATGACGATGATGCTCCAGAACCAGTAAATGAACCAGAGGTCATTACTGATGTCAAGCTCATTTTCACCAATGTAGACGATGCAAATGACGTAGTAGAAGCATCTGCACAAGATCCAGACGGAGATGGTGTTGAGGAGCTTATGATCATGGGCCCAATCAACCTTGGCGTGAATAAAACCTATACGCTCACTTACGAAATCTTCAACAATCTGGAAATGCCAGGTGAAGATATCGGCGAAGAGATTGCCGAAGAAGATGACGAGCACCAATTCTTCTACAGCTTCACAGAGGGCGCCTTTGCTAACCCAACTGGAAACGGCAATGTCGATACGGCTTCAGATCCAATCAACTACGTGGACTTTGACCGCAACATGAACCCACTAGGCCTGGAAACAACCTGGACTACCGCTGCTACTCCTACGATGAATGGACAATTCACAGCCAGACTACAGCACCAGCCAGACGAAAAGACAGCTACATCTGGTGCAGATGTAGGCGAGTCTGACTTCGACCTAGAATTCGTATTGAATATCCAGTAAGGTTTCAATCGAAGATCACCTAACATTATAAGGTGATATAGCCAGGGCCTTTTGTGCAATCCTTAGTAGTTATTACGACACTTAGAGGCGTACAAAAGGCCTTTTTTATTTCTATTCATCCACTATAGCCCCCAGCAATCCGAGAGCGGCCAATCTTCCCGAACGCATAGCCGCATCCAGGCTCCCATTCAGTTCCTGATCGCCGGCCAGGAAGATCTGATCGCGTAAGCGGCTGTGTGCTGGTTGGCGCGTATGTGATAGATAATCGAGATTGGGTAGGGCCTGCTCAATTCTATAAGCGCGCAAAAAGGTGAGCGCATCATTGGGCAATCGACTATGTCGGAGCAGATCTTGTTCGACCTGACCCAGTACGGCGTCGGGGTCGATCTGATCCGCTTTCAAAGTGACGGAAATCAAGCTACCTCCTTTGTCTTTGGGCTTATAGCCGGGCTGTACTTCATCGAGTACACAAAATGTATTGATGGTGCTGGTACTATCTGCCACGAGATTGATCAGACGGTTTTCTCGCAGTCTCCTGGCGCTATAGAAATACAAGTTGCTGGTTCCTTTCCAGGGGGAAGTTCCGATCCCGCTGCCTTTGCGAGGATCAGAGTCTTCCTGGAAGGTTCCGACCTGCGCCTGCCTGCCGGTGCCAAGCAGGCAGGGAAGTCCATTTACTAAATCATGCGGTCTACAAGCCACAATGATGCCGCTTGCCTTTATTTCGCTACCATCATCTAAAATAACCCGGTCACTTTCCACACGCTTTACCCGTACAGAGGTCCTGATATCGGTCTGGTTCAGGGAGTCTGCCAGCTGTTTGGCTATGGATTCTATGCCACCCGCTGGCAGTACAGCCTGCTTTTCGGCAAACATTTTGAATACGAAGCGGAATAGTCCCGCAGGCGTGCTCAGCTCTTGCTCCAGGAAAATACCTCCAAAAAATGGCCGGAAAAACCGATCGATAATCCGGTCAGAGAAGCCGAATTTTTGCAAATAGGTCAGGGTGGGCATCTCTTCGAAGCCCTTAAAACACTTAGCCACACCCTGACGCCCCAGGCGCATACCGAGCTTAGCCAACAAGATTTTATCGCGCAAGCTTCCTACAGGAGACAGCCCGGAGCGCACGATCTGAGCAGGCTCTCGCAACGGATCAACAATCCGGAATCTACTGCTTTGCAAATGTATGTGTGCACCCGGACGAAAAGACCTGGCACCGAGCGCTTTGAGATCGAGATAACGCTGCACCTCCTTGTATCCATTGAGTAGCACCTGAAACCCCCGATCGAGCAGAAAGCCCTCGTATTCGTCGGTTTTCAGGCGGCCACCGACTCTATCCTCTCCCTCTAGCAAGATGGGCTTGAGACCCGCTCGCTCCAGGTGGCGCGCAGCAATCAGACCGGCAACACCGGCCCCAACTATGATGGGCGGATGATTTTTTTCAGACAAATCAGAGACAAGAGTAGGCCAACAAAGGTAAGACTAGGCTTGCTTTTTTTTGCATAAGTCAAGCAGTTTAGCTTCTCGCCAAAAAACGTACTGAGCCGAGGTTTTGGCAATATAGTAGCCATGAAAACCATCTCGCCATCCACTCTTCCAGATATATTCGCTCAAAAATCGGGCTTTGGGCTTAAACCACAATCGCCAAACGCTACCGCGTTTGCCCTCCTCAAAATAGGCCTGAGCAGCCAAGGTGCTGAACTTATTCTGCGTTTGCACTCGACTACTGAGATCATCGTTGGTATAGTGCAAAATATCTCCGCTCAGCTGCTTTGTTTTTGCCCCTTGAATGGGATCGAACCGATCGTGCGGATTACGGCCACCCATTGCATACTTTGCGCGGTGAAAAAGCCGCATTTTCCGATCTGGATACCAAGCACCGTGTCTTATCCACTGCCCGTTTAGGCGATTTAGACGATTCATGAAATAGCCGTCTGCCGTGTAGTTACCTTTTACTTTTTTTATGGACTTCCGCAGGTCGGCATCCAATACCTCATCGGCATCTAAACTCAAAACCCAGTCGTTTTGGGCCTGACTTATTGCCAACTGCTTCTGTTCTCTATGCCCGATGAAGGTGCGTTCCAGCACT
>JBCDFE010000360.1:0-3694 GCA_039178745.1 Bacteroidota bacterium | reverse complement strand
GCGACCGGTTCACCTTGTACGAGTGGATCGATCACATGCTATCGGTCAGCAACAATGGAGCGGCGAGTGTCGTCTGGAGAGAGGCGCTACTGATGCGGGTTTTTGGTCAGGACTATCTGACGCTGACCCAGGAAGAGGCAGATGACTACTTCAGATCTGCAGATCGAAGAGAATTGTCCGATCTGGCCAATAGCGTAGTCAATGAGCCCTTACGCCACCTCGGCATAGGAGAGGAAGAGTGGCGACTGGGTACCATGTTTACTCGCGGAGGAAGTGATATCGTGCCACCCCAAGGTGGGAGTATCGGCAGCCCTGCGGGCCTGATGAAATGGCTGGTCGCCCTGGAGGGTGGTCGGGTTATAGACCCGGCCAGCAGCCTGGAGATCAAGCGACTCATGTACATGACAGACAGGCGCATACGCTATGCCCATTCGCCTGCCCTGGACAGCGCTGCGGTGTTCTTCAAGTCTGGCAGTCTGTATAGCTGTGGAGGTGGGCCATGCCGTAAGTATCACGGCACGCGCATGAATTTTATGAACTCGGTTGCTATCGTCGAGCAACCCAGAGGTGGTCGATACTTAGTGGCGTTGATGTCTAATGTGCTGGGGCGCAATTCTGCCTACGACCATCAGCTGTTAGCCAGCCGAATAGATAATCTCATACAGCAAACACCGGCATCTGAGGCCAATCTGGACGAGGTGCGCAATGGAGGAGAGTAATCGCTTCTCTATACTAGCTTCTCCTGGAAAGCATCGGAATATACTTCGCGCACCAGTACAACGCAAGCAATCCAGATACCGACCAAAATAAGTATGACCCAGCTGATTTGCCAGGCTGTGATCTCCAATACATCGATCAGGAAAATGAGGGTTAAACCAGCAAGCCCGCTAGCCAAACTATCGATGAACACGTCGATATAGGTTTTAACCCGCTGTTTGAGGTCAGAAGATAGCGGGATAAACAAGAGTTCGGATGCTGCCCTATTCAGACTCTGCTTAAAGCTGCCGTCGGCACCCCGGCTAAGAATAGCTGCTGGCAGGCCTGGCATAATGAGCATAAAGAGTGCGCCGAAACCAATGCCCAACGGAAGGAATAGCAAAGCTCCCCATACACTGAAGAGCCGTAAAACCCAGCTGGTCAGCAATAGCTGAAGCAGTATGGCAATCAGACTAAAGGAAGACAACCAGAAACCGAAGAAGGCTGCTAGCTCGTCAGGGTCTGGATACCGCTTGGCACCTAGCGCACTGAATTGATACTCGACAAGCTTGGATACCATGACGCCCAGCAATATCAAGGAACAAATAAGCCGAAGTGGCCTGGATTGATTGACGAGCTTCCAGGCACCTATTTCTCGTTTTTTGTTTCTATCGTTTTGCTGCTGGCTCGGTTTTTCTTCCTTCTTGTTGTTTTGCTGATCTTGTTCATCCGGCTTTAGATGAAATCTCCATACACGGATAGTTATCATCATAGCGGGAATGAGTAGACAGCCCGCGAAGAGCAGCAGTAGGTCAGTCAGTATAATGGGGGTCAGCAAACTGGTCATGTAGCCACCCATAATACCGCCCAGGATACCGCCTGCCCCTATAAAGCCAAAAAGCCGCTTCGCCTGCTCGATAGTCAGCGTATAGTTGGCCAGCATCCAGAACTGGGAAGCGGCCAGCAATCCGTAAATGGCCATCCATAAGTAAAGTCCGGCAGCCACCATATCGCTAAAAACCGGGATCAGTTTGAGCACGAGCAATATGACCAGGCTCATGAAAGATCCGCCGAGGGAACTCAGGTTTAACCGCAGTGGCCCGAAGCTCTGCCGGTATTTGGCGAAAAAGTGGGATAGTAAGGCCGCCAGAAATGCCGTGACGATGAAAATATTGGCCAGCGACTTAGCGCCAAAGGCGTCTATAAACTGAGCAACAGCTATTGGCTTTATAATCAGCAAGACCAAGACAATGAGGAAAAGCTGCCCTTGCAACAGGAGAACTAATGGCCACTCGCTGGGCCGAACACTAAACAATCGACTCAAAATCCTGAGCATATTGTCAACAATCTAGAAGCGGGTCTTTAGCTGAAATACGATTAACTACTTTGAGCCTTCGGTAGTTACTAACTCCTGTGGACTGGCAGCCGGTGGCTGGCGAAACTCCGTTCTAATGCGATAGCCGCTGCCCAACGTTCGCACAATAGGCGTAAACATGGTATTCATCAGGTTGCGCGCCTGCTCTTTGGCCCGACCGTATATGCCGCTTTCTATGGCGTCGTCTCTGAAAGTAGACCGCAAACTATTGATGCCTTCGTTGATGTTGACACTCTCGACTTCGCGCAGCCAGCCTATGTCTAGACGCTCGATTTTGGGTAGTACTTCATGGCTAAGTACGGCTGGCTCGGGAAGCGTGACGGTCACGAGATTATTTCGAGAATCCAGATTGACTTCAAAAAAGTCCTGCAGCCTAAATCCGACCTTCAGAATAGAGATGGCCGTGATTTCCACATCGCTCGAAGACACATTGATGCCCCAGATGCTGGTCTGCATATTTTTACTGATGCCTTTCTTATCGGTAACTTCTATGGTTGCGAGTTCGCCTATGACATTTTCTACCCGTTCTTGAAAAATGCCCTTACTCCTGCTGAAGTCGTCTATGGCCGCTCGTTCTTCCATACTGCGCATCAGGGGGGAGAGCGCCTCGCCCATGGCGATGCCGCAGGGCGACAGTACATTGTCTCCGCTGGCCAGCACATTGCCATCTCGGGTGCGAATGACAGCAGCCAGTACCTTGTTCACCATAAAGCAGGTATAATTTCCCGCTACCTGCTCGAAAAGCTGGGTGATCCGTTTGCCGCCTTCCTCATACCAGGTGTCAAAGAGCATATCTGAGGTATCTCTGACCTGCATGAAGTCCGTGAAGTACAATTGGGCAATCTGCGGGTGCTGACGCGCATACTCTCTGAGTACCTCAGACCGCAGGCTATCGTTGAGCCCTAGCCGGTTGGCCACGTGCATGAGTATGTCGATGTTGATGTCGTAGACCAGCTCGTCAAACTCGGTGCGGTAAGCTTGTGGATCTTTCAATATGGCCAACGCCTCCTCGCTATTGATGTCTACCGTAAACTCAGCGGGCATGTACTGTAGCGAATACTCGGTTGGGGGCGCTAGCCAGCTGCCGGGCTTGCTACTTAGGTACTGATAGCCACCAACCAACAGTATGCCCGCTACAAGAGCGATGATGATTTGGGTGCGGGCACTCGGTTTGGATTTAGGTGCGTTGCCAGGATCTGCCATGAGAGAATAGAATTGAAATTCAAAAATAATTAATCTGTACTGCTCAAGAGTAGGAAAAGTTCGACAACTTCCTTGGCGGGGGCCACATCGTGTACGCGCAAAATGCTGGCGCCTCGCTCCAGAGCAGCCATGTGCAGGGCCGTAGTGCCATTCAAAGCAGTATCTGGCTGAATGCCAAGCGGCTTCCAGATCATCGACTTTCGACTTACGCCAGCTAGAATCGGGCGGTCGAATAGAAACAGCTCTTCCAGCCGATTGAGTAGCTCGTAATTCTGACTAACCGTCTTGCCAAAACCAAAACCCGGATCGATGACTATGTCGTGCTGCCCAGCCAGCGTCAGCTGCTCTATTCGGGGAGCCAGAAAATCGACGATTTCCACGAGCAGATCCTCGTAGTTGGTCTGATTTTGCATGTCTTCG
>JBCDFE010000359.1:0-3711 GCA_039178745.1 Bacteroidota bacterium | reverse complement strand
CGGGGCATTAACATAGAGAATGTACTGATCAAATCCATTACCCTGCCTGGCAATCTGGCTCGTGCCATAGAGGAAGTTTTGGAGGCAGAGCAGCAAGCACTGCGCATGGAATTCGTTTTACAGCAAACTCGATTCGAGGCCGACCAGCAGAGAATCGAAGCCGAAGGCATACGCGATGCTCAGCTCATTATTGCCGAAGGACTGACCCCCGATATACTCCGATTCAAATCTATTGAAGCCTTTTTGGAGCTGGCCAAATCACCAAATACCAAAATCATTGTTTCCGATGGTGACTTGCCCGTCATGCTTAACGATACTGCAGCACCCGAAACACAGGGTTCGCGATTTAGATAACGGTTAGATACTACTTACTATCGAATCGTAAGTTGTACCGAGCGTCTGTGCATCAGGCGCTCGGTTCCCATGATAAGAGCTTACGCATTAATGAATAGCTTCCAGAATGCGTGCCATCAGCCCATCAAAGTCAAAGGCTTTATCCTTATTGTGCCCCAGGCGAACAATGACCATATTCTGAGTGGGTAAAATGATGACCCGCTGGTCTTGAAAGCCACGCATGAGTATGGCATCGTCGGGCATATTGGGCTCTTCTATACTCTTGAGCCAGAAGTGGCCACCGTAGTTGCATTCTTCCGATTCTGCCTTTTCTGGCCTATGGGTCGGTCTGGTACATACAGACTGCCGCAGGTAGTCTATCCACTCGCTATCCACTATTTGCTCGCTACCCCAACGTCCATTTTGCAGGACAAGCTGCCCTACTTTAGCCCAATCCCTAGCCGTTGCCCATCCATAGCTAGAACCTACGGGCTTGCCGCTCTGGTCTGTTTCTATGCGAAAGCTATTGGCCCCGATGGCATAAAAAAGACGCTGGTACATGAAGTCGATCCCGTCTTGATAAGTGGGAAAGCGCTCCAAAAACAAATGCATGAGCATATTGGACGTACCGCTGCTATAAATAAACTGCTCGCCCGGCTCGGCGGCCTTGGGCTGGCCAATAGCATAGGCCGAGAAATCCGGGGTGCGATGAAGCATGTAAGTAGCATGAGTAGCGGCCCCGTATCGTTCGCTCCACTTTAGCCCAGAGCTCATCGTGAGTAAGTTATCGATGGTAATCTTGGCTCTATCGTCATTCTCCCATTCAGGGAATAAGTGGTCTTGATCTGCAGGTATACCCGCCATCCCTACCAGTAGGCCGGTGATCGACTTAGTCATCGACCAGCCGAGCAGGAGGGAGTTCTCATCATAGCCTTCGGCATAGCTTTCGGCTAGTAGCTGGCCATCTTTAATGACCAATAAGGCCCTGGCAGCTCCACCGGCAACGGGTGCCATACCAAATGCTACGGCCCTTGCCAGTTGATCGGCATCGAGGCCCAAGCTATCGGATTCGGCCAGATCAAAACTTATGTCTTGAGCAACGGAATCGGTCTGCGGTAGCGGTGTGGGAGGCATATCGGGAAGAGAGACCGATGCATCGTTGATGAGGGTACAACCCTGTCCTGTCATATATCTGGCCTCACGACGGAATAACCCCAAGATACTAGCCTGAACGCCCCCCTGATCGTCAGTGAGGGAAATACCGACCAGCGGAAGTACAGAAAAATTCAAGTCAGCTTTTGAAATGTCTTCCAGGCTCCTGCTCTGAAAAAAATGGCAACTACAGGCGTGCTTGGCAGCGTAGCCTGACGCGATAAGTAGAATAGGACGAAGTATGAAAATGGCCGCTATGAGCAGCGCAGATAGAACTAAGTAGGTCACTTTTCGGCTTGGGCGTTTGAGCATGTGGCAAAGATAGGGTCAAATCAGCTGCTCAGTCTTGGTGTGTACTGGTTGGCAAGCTGCTTCTAGCCAGCTGCGCTCATCTCCTTCTACTAATCCTTTCATCGCTTCCCATACTTGCTGGTGGTAGTCATTCAGCCACTGCAACTGTTGATGGCTGAGCATATCGAGCGCGATTAGCTTGCGCTCGAAGGGAAAGATGGTCAGAGTATCGAATGCGAGCCAGCCAGGTGAGGTTGCCACGACTTGCACCAGATTTTCGCAGCGTATGCCATACTGGCCTTCCAGATAGTAGCCGGGCTCGTTGCTAAATATCATCCCTGCCTGGAGTGGATGCTGGCCCGACTTAGCCCTCGGATTAGAGCTGATGCTAGCTGGCCCCTCGTGTACATTCAAAAAGTAGCCGACACCATGGCCAGTACCATGACCAAAGTTGAGTGACTCTCTCCACAAGTGCTGACGGGCCAGGGTATCGAGTTGCACACCGGATGTGCCCGCCGGAAAGCGCGCCAGGGTCAGGTCTATCATGCCCTGTAGTACCAAAGTGAAATGTCTTTTTTCAGTTTCTGTGGGCTCGCCCAGGCAAAAGGTCCGGGTAATATCGGTGGTACCGTCCAGATACTGACCGCCACTATCGACCAGCAACATTCCCCGCCCATCGATACTGGCGCTAGCCGACTGAGGTGGATCGTAGTGAACGATAGCTCCATTTCCCTTCCAACCGACTATAGCGCCAAAGCTATCGCCTATGTAATTGGGCAAGGCCGAACGATAGGCTGTAAGCTGCCTGACCACTTCGTATTCCGATTTGCCCTTGGCCGCTTCGGTATCTAACCAGCGCCTTAGTCTGAGCAGGGCCAGACCATCGCGGGCCATAGCGTTTCTGATATGAGCCGTTGCCTCTGCATTTTTTATAGACTTCCAGCCCGGAACAGGACTACTCAACTCGCGGGCAGCAGGACCACCGGCAGCCTCGTATATGGCCAGATTTGTCGTTGAGGGATCCAGCCCTATTTGAATACCCTGACTCTGAAGCTCGATAAGCCGCCCAGCGGCAGCCTTGTAGGGATAAGCATTCAGATCGAGTGCATTTGCCCATTGGGCAGGTAGCCTGCCTGGACCTACAAACCACTCCAGATTACCTTTGAGCGGGACCCCTAGATAGGCGACCACCAGCGGATTATAATCTATGTCAGAGCCTCGCACATTGAGTAGCCAGGCTTGGTGATCGAGAGCGCCTACGAGGTAGTAGTCCAGGCCTTTTTTTTCCATCCATACTCGAAGCTGATCGATCTTTTCAGTCGCCGACCTATCTACATATTGATCGGGTTGTGGGTAGATGGGATTTTGAGGCGACTTGGGTCGGTCGGGCCAAACATCTTCGAGCAGATCTTGAGTGGCATCTGTATGTATGCCATTTTTAGCCATCTTGCCATCTATGTCCCTGGCCGCGGAAATACTCAGGCAGTTCCCGGCGTAGCCCAGGCTTTGTCCGGGTTTCAGATTGTCGATTAGCCAATTTTTGTATTCGGGGGTATGGGCAACGCGTAGCTTCATCAATTCTATACCAGAGTCTTCCAATTCGCGCTCGGCCTGTATAAAGTAGCGGCTATCGGTCCAAAGTCCGGCCCAGTTATGTGTCACAATGAGCGTACCCGCCGAGCCGGTAAATCCACTCAGCCAGGACCTACCCTGCCACCTAGGAGCCACATACTCACTCATGTGTGGATCTGTAGAGGGCACCAGGTATGCATCTATGTTTGCTTGCTGCATGGCCTGTCGCAAAGCACGGAGCTTCTCTTTGGTATTCATGGTCCTATTTGATTTTTAGAAAGACAAATATTCAGCGGGATCGAGAACCTGCCCGTTTCTCCAAAGCTCGAAATGCAAATGTGGCCCGGTACTCAAGGTTCCCGT
>JBCDFE010000358.1:0-3756 GCA_039178745.1 Bacteroidota bacterium | reverse complement strand
TGGTGACGACAAGCCCAAGCCCTTCGTCAAAAAGCCGAAAATATCGGTAGAGGAAGGTATACAGGTAACCCTACTAGACGGTGGCAAAGAGCTACACTTCGCCATGCCAGACGGAGAGGAAAGTATACTCGATGCTGCCCTCGGTACTGGCGCTGACCTACCATACGCTTGCAAAGCCGGTGTATGCAGCACCTGCAAGTGCAAAGTGCTGGAAGGAAGCGTTGACATGAGAATCAACTATGCCCTAGCCGATGATGAGGTAGCCAACAACTACGTACTCAGCTGCCAAGCCTATCCTACGAGTGACACCATTAAAGTAGACTTCGACGTTTAAAAAACAAAAGAGATCATGCAAACCGATAACATTAAAGACCTGGAAGCGGAGTTTGAAGCTCGCATAGCTCGCGACGAAAAGATCGAGCCCAAGGACTGGATGCCCGAAAAATATCGCAAAACACACATCCGTCAGATCTCTCAGCATGCTCATTCTGAGATTGTCGGTATGCTACCGGAAGGCAACTGGATAAGCCGTGCCCCGACGCTTCGTCGAAAGGTAGCTCTGCTGGCCAAGGTGCAAGACGAGGCTGGACATGGTTTGTATCTATACAGTGCCTGCGAAACCCTGGGTATCTCTCGCGAAGAGCTTTATGATCAGTTGCATAGCGGAAAAGCCAAGTACTCCAGTATTTTCAACTACCCTACATTGACATGGGCTGATATGGGCGCCATTGGCTGGCTGGTCGACGGGGCCGCTATCATTAATCAAGTACCCTTGTGCAATACTTCTTTTGGGCCATACGCCAGGGCTATGGTTCGCGTGTGCAAAGAAGAGAGCTTCCATCAGCGTCAGGGGTTCGAGATTATGATGACCCTCGCTAATGGCACGGAAGAGCAAAAGGAAATGGCCCAAGATGCACTCAACCGCTGGTGGTGGCCATCACTGATGATGTTTGGTCCTACCGATGCCGAGTCTACCCACACCGCTCAGTCTATGAAGTGGAAGCTCAAGCGCAAGACCAACGACGAGCTGCGCCAGCAATTCGTAGATCAAACCGTGCCACAAGCAGAGCTTATCGGGTTGACGATTCCCGATCCCGATCTCAAATGGAATGAAGAGCGTGGTCATTACGATTTCGGTCCTATAGATTGGGATGAGTTCTGGCAGGTCGTGAAAGGCCATGGTATGTGTAACAAGACGCGCATCAGCGACCGGGTAAATGCCTGGGAAGAAGGCGAATGGGTTCGCGATGCTGCGGTGGCCCATGCTGAGAAGAAGGAAAAGCGCAAAGCCGAGCAAGTTGCTGCACTGGCGGGATAAATTATTTATTGGTCGCCCAAAGGGCGACCAATAAATAAAAATATAAATCATGAATCGAAATTGGCCATTGTGGGAAGTCTTCGTCCGCTCTAAGAACGGTTTAGAGCATCGCCACTGCGGTAGCCTCCACGCTGCCGATGCAGAGATGGCGATGCAAAACGCCCGCGACGTCTACACCCGCCGCAACGAAGGAGTCAGTATCTGGGTCGTAGAATCGAAAAATATTACCGCCTCAGCACCCGACCAAAGCGAAGAATACTTCGAACCCGCCAAGGATAAGGTCTATCGCCATCCGACTTTCTACGATGTGCCAGACGAAATCAAACACATGTAGCCGCCATGCAAGAAGATCTGTATAACTACATCTTGGGCGTGGCTGACAACAGCCTCATACTTGGACAGCGACTCGGCGAACTTTTCGGCCACGGGCCTAGCCTGGAAACAGACATTGCCTGCACCAATATCTCGCTCGATCTATTCGGGCAGGTACGGTCTTACTATCAATATGCGGCCAAGATAAAAGGAGCCAATGCTACAGAAGACACCATTGCTTTCCTGCGCAAAGAGCGTCAGTATAGAAATGTGCTGCTGGTCGAGCAGCCCAATGAGAACTTCGCTTACGTAATAGCGAGAGCTTGTTATTTCGATCTCTTTCACGAGCTATTTCTACTTGAGCTGATGAAGAGTGAGGATGAGACCCTGGCCGCCATCGCCCACAAGTCGATCAAGGAGGTACGCTACCACAAGCTGTTTTCTACCGAGTGGGTCAAACGCCTCGGTGATGGCACGGAAGAAAGTCATCAAAAAATGCAGCAAGCAGTAGATGATCTGTGGCCCTACACCGAGGAGATGTTTCTACCTGCGCAAGTCGAAATAAAAATGGCTGAAGCCGGTATAGGTGTCGATGTAACCAAGTTGAAAGAGCCCTACTACCACAGCCTGACGCAACTGCTAAAAGAGGCACAACTCCAGATACCCGACAACCCTTATTTTCAAAAAGGCGGCAAACAGGGTATTCATACCGAGCACATGGGCTACATCTTGAGCGATATGCAATATATGCAACTCGCCTATCCAAATATGGAGTGGTGATGGTAGCCGAAGCGGCACATATAGACGAGCGACTAGAGCCACTGCTTCGCGAAGTGAGTGACCCGGAGATTCCAGTGCTTTCTATCATGGACATGGGAGTAGTACGCTATGCCCAACTCGACGATCAGCAGGCTAAAATCAAGATCACACCAACCTACAGCGGCTGCCCGGCTATGGATGTCATGGCGGTCGAAATCAAAGCAGCCCTCCAGGATGCGGGCTACGAAGCCGATGTAGAGCTAGTGCTGCACCCCGCCTGGACAACCGACTGGATCACCTCCCGTGGTCGTGCAGCTCTAGAAGAATACGGCATTGCGGTACCCTTGGAGCCCGATGCCGATAAGTCAGCCCTGATGGGCGGCAAGCGCATGGTGAAATGTCCTCAATGTGGATCTAATAACACCAAAGTCGTAAGCGCATTCGGTTCCACGGCCTGTAAAGCCCTATTCCAATGCGAAGACTGCCTGGAGCCCTTTGACTACTTCAAATGCCTTAAGTAATTACCTCAGCCTTTATCTAGCCAATGGACCAACCACCACCTGTTCTTTACCACTTCCAAGACGGCATAGCCCACATTACCTTCAACCGGCCATCGGTCTTCAATAGTTTCAATCGCGAAATGGCCCTGGCCACACAAGCCGCGCTCGATAAGGCCTCCGAAGACGAGCAAGTGCGCGCCATCGTATTGACGGGTGAGGGCAAAGCTTTCTGCGCTGGCCAAGATCTGAAAGAGGTGACCGATGAGGAGATCAATCCCGGCTTTAAAGTCCTGCTGGAGGAGCATTATACGCCCATTGTGAGCCGCATACGCGACATTAGAAAGCCCATCTTGGCCGCCGTGAATGGAGTAGCTGCCGGAGCAGGTGCCAACATTGCACTGGCCTGCGATCTGGTCATTGCACACGAAGGAGCCAGTTTTATTCAAGCCTTCAGTAAGATTGGCCTCATCCCCGATAGCGGAGGGACTTTCTTTCTGCCGAGAATCATCGGGTTTCAGCGAGCAACGGCCCTGGCTATGCTTGGCGATAAGGTCTCTTCCTCAGATGCAGAAACCATGGGCATGATCTACAAAGCTGCACCCGCAGACGAATACGAAGCAATGGTCATGAAGACCGCCCGCAAGCTCGCCAAAATGCCCACCCGCGCCCTTGGCTTAATAAAAGCGGCTTTTAATGCGTCAATGCACAACGACCTCAGCGAGCAACTGAAGCTGGAAACCGAACTACAGATCGAAGCTTCTGAAACGGAAGATTATCAGGAGGGGGTGACGGCTTTTATTGAGAAGCGGAAGCCTAGCTATAAAGGGAAATAATCACTCGCGCCTCTTGCGCACTAACCAGCGAAAG
>JBCDFE010000357.1:0-3776 GCA_039178745.1 Bacteroidota bacterium | reverse complement strand
CTGCCATCTCCTGAAAGCATTCAACTGTAGTAAATGCTCAGACATACCAAAGCTGCAGCAAAACAATAATAAGCAAAGTATCGCAGCTGCGCTTTTTTCACCAACTTAATCATCCAGATGCAAGCGAGTATGCCCGTTACAAAAGCAGCTACAAAGGCGACACCTAGCTCGATTGGTGCCTCGCTGGCGGCAAAGTCTCCATCCAGGATCTCTTTGGCCATTTTGGCCAGGATGAGCGGCACGACCATCAGGAAACTGAAACGGGCGGCCTGATCTCGGTCTATGCCGAGTAGTACGCTACTTGAAATGGTCGCACCAGATCTGCTGATGCCGGGTAAAATAGCGATGGCTTGAGCGAAACCGATAAGTAAGCTATCTAGCCAGCCTACTGACTTTTGGCTGGTCTTAGCCTTGTCGGCTAAAAAAAGAAGTAAACCCGTAAAGATGAGCATAGCACACACCAGGGGGATCTGGCGGTTAAACAACGCATCGAGCTGATCCTCGAATAGCAGGCCGACTACTGCTGCGGGTACCATAGAGAGCACGATGAGCAAAGCCATTTTGCTGTGGTCACTCCACTTGAACTGGAAGACATCGCGCAGGATCTGAATCACATCTTTGCGAAAAACCACTATGGTTGCCAGAGCGGTGGCTCCATGTACCGTAACCGTCATGAGCAGACTCTCCTGAGCGAGACTATCATCGCCAAGTATCCATTTGGCCAATTCCAGGTGACCGCTGCTGCTGACCGGCAAAAACTCCGTAAGACCTTGGATGATTCCAAGAATTAAGGCAGTGAGTAAGCCCAAGGTGTCTATTTTTTAAGTACACCGTATATGGCCACCCCGACGCCTGCCAACATGACGAGTGGTGCCAGGGTTATGCGCCTGAATCCGTAAATGATATCGGTATCCCACTCATTGGGGTCTGGCTGTCCACCACCGCTCATTAAGAGTAGCCCCAGCATAATCAAGCCGAAGGCTCCTGCCAACCAAATGTAGGTTTCTTTGCCAAAGACAAGTGGAGCACCAGTTTGAGGTCTGCTGCGTGGCACAGCGGCTGCACGAGCAGTACTGCTGCTGGCACTAGATTCCGCCTTTTTTGCAGTGACTTTAGCTTGTTCGGCGGGCTTGGCTTTTTTGCTAGGGTTAGTACGAGCTGTAGCCTGCCCGCTGTTGGGCTTTCGTCTTGAGGCTGTTTTCGGTTTGTTCTTCCGTCGTTTGCTCATTCGCTTAGTATAGATCGTCGATGCGCATACGCAGGTAGCGGCGCACAACGGCGTAATGACTCAAATAATTAATTAATACACCCAATACCACAAGGCCTACATACAACATGACCAACCAATCCGGTCGGTCAAACAGGCGTAGTTCAGGCGTACTCTGCTGTAACCAGGACTGCAAAGCTACTAAACCTAGAACGGCTAACAAGCCACTGAGCAATCCATGTCCGATAGCCCGCCTCAAATATGGCTTGCTGATGAACCCCCAGGTGGCCCCAACGGTCTGTTGCGTCTTGATGATGAAACGGTTGGCGTAAAGAGAAAGCCTTACGGTATTGTGTATTAAGACCACACAAATAATGATCAATAAAACGGCAATGGACAGCATGATCCATCCCAATTTGCCCGCTTGCTGGGCAACTTCGTCTACGAAGTTTTCCTGATAAAACACATCCAATACCAAAGGATCTGCCCTCAATGCTGCGGCAGTGATGCCCAAACTATCGGGATGCAGATAATCAGCTTTTACGTTAAAACTGAGCATATCGTGCAAGGGGTTGGGCAGCCCCAGCTGCTCCAGGTCTTGCTGAAAATCATCGCCCATATCGGCTAGCCCTTGTTCTTTAGAGACGAATACGACGCTGTTTTCTCGCACTTCAGCCCGATTAGCAATACGCGCCATCAGATCCGAGCGATCTCCATCTTCGGTTTCGTCTACCAGCTCTACCATAATGTCTAGCTGCTCTTTAATGGTTTGGCTGAGATGGGCAGCCTGCAGCAAGTATAGCCCAAATATGCCAACCAGAAATAGCACCAGAGCTACACTTACTAGGGTGTAGATATAATTGGGGCGGCGAGATCGATCGGTTGTGGGTGGGGCCTCTTGCATAGGAGATGACAAAGATACGTTAGGTGGGATAAAGGTAGTTCTGCGTTTTGCACAGCTTCGTGCTACACCCAAGGCTGCCAGAACCTCCTATCGTCGGATGCTGGTAAAGTTGTTAGCTTTCGGCCATGAAAGGGAAGCAAAAGGCTAATCTAAGAGCAGATTCGGGAGAAATCAGGCGAAGCGATTTAAAGAGCTTCCGCTTGAGGAACGATAATGGGATGGAGGTAGAGTTTCTCAATTACGGTGGAATCATCAAATCCATTCTAGTACCGGATAAAAACGGAGTGCTGGAAGATGTGGTGCTGGGGTTTTCGGATTCGGGCGATTATCTGGGCGACCACCCCTACTTCGGGACTCTGGTTGGTCGCTATTGCAATCGCATAGCTGGTGGGCAATTTGCCATCGATGGGCAGTCGTTTCAACTGCCGACTAATAGCGCAGGCAATTGCTTGCACGGCGGTGTAGCGGGTTTTAGCCACAAGTTGTGGCAGGTCAGCCTCTTTGACGGCAAGGACGAAATCGGAGCCGAACTGTTCTACATTAGCCCAGATGGTGAGGAAGGTTTTCCCGGCAATCTCCGTTTAACAGCCTGTTACATATTGAGCAAAGACAATGTGCTCTCTATCCATTACGCAGCTGTTACCGATGCCCCAACGGTCATCAATTTGACCAACCACAGCTATTTTAATCTCGCGGGCCGAGGAGACATCCTAGACCATGAACTGACGATCAACGCCAATGCCATCACGCCTGTCAATAGCAATTTGATCCCAACTGGTGATTTTCAACAAGTAGCTGACGGTCCTTTCGACTTTAGGTCTTCCATACCTATCGGTCTTCGAATAAATTCGGACAACGAGCAAATGCAACTCACCGGTGGCTATGACCACAATTTCGTACTCGATTGTCAGACCCCAGACGAGTTAGAGTTGGCCGCCATGCTACACGACTCAGCAAGCGGCCGTACGCTGGAAGTATTGACTACCGAGCCCGGCATGCAGCTCTACACCACAAATTTTGAAAATCCCAAGCTCATTGGCAAAGGCGGTCAATCATATCCTAAGCACGCGGCAGTATGTCTGGAAACTCAGCATTTTCCCAATTCGCCCAACCAGGCGAGATTTCCATCTACGGTTTTGAGACCGGGGGAGATATATAAGAGCCGGACGGATTATAGCTTTGGTATCCGATAGTTTTTACCTCCTCACCACTCTCCTAAAAGCAAACCGTCCCGTCTCTACATCACTTACGCGCACGAAATAGGTCTGAGCCGGTAGCGCACTCAAGTCGAGCTGAGCGGGCAAACGCTCATTGATGCTTTGGAGCAAACGTCCATGGGCATCGAATAGCTCGATGCGCATCAATCCTTCGTGTTCCAGGCTGATGGTGACTTGGTTATTAGTCGGGTTTGGGAAAATAGACAGCTCGCTGAAGAAGGTTTTACCTACGGAGCTGGGGGTATCCAGTCCATCGCAGTTTTCGTCTATGCCATTGTTGGGGATTTCTTCGGCTTCGGGATTGATGTCGGGATTGCGGTCATCGCAGTCGAGCCAGAAGAAATAGCCATCCTCATCTTCATCCAAGAATTCAACAGCCGTATTTCGGACAGTATTGGTGATGATGGGGGCATTGAAGTCGAAGTAAATCCCTGCTGTGTTTTTGACT
>JBCDFE010000356.1:0-3778 GCA_039178745.1 Bacteroidota bacterium | reverse complement strand
GTAGTACTCATTCAGTGCCTTGACCCAGTCACTAACCCCTTGATGAGGTTTGTATTGAGTCAGGTGCCAATCTATGCCCCGCTCTATACTCCACTCGCTGGTCTGGCCAAACTCCCCGCCCATAAAGAGCAGTTTAGTGCCCGGATGGGTAAACATATAGCCGTACAGGGTGCGCAGATTGGCAAATCGCTGCCATTCATCGCCAGGCATCCGATCTATGAGCGGGCCTTTGCCATGCACCACTTCGTCATGACTGAGCGGCAGCATAAAGTTTTCAGAAAAAGCATATATCAGCGAAAAGGTGATCTTTCCATGGTGATATGCCCGGTAAACCGCATCATTATTGAAATAGTCCAGGGTATCGTGCATCCAGCCCATCATCCACTTCTGGCCAAAACCCAGACCACCGGCATAGATGGGTCGGCTCACGCCACTCCAGGCCGTACTTTCTTCGGCTATGGTCACTGCGTTTGGATACTCGCGATAGACAGCCTCATTGAACTCGCGAAGGAAAGCGATGGCTTCCAGGTTTTCATTACCACCAAATCGATTGGGCACCCACTCCCCCTCATTGCGACTGTAATCCAGGTATAGCATACTGGCTACGGCATCTACCCGCAAAACATCGATGTGGTAGCGCTCCAGCCAGAACAGCGCATTGCTGATAAGGAAGCTGCGCACGTCGTTGCGGCCGTAGTTGAAAATGGCCGACTTCCAGTCGGGGTGAAAACCCTGGCGCGGATCTGCATGATCATACAAGTGCGTGCCGTCGAAATCGGCCAGCCCATGGGCATCGTTGGGAAAGTGCGAAGGCACCCAGTCGAGTATGACGCCTATGCCCGCCTGGTGCAGGCTATCGACTAGATACATAAAGTCCTGGGGTCCCCCAAATCGGCTACTGGTGGCAAAATATCCGGTAATCTGGTATCCCCAACTCGGAAAGTAGGGGTGCTCCATGACCGGCAAAAACTCTACGTGTGTGAAGCCCATCTCCTGCACGTACTCGACCAGCTCTTCAGCCAGCTCGCGGTAGCTCAGACTCTCGCCTTTGCTTTTTTTCTTCCAGCTGCCCAGGTGTACCTCATAGACCGAAAATGGCTTGCCGTGTCCATTTACCTCTTTACGGGTTTTCATCCACTTTTCGTCAGACCATTCATACCAGGTATCCCAGACTACAGAGGCCGTTTTGGGCGGTACTTCCCAAAGACGCGCAAACGGATCACCCTTTTCCAGCTGGCGACCGTCGGGCGCATCTACAGCATATTTGTAAACCGTACCATTTTCCAGCTCGGGTATGAAGCCTTCCCATATTCCGCTGCTGTCCCATCGGGCATTGAGTGGATGACTCCCTCTTTGCCAGTCATTAAAGTTTCCAACGACCGAAACAGCCCTGGCATTTGGTGCCCAAACGGCGAAGTACACCCCTTTTTTCCCTTCGACCTCAAGTACGTGGCTACCGAGTTTATCGTACATGCGAAAATGCTTGCCCGATCGAAACAGGTTGCTGTCGTAATCTGTCAGCAGCGAATAGGAAATAACTTTGGCTGTAGTCTTGGATGTACTCATTGTGCAAATATACCGCTCGCGAAGTGGTTAGGAAAAATTGGCATCCTGTGGGCAAACACATACACAAACAGGGTTACCATACCCCTCCGCATCGATTGAATGGCGAGATACCGAGTATCGGCTCGCTATTAAAATAAAACGCCTTTCCATTTCCAAGGATTCCTGAGAACACTTAGAAATGAAAAGGCAAAGTATATATTAGCTATCGAATTATAGATTCATTAGCCAGGTGTGCAACTTATTTTTTCACACCACCTTTTAGTTCCTTCTGCAGCTTGGCCAACTCGGCATCTTTGCCCGCAGCGGCTAGTTTGGCTTGTTGCTGCCAGGTATCTGGCTTGGCCAGGCGGAATCGAGGTCCCGCAGCTTCCAGTACACCGGTTAGCTTGCTCTTGCTGGCTTCAGCAAGATCGTTGAAAGTGACAATACCTGCGTCGTTTAGCAGACCAGCGATCTTTGGTCCTACGCCTTCGATCTTCTTCAGATCATCTTTCTTGGCTTTTGCTTTAGCCTTCGGTGTGGCTTTAGCTTTTGGCGCAGCCTTCTTGGCAGCTGGCTTAGCAGCTTTTGCCTTTGTGGCCGTCTTCTTAGCAGCGGGCTTTGCAGCAGCTTTCTTGACCGGAGCCTTCTTGGCGGGCGCAGGAATAGACTCCAATGAAAATACGCAGTTGGTCGTTCCGTAGATGTTGCCTTCGAAGCGCTCGACCTCGCTATCATTCAACCATTCTTGGCCATCGACCAGATAGCGGAATTGGTAGTGTGCTGGTGTGGCGGGAAGTTCCAGGGTACCGGTATAGTGTCCGTTCTTGCGTGACATAGTCACACCCTCTTCCCAGCTCCAGTTATTGAAATCACCAAGGACGCGCACATCGCGGTTATCGCCTACTTGCTCACTTGGCACTTTGAAGGTAACCTTGCAGCTACCCTTCGACTTGACATACTTTTTGTCTAGCATAGTTTTAAATTATTTTTTGGTGTGTGTGCATTCCATGTGGTTGCATGGATCATTTTGGGGTTAGGATTTAATCATGCTCAAGCAAGTGGCTTCTCAGCAATGCTTCGATATGATTTAAAAGGCAAAATTAGGGGTAGTTTCTTGATAATCAAACGGTTTTGAAGTAGGACTTCCGCAGGTGGATTGCCAACCAGCAAATGACCGTATACCAAAACCAAACTAAATAACTGTTTGACGGCCTATCTACATAACAATGATTCTCCAAGTATGTGCGATCAAAATAAAAGTAGGATCGGCGGGCAGGTATTTTTTGTCATATTTAACAATGATTTTACACAGTTTCAGGCTGTTTGGACAGTGTTTTGCAAATTTGTAGGCACAAACTTCCATCACCTATGCGGATAATCGGCTCTATTCCCCACCCCAGATATAAGATTACGGTCTTTAAAACCAGCACGCGCTTTCCACTACAAATAGAAGACCGAGATCTGGTTCAGATCTACCGCTTACGGCAAGGAGGCCCGATCGAAGGCTTTGCAGATGTTATGGAGTGGCTGACCGACGAGCGACTCGACCAGGCTACGGAAATATTCGAGCAGATGCGCCAGCAAATGACCGCCAACGAGTCAGATTCCGACCCGCGGAAGTCCATAAATGAAGACCTGCCTGACCTGATTTAAGACCATTCATCACCACAATAAGCCATACCTTTGCCTCATGCAAATCACCGCACAGCAACTAGCCACCCTGGTCGATGGCAGCGTGGAAGGAAACCCAGAAGTCAGCATTACTCATCCAGCCAAAATTGAGGAGGCTGGCCCCGGTAGCATTACCTTTTTAGCCGATCCAGCCTATGAGCAGTTTTTATATAGCAGCAAAGCCAGCGCGGTATTGGTGAGTAGAGATTTTACGCCCAAGCAGCCCATTTCTGCTACTCTTGTCCGAGTGGATGACGTGCGCGCCGCAGTAGGTGGCCTGCTGGCTGCATTCCAAGAAACCGAAGCCGCCCGCACCAAAAGAGCAACTAGCGCTCAGGCCATCGTACACGAGTCGGCCACCATTGGTAAGAACGTGCGTATCGGCAAGTTCTCGGTAATAGAAGCAGATGTAGAAATAGGCGACGACACAATCATACTAGACCAGGTATACATAGGCCCGGGCGTCCGCATCGGAGCTAGGTGTGTCTTGTATCCTGGCGCCAGAGTGCTGCGCGATTGCGTCATAGGCGACGACTGTACCCTGCATAGCAATGTAGTC
>JBCDFE010000355.1:0-3795 GCA_039178745.1 Bacteroidota bacterium | reverse complement strand
GGCTGTAGGTAAAACCTTTTTGTCTTGCTATGTGCCCGAACTCAATAAGCAAATTATGCACGAGCCAACGCAAGAAGAGCAAAAATGGCAGCGCCTTCGCCGTGGGCGATATGTGGAGTTTAATTTGGTATGGGATAGGGGCACCAAATTTGGACTCACGACCAACGGCCGAACAGAATCTATCTTGATGAGCCTGCCTCCCCAAGCGAATTGGGTTTACGATTATCACGCCGAGGAAGGGAGTGAAGAAGCAGAGACGCTGGGGTTACTGAAGAAAGGGATTGCGTGGTTGTAGTTCTGCTTATTTAGCGAGGCCAAACAGGTATAGTTAATCTTTAAGCGATTTGACGTATTGACTCGGTGTTTGCCCAGTATGCTGTTTGAAAACCCTATTGAAGGTGGCCTTGCTGTTGAAACCCGCTTCCAACGCTACACCCAGCAGAGAAAACTCTTGCGCTTTGGTACCTTGCAATAGCTCGCGGACCCTGGCTACTCTAAAGCCATTCACGTATTCGTTGAAATTCTGATCTTTTATTTCATTAATAGCTCTAGACAAACGAGGAGCAGGTAATCTGGTAGCTTCCGACACGCGTTTCAAGTTTAGATCGGGTTCCAGAAATAGCTCCTTTTCCAACATAGTTATATCTAGGTGTTTGGCTATACTACGCAATTCATCGAGTTCTGCTTCACTTATTGATTGATCTAACATCTGATCCTTGCCCGTTGGAATGGATTCTTTACCCACTCCCATAGAAGGCTGAAATTCAAGAGCTTGCCTCAGTTGCGTATGTGCCTGAGCACCCTGTATGGACAGAAAGTAAATGACCACTCCCCATGCCATATAAAAATACCAGCTCGTTATGTAGGCATCATCGGCAATAATACCCAGCTGCATGAGTAGCCCGCGGGTAAACCACACAGCAAATGCGATTAGCATTAGGGGCAAAAACCGGCCTAGCCATCTAAAAGAAATGTGTGCATCATCTGAGAAATTCTCATTTACATACAGCCTATATCTTCTAAATAAGATGAAGGTATAGCCCCAATAAATAAGACTCAAGGGTGTGCTTATGGTGTGCAAAACAACGCCCAATGCACCCAGGCCAATCTGATACCATTCGCCGTAAGCCCCACCATCATAAGGCAAGGTTTCGCCCCGCATTCCCTGACTGATTCCCAGATCAAAAATAGCAGAGACCATACCAGACCCTACGATTAGAGCCATCGGCAAAAAATGTAGCCAGTGCTCATTTTTGAGCTGAAAAGATGTATTGGTCAGCGATCTAAAATAGAAATAGAGCAATGGGCCTAATGCAAGTGTCCAGTCCCAGATGAAGTAGTACATAAACTGCGTACGCCCATCTTTTTCGTTGTACCAACCGGCAAATCCCAGCATCCACTGAGCAACCAGCAGTGCAGCCATGATCAGGAAAAAACCGAGCAATCTATCAGGAAGGCGTTGTTCGCGCAGACCTCTTGCTAATAGAACCAAGCCAAATATTAGCCCTTGCAATACAATGGGCAGCAGTAGACCACTATGTAGATTGAAGTCAAACCACACGCACAGAATAGTTTAGATGGGGTGATAACAGCGATCTAAAATTAGTCAGTTTTGGCTTTTCTCACTAGTTCTACCTCGTCTATTTCAAAAGCCATAGTGGTGTGGGGTGCTACAACTTGTTCGCCATCTGCTGTTTGTAGGCCCTCCTCTCCATAGGCCAGATCACTAGGCACCAGCAACCTTAGCGAAGCGCCAGGACGTACTTTTTGCAGCGCATCATTCCAGGCAGGGATCATAGCCCCTACATAAAAATCGAGTTTTCCCCCTTGCAGGCGCGAATCGTTAAAGACCGTTCCGTCTAGCCTCATCCCCTTATAGTGCGCTCGAACCAAGTCTCCCCATTGCAGTAAATCTCCTTCTCCTCTTTGCCTAATTTCATAAAAGTAGCCAGCCTCGGCAGGACCAACATCCCAGGCCCGGTCAATAGCGAAATTGATTAGTTCGTTGCGTTGTTGGCCAGCCCTATCGTTGCTTGGACTCAGTTCGGCCATCAGCCGCTCTTCTATGGCTACTCGCTTTTCTGCGTTTTCAGTTTTATCGGTATTTGTACTTCCGCAGGTGGTCAGTAGTATCGTTATCCAGAGTAGGCAGGTGCTGTAGAGGGAAATTTTCACTTGAATATGCATTTTTGCTTAGTTGTAAATTTACAACTAAGCAAAAATGTCATTCACCCACACAATCCAAGCCAAACTCGTTATCAGTAAAATCTCTGCCACTCAATCGCGTTTAATGTCTAGCAATCTCAATCAGTTAATTATTACCAAGAGGATTGAAGATTCTGCTCAAATCCAAGTTCCACGTCATAAATGCCTATTTGCTATGCTTTTAAAATTCCTTCCTGCAATCATCTTTACAACTCTGCTGTGGTCTTGTGGCTCTGGTTTAGATCAGGTCGAAGACTGCGATGATCAGGGCTATTGCGAACGCTTTCAGATAGATACAGAAACCGGCCTTCGCGAGGGCAAGTACGAGATGCTAGACCCCGATGGCAAAATACAAGAAGTTGCATTCTACCAAGCAGGGGAGTTAGATGGCATTCGTGCAGTTTTTGATACGAACGGCGATACCATTCAGATAGAAACCTACGAGAAAGGACAATTTAGTGGCCCTTTCCGCTTATACAATACCGAAGAGGATTATCTGCGCCAATCTGGGCAGTACATAGACGGCGCCATGTCAGGCACTTGGTATGTGTATCACGCCAATGGCCAGGTAGCCGAAGAAGTGATCTTCGCAGATAATCTAGAGCAAGGTCCTTTTAAAGAGTGGTATGCAAGTGGCCAGCTAAAGGCAGAGGGTTTTTATCTCGACGGCGACAATGAGCACGGTGAGCTATGGCTCTATGCAGAAAATGGCGATCTTGAGCGCCTCATGGATTGTACCCATGGCGTATGCAACAGCCGCTGGCGTCAGGGCGATCCAGGGCCAGCCCCTCAAAAAGACTAGGTCTATATGCTATCGCGCTTACTACTCTCCTATCTTGCTTTACTTCTATTCAGTGCTTATGCTACTGCTCAGGTAGGTGGTATCACAGCCTACCAGTTTCTCAATCTGCCCAACTCAGCCACGCTGGCGGGCATGGGTGGACACCACATAGCACTAGCAGATGACGATCTAAGTCTGGCTAACCGAAACCCAGCTCTGCTCAACGAGCAGATGGCAAAAAGAGTGGCCATAAGTCACGCTTTTCATCCGGCTGGCATCAGCAATAGCTATGTGGCTTATGCCGTGCACAAACCTA
Source organism: Bacteroidota bacterium (assembly GCA_039178745.1). Taxonomy (GTDB): domain Bacteria; phylum Bacteroidota; class Bacteroidia; order Chitinophagales; family Saprospiraceae; genus Neolewinella. The sequence goes on along the minus strand of JBCDFE010000355.1, from coordinate 493 downwards.
AGCTCAGAATGACTTTTCAAGCTGGGCTTCAATATGTGGGTTACGGAGATTTTACCCGCCGCGATGTGACCGGCCAGGACTTGGGCAGCTTCACCGCGTCAGATTATGCGTTTACTGTAGGCGTTGGTCGGCAGCTTAGTGAGCGCTGGCGCCTGGGTGCAAACCTCAAACTGATCAACTCTCAGCTGGCAGAATTCAGCAGTTTCGCACTGGCCACAGATATTGGCATTCACTATCAAGATACAACTGGCAGATTTGGCCTGAGCATTGTGGCCCGCAACCTCGGGCGGCAAGTCAGCAGCTACAACGATCTGCGCGAACCCTTGCCACTTGATATTCAAATTGGTATTAACCGCGAGCTGAAGTACTTGCCTTTCCGGTTCAGTATCATCTACCGAATGCTCAACCGTTGGAACATACTATACGATGATCCCAACGACGAGGATACGTCAATATTCGTCGGCTTTGACCAGCAAGCAGACGAAAGAGGTGC
>JBCDFE010000354.1:0-3839 GCA_039178745.1 Bacteroidota bacterium | reverse complement strand
TTGGGGATCGGTCATCTCGAAATCGGAGGTTCCCCGTCTCGAACCCGGAGGTTCCACTCTTTAGGCAAAGACGTTAGCATTTCATAATTCGCAAGTCCGTAATTTTGGACGCGGAGAAAAATTAGCGCCAAGGCGCTTTTTTACGGATGTCCTGAAGGACATAAACGGAAGAGCACGGAAACGCGGCATGGGTTTTAGCGATATGCAAATCATTTGATTACGCGACTTGTCCCAGATTGTTGCGATATCCGTGTCAGTCAAATAGCGCCTTGGCGCATCCGTTTCTGTATAAGTCTGATATGGTCTGTGTTGTCAGCGTACTAGATTATGCTTCACGGTTATGAAAAATTTAAGTGCTTGCCTACCGAGTGGAACAATAGGTATACTTGATTGCCTGCGAGCGTCCGATGCCCCCCGTCCAATCTCACAGCAAGTTAACTTAAAATATTTCATATCAATATATTAGGCATTTTATAATCTCACATATGAGATAATTCTCCAAACTTTTTCAGTGCCTTTGAGCCATTCATCCAAGTCATAGATACCATTTTACAAGTCGCCGGGATGGGGAGGGGCTAATCTTGCCCCAGACATTCACCGAGCATGGCCTGATCGGGTCGTGCCTACAACCATCCTTTAGATATGAAAAACCTTACTCAAAGATTTTTATACCTGACCCTAGCTCTGTTTTTGGCAACTTTTTTGAGAGCCCAGCCAACAACTATAGAAAACAACCAGATACGCTATTTGATCAATGTAAATGAGCTCTGGGCAGGTGGCATGGATGCTGATTTTGCTACTGAAGAAGAGTTCTCTTTTAATATTGGCTACAATCATGGAGATGGAGGACCAATAAATGGTTATAGCTGTTTCACATGCGATGGTGACGAAACATGTCTGGTAGCAGCAGGTGCCAAAGCCATGTTTGATCGTCCTTATACTGATCTTCCAAGCATCGAATTCAGAGGATGGGAAGATGATAACGAACCCAGGTGTAATTTCAATAATGATGATGAATGGCACCAATCATTTTTTGATGTACCGCCGCCAAGCGTCAGACAGCCCGCCAAATGGGCCACAGGATTTGGTCTTAATGGCAGCAATTGGGTTCAAGCATGGATGACGCCTTTTAGTGCAAACTGGGACATGCGCGTCTCGACCACCTGGCGCTATGAATCTGGGCAAAGTTTCAACGACCCTCTCGATTTTGGCCCGGTAGATCCCAATCCAGCTGGCTATCACTACGACCGAAACTCATCGGCCAATCCCGATGGTCTAGTCCTCGATTGGGCTTATGGAAATACTTTTGGTGATGTAGCCCCTGATGTGATCTACAAGTTCCGACTCACCGGAGACGGAAGGGTGCGCATCTCTACGGATAACGGCACTACAGACGACGATTTTGACACCCGCCTATACCTCTATGATGAGGATTTGAATGAAATCGCTGAAAATGACGATACTCCCGAAGGCCCTTCTGGAAATCGAAAATCGACCATCATTAAAAACTTATGTGCAGATACCTACTTCATAAGAGTATCTGGCTATAACGGTGACTCAGGCCAGTTTGGTTTACGTGTCATCTATGAAGAAGGACTACCAACATTCGAACTAGGGGTCAATCAAACGGATGTAAGCTGCCCCGGAGGCAGCGATGGGCAAATTGCCTTCGGAACTGTTGGTGGCCTAGGAGAAGGCCCCATTACTTATACCATTGGCGGGCTGAATGAGTCTGATATAGTCAGCAATCCCGCTACAGGCTTATCTGCAGGAACATATATCGTTTGGGCTTTAGACCAGTGCTTCAATACGGCGGGTGGCTTCGAAGTACCTATCCAAGACGGCGATGACAACACCTTACCCGTTGCCAATTGTAAAGACATTACCCTTCTTTTGCACGACTCCCAAAGCAGCTGGGACTTTCCCTTTCCAGATTATTTGACTTTCATAACAGATAGCTACGACAATTGTGGCGATTTCACACCAACCTTCAATCCTCCGGTCATATATGGTTCGGATGGGCCAGAGGTGACCTACACGATGACTCTGACAGACGAATCGGGAAATTCCAGTTCTTGCACCGGCATCATTACCGTTGATCTAAACATACCCAGCTCGGTGCAGCAAGATGAAGCACTCGATGCAGCCCTCCAAACATTTCCCAACCCCGCCCCTGACTGGCTGAATATTCAGATTAAAAATCACCCCATCGATCGCGGGTTTATCTATTTGCGCGATCAAACTGGGCGGCTATTACACAAGATCAACATCGAGCGCAGCTCGGCTGATTGGTCTGGCCGCATCGAAATGAGTCAATTTCCACCAGCTGTTTACACCCTCCAGCTAATCACCGCAGATGGGCAGCTCACGCGGTCCATTATAAAACAGTAACCCATGGCATCTTTCATAAATCTCAAGATTTGTGAAAGATGCCAATCTAATCAACCCATAAATCGCTTAATGATGAATAAGCTCTTCCTTTCTATTCTACTGATCATTCTTTGTACTTCCGCAGGTAGTACGCTTTCGGCCCAAACCGAAACCAACCCAACTGTTTACGCCTTAATGGATTATATGCATGTCTCCCCCGACATGCACGAAGAATACCGCGAACTAGAAAAGGTGTGGCGAAAAATTCATACCGCCAATATTGCCAGCGGGCGGTATCAGACTTGGGTGCTGGCGCGAGTGGCCTTTCCCTCTGGTACCGAAGCATCTCATAATTACGTAACCCGAATCATGTTCAGAGGAAATGATCAGCTAGCCAGTTTCATGGAAGATGACGAAGGTATCTTCCCGAGCAATATAGATGCCATTCTCACTACAGAGGAGCTAGAACTTGTCGAGCGAACCAGTGAGATACGCACTATGGTCAAGACAGAGATTTTCTCTTCCGAGGAATACCTCGAAGCTGAAGGTACAGAATTCGGTCCTGGCATGGTGACTGTTTTCAACTACTTCGGTGGTCCTAATGGCCGCAACATATCGTCAAATGAGCACTTGCGCGTAGAAAGAGCACACTGGATGCCCATGCACCGCGCCAATATCGATGCTGGAAATATGAAGGCCTGGGTACTGCTCGACAAGGTTCTACCTTATGGCGATAGTGAGCCATACCATTCGGCTACCGTGGATGTGTATGAGAGCATGTCGGCCTACCTGAATAGCTCTTTCCTGCCCGTCATCGAACAGATGCATACAGAAGCAGAGATAAATGCCATTTTTGAGGAAACAGAGCAGGCTGCAAGTCTGATCAGGGCAGAAGTTAGGGTCGAATTGGATCGGGTGAAGTGATGTAGTTGATATTTTTCCCCGGGTCTTCGACCTGGGGAAAAATACCACTACTAAACCTTCTCAAACACCACCACCCCTAGCGGTGGCAAGCTAAACTCTACAAACGCTGGTCGTCCATTCCACTCGCCATCGGTACTGCTCAGGGTCTCGATGGTGTAGTTGCCTGTGCCGCCGTACTCCTTATCATCGCTGTTGAGGGCGCATTTGTAGTCGCCTTGCAGCGGCACACCGAGCCTGAAGTTGTGTCTGACCATAGGTGTAAAGTTGACTACAACTACCACTACATCATCAGATTCATTGCCTCGCCTCAAATAGGAAAGGGTGCTGTTCAGATGATCGCCATGATCGATCCATTCGAATCCTTTGGGACTAAATTGCTGCTCGTAAAGTGCAGTGGTATTTCTGTAGTACTCATTCAGTGCCTTGACCCAGTCACTAACCCCTTGATGAGGTTTGTATTGAGTCAGGTGCCAATCTATGCCCCGCTCTATACTCCACTCGCTGGTCTGGCCAAACTCCCCGCCCATAAAGAGCAGTTTAGTGCC
>JBCDFE010000353.1:0-3842 GCA_039178745.1 Bacteroidota bacterium | reverse complement strand
GGAATTAAATCTCCAGCCCTTCCCATAACCCAATAGCTCCACTTTATCTCGCCTAGTCAATATGCCAGCCTCTATCATACGGTGATAGTCTGCTATCCTCCAGCTATGCTGGAAATTAAAAAGATAATCGTCTTGGCTGATAGCAGTTGTATTACTCAGATAATGCTTTTATTGGGTATTTAGGTGCAAATCTCACACACGTTAAGCTTATCTTTCATGCTTTGCTCAGTAAATGTAATGTGAGAAAAACAGGCTCTAGTTATTAGAAAAGTTGCTTGTATGGTGGGCGGATCGAAAGGTGGCCAGTCAATACTGTTTTCAGCAGAGTGGCTCTGCGTATTATATCCATCCCAATCCAGTCCACTTCTTAGACCACCAGAAATGGGTAATCGTTTGTTTTCTGATAAGCTGGCTATGTTGCGTAGAACGATATGACCGTCAGTATTAGCTGACAAATATTCATCCTTATGGGCAATCAGGATATCGGGAACCCACCATATCTTAATGGAGACTGTTGAATCAGTCATATCCCACTATTCGGTCATTTCTATTTTATATGGCTGATCGGGAAAGGGCGCATTGTTAATGAAATCTACAATTAAGCAGTCGATTGGGCTGGAGAGGTCTGGGTTGGCTGTATGCTGGCAGCTTAAAAAGGAGAGTATAGTAAGCTGAACAAACAGATAGGAACCTTCAGCTAGGCTAAGACTGCATTTCATATTTATTGGGTTGCATAGTCTGTGGAAGAACTATTTGACATAAGGCGGCCATGGACATACAAATCTATGAAGTCTAAAAAATTAAAACCTTTTGACTGCAATCTCTCTTATGTTGTAATTATAAAGTCATTCCCGGCGAAAATTAATTGGCATTGGGTACTTCTAACCCAATACGTTTAGTAAATTAAACATTAAGCATTATGCTTGGGAGGACAATATTAATCTTTGCATTGCTGTCTGGTATATTTTTAGAATATAGCCATATCTCCGGTCAGTCGACTACGGTAAATTATTTGGTTTCGGATGAAGATATGCCCAACCCAGAGCGGGGATTTTATCGCTATTCGATCACTTTTGCCAATAGCTATACCCCACTTAATCAAGCCGTTTTAGAGGGTTATAGATCTCCTCAAGTTCCAGATACCGCCAATCACGAAGTGGTCAGTACCCTGGTTTTTCGTTATTTCGTTTTGGAGGGATTCACGGAAATGGCGCTACCGAACAGCTTATTAAATTCGATTGCCAACGATTTTGCCATTGCGCGCCAGGCTGGAGTCAAACTCATTCCGAGATTTAGTTATACCAATGTTACCGATCCTTCTACCTGCAGCTCTACAGTTGCCTGCCCGCCTTATGGCGATGCTGAGAAAAGTGTGGTTCTAGGTCACATTGGTCAGCTGACACCCATTTTGCAGGCTAATGCCGACGTTATTGCTACGCTTCAAATGGGGTTCATCGGAATTTTTGGAGAGGGCTACTATACCGACCACTTTGGAGATGCATCTCACGACACAATCGGAAATGGATTCTTAACGGATCAAAACTGGTTGGATCGTGCTGAAGTGCTTTCTGCTACCCTCGGAGCCTTGCCAGATACCCGAATGGTTCAGGTCCGGTATCCTCAGAAGAAACAGCGATTCCTTGGTGGGGTAAATGCGCCCACGAGTTTCCCTCCTACAGATCCACTAGATGCCTACTCTGGTAGTGACGCCAGTCGCATTGGCTTTCACAACGATTGTTTGTTGGCCAGCTTCACAGATTTTGGGACATACTTCGATTATGGTAATACGGCTAGTGGCGTTGCCCTCGAAGATACAGCCAACCTAAAGCCCTATGTAGCTGCTGATAGTCGTTTTGTTGTAGTTGGTGGCGAAACCTGTTCTGATGGCTATGATCCGCAAAACAATTGCAGTGGTACAGACCCCTTGGCTTTCGGTGATGCAGAGTTGGAGAGAATGCACTACAGCTATCTGAATGCAGACTTCAATCTGGATGTCAATAACGACTGGCAAGATGGTGGCTGTATGGATAATATCAAAAGGCGACTCGGATATCGCTTTGAACTCAATACCGGCACTTTTTCTTCGGTTGGTCGCCCAGGAGGGGTAGTCAACTTTTCGCTACAAATTCGCAATGTCGGTTATGCTGCCCCATTCAATCCCAGACGAGTGGATGTTGTTCTGCGCAATATGGCCTCAGGTCAGCGCTTTTATGCCTACTTAAACGATGACCCTCGCTTGTGGGAGCCAGGGACAACGGCCACCCTCGACTATGAGTTCTGTTTGCCTGCTTCTATGCCCACGGGGATTTATGAGTGGCTCCTGAGTCTTCCCGATCCCGAAACCAATCTCGAAGATGATCCCGACTACAGCATTCAGCTGGCTTCGCGTCTGCCTGGCGGGCAATCTGTCTGGGAATCGAGTACGGGCTATAATCTATTGGGAGGCAACTTGAATGTAACCATGAGTGGCCCTGGAAACGCCTGTACGGACGAAATCACCTTCACTACAGAAGATTCACCCTTGCCGGTCAGTTGGATGGGCGTTTCTGCCCGAGGAGTAAAAGACCACATAGTAGTAGAGTGGTCTACAGAATGGGAGAGTGACAACTATGGATTTGAAGTAGAACGAAGTCGCAATGGAACTGACTTCAGAACTCTGGGTTTTGTGACACCCTCTGAAAGTAGAACTTATCGATTTATAGATGAGACTCCAGAGCCTGGTGTGGTTTATTTCTATCGGATTCGCCAAATCGATTTTGATGGTGCCAATTCGATCTCTCCGGTTGTTCGGGCTGAGATTTCTGGTGTTGTATCTGACCTGGAAGTCGTTGTCTTTCCCAACCCCAGCAACGGACAGATCAACTTGGCATATCCAGATGAATGGAATGACGCCCGGCTGGAAGTCTATGATGCCTTTGGTCGTCAGGTATTGGAGCAAACCCTGTCTCCAAGCTTGGACTTGAGTAGCCAGCCGACTGGAGTGTATTATTTGAGTATCCGGTCAGCCCGTCAGGACTATAGCATCAGGATTGTGCTTGAATAATTGGAAGGAAATATGGCCGAGGTAATGGCCTCAGAAAATATAGACACGGTATCGGACGTGCTTGCCCATATCCAGTCATCGACTATCTTTTAAGTAGATTGCAGATTCTTTGAAAGAACTATTTCGGCCTCCGGTCGTGGCTTTAAAACGAATCTATGAAGTCTATATACAAGACACTTTTGTTGACTTTAGTGCCCGTTTTTGCTTGGTCGCAGACGCCCAAAGTACTTCAGATCGGTATAGACGGTTGTAGGCCAGATGCGCTGGCAGATGCCAATACGCCGAATATTGATCAGATCATTTCAAATGGTATCTACAGCCCTGATGCCTGGAATGACGATATTACTTTAAGTGGCCCTAGCTGGTCGGCGATACTGACTGGAGTCACCTCGTCTAAACACGGCGTAACCAACAATTCTTTCAACGGTAGCAATTACGATGAGTACCCGGCCCTCTTTTTGCGGGCTGAGCAGTACGATCCTAGCCTAAACACAGCGTCTATATCGCACTGGAATCCCATCAATACGCAGATCGTTGGCAATACGGCAGATTTTACGCTTAATGTATCTACTGATCAAGAGGTAGAAGACGAGGCCATTGCTTATTTGGGTAGTGTAGATGTCGATTGGCTATTTCTTCACTTTGATGATGTGGATATAGCTGGTCATAGCTCCGGCTTTTCATCGGCGGTTCCCAATTATATTCAGCAGATAGAGGAAGTAGATGCCCACATCGGCCAAATCATGGCAGCACTCACGGCAAGATCTAACTATGCCAATGAGGACTGGCTGATTATCCT
>JBCDFE010000352.1:0-3848 GCA_039178745.1 Bacteroidota bacterium | reverse complement strand
CATTACCATTTCAGGAAACTTTGCATACGAGATCGAGGACCAGCCTTCAAGCTTTGAATTTACCCAAACTGATGCCACCGGATCGACTATAGCCGAATGGATGCGTACAGAAGAAACCGAAGCTACCAACCCCAAGTGGCAATACGAAGCCCAGTACAAGCGAGACTTCGAAGATATGGAAGACCATAGCCTGCTCTTCAGTGCAGTGGGCTCGTTTTTTGGAAAGGACCAAAGTTCCAACTTCATCAATCAAACGATTGAAGGGGTGGACCGCGACGCCCGCCAGCGTACGCGTACCAACTTCTCGGAAGCAGAAAACACCTTCCGCCTGGACTACAGCCGCCCCATTAACGATAAATGGTCTCTGGAAACTGGTGCGCTATATACCATCAATGATGTGACCAATGATTTTGCCGTTGAAAATCTGGTCGGCAATAACTGGGAAACAGACCTAAGTCAAACCAACATATTCGAGTATAGTCAGGATGTGCTGGGTATATATGGTACGCTGGGCTATGAAGGCGAGCAATGGGGCGTGAAAGGCGGTCTTCGGGTAGAAAATACCGACCTGGAGACCTTTTTAATCAATACTCAGGAGGCGAACAATCAGAATTTCACCAACTTATTTCCCTCGGCTTTTGTGTCTTACAAACTAACGGAGGCCATCTCTTTTCAGGTGGGATATAGCCGGCGTATAGATCGTCCCAACCTATGGGATCTGAATCCATTTTTCAATATTCGCAACAACTTCAACGTGCGTGCGGGCAATCCAAATCTACTCCCCGAGTTTACGGACTCCTATGAGGTCAATAGCATCTTCATACTGGGGCAGGTGTCTCTGAATATGGGCTTATACCATCGATATACGACAGAAGTCGTGGACCGCATCACCACCTTTGAAGATAATGTAAGCCTGACTAGACCATTCAATATTGGCACAAACGCAACGACGGGATTCGAGCTCAATGGCAAGCTTATTGTGGATAAAGCCCTGGTTTTAAATGGTGACTTCAACTACAATGGATTTAATCGGGTAGGCGAATTTGAAGAGCAGTCTTTCGATTTTTCCGCCAACCAATGGTCTAGCCGTCTCAATACCAAATTGCAGCTGGATGGCGACCTAGATATGGAACTAACCGGTCGTTATCGTTCGGCCATACAAACCATACAAGGGCGTGTCTCTGCCAACTGGATGCTGGATTTTGGATTGCGTAAAAGTCTTTTTGGTGGTCGCGGAGCGATCAACTTCAGCGTACGCGATATTTTCGCTACTCGCATACGTGAGGTATTCGTAGAGCAAGATGACTTTTCAGCCTACTCATTCGGACTCCGAGGCCGCTTTATCACACTTGGTTTCAGTTACGGATTTGGTAAAGGAGATACCATGGAGTATACCGGGCAGAGAAGGAGATTTTAAATAAGCTACTGATTAAAACCATACGGGCAATGCCGGCACCCACTTTTGCAACAGTGACCTCGTTTGAGGTGATAGGCCGCCGTCATCACCATCAGGCCATTCTCGTAGTAGTAGTCCGACTCAGTCAGGTTCCTCCGGGGAAGTCGGGGGCTGGTCATCGTCTTCCAGGCGCGAAATGCCCGCTCGCCAGCTGGCCGGGAGACCGACCCGCGCAAGTCTAAGATAATCATACGGCACTATACGCTGATGACAAACGGCCGCCAGGCGCTCGTGCTGCTCGGAGAAAACACCCGTTTGCAAGGTAAAATGCTGATCTGCCAACTCGATGGTCCGTATGCCTATTAGCGCCGTATCGGGATAGGTCATCGGAAAAATATACTTGCAATCTTGCCAGGCGAGTATGACCCCTAGCTTATCGGCAAAACTCGTATCCATGCCCGCCTGCTCGAAGTAGGCAATACGACTGGTTTCTGCCCAACGCAAGTAAACGAGATTATTCACATGCCGGGCAGCATCCATATCCGACCATTCTACGGGGCGGGAAATGCGGAATTTGAAATCGCTTAGCTCAATCCTTTTTTGCATATCTTGTAGATAAGGAACTCGTAAAAAACATTTTTTTTGTAGCCACCAGTGGAACAGTCACCAACAACAGCGCAGGCAGGTTTATAATCAACACATTAAACCAGGCACCATAATATATTGACAAGCTCGAATCTAAACAGAACCAGAGCAGGAAGGCACTGGTAATGGCCCACCAAGCCCAGCCTTGTCTGTACCGAAAAGCATACTCGCTGACCATCACAATAAGCAGTTGAAAACCAGCAATGGTGGCCCCAATCACCGCAAAGGTCCAGCGTTTGAAGTTTTGTACTTCCGCAGGTAGCATGTTTCCATCGAAGAAGGTAGCCTCAATACCCGCATTATACCAGCTGAACGGAAAAGAGTCTATGGCAAATGCAGATAGTAAACCAATCCCCAGCGTGAGCGCATTGGCATAGGTCAACCACTTTCGATAAAACTGGAAACGAGCCTCTGTCATGCGGCCAATATTTACATAGACCTACGGTATTGACCGCCCACTTCGAAGAGCGCGTGGGTGATCTGCCCCAGTGTACAGTACTTGGCTGTTTCTAGCAACTGCTCGAATACGTTGCCATGAGTGATGGCTATTTCCTTGAGTTTGGCCAGCTCTTGGGCTCCGCGTTCTTCATGTAGGGTATGCAAGTCCTTGAGATTGCTGATCTGCTGCTCTTTCTCTTCCTCTGTAGCGCGAATCACCTCGGCAGGCACAATTGTTGGCGACCCCTCACTAGACAAAAAGGTATTTACGCCTATGATGGGATATTCGCCCGTATGCTTCAGCATTTCGTAATGCATAGATTCTTCCTGAATCTTGCCGCGCTGGTACATGGTTTCCATCGCTCCCAGTACACCGCCGCGCTCCGTTAGCCGATCAAATTCTGTCAGGACGGCCTCTTCGACCAGATCGGTCAGCTCTTCAATGATAAAGGCGCCCTGGAGAGGGTTCTCATTTTTAGCCAGCCCTAATTCGTGATTAATTATCATCTGAATGGCTACCGCCCGGCGCACGCTCTCTTCCGTTGGTGTGGTTATGGCCTCGTCGTAAGCGTTGGTATGGAGCGAATTGCAATTGTCGTAGATGGCGTAAAGTGCCTGCAAGGTTGTCCGGATATCGTTGAAGTCGATCTCCTGTGCGTGCAGGCTTCGTCCGCTGGTCTGAATGTGATACTTCAGCTTTTGGCTCCGCTCGTTGGCACCGTATTTGTACTTCATGGCCTTGGCCCAGATACGGCGAGCCACCCGGCCTATCACAGCATATTCCGGGTCTACCCCATTGCTGAAAAAGAAACTCAGATTAGGCGCAAAGTCGTCGATATTCATGCCTCTGGCCAGGTAGTATTCTACAAAAGTAAAGCCGTTGGCCAGCGTAAAGGCCAGCTGAGAAATGGGGTTGGCACCTGCCTCGGCAATATGGTAGCCTGAGATGGAAACAGAGTAAAAGTTGCGCACACCGTGATCGATGAAAGACTGCTGCACATCGCCCATTAGCTTCAGACTGAATTCGGTCGAGAAAATGCAGGTGTTTTGCGCCTGATCCTCTTTGAGAATGTCCGCCTGTACCGTACCTCTTACCGATTTGAGCGCCTTGGACTTCAGCTCTGCATAAACGGATGGCTCTAAGACTTCATCGCCTGTCAGGCCAAGTAACATCAGGCCCAAGCCATCATTGCCTTCTGGCAGATCACCTTCGTATTCCGGGCGTTTCAGGCCAGCATCGTCGTATTTCTTCTTGAGGGCCTTTTCCACTTCTGCCTCCAGGCCATTTTCTTTGATGTAGAGCTCACACTGCTGGTCTATGGCTGCATTCATAAAAAAGGCAGCTATGGTAGCCGCTGGCCCATTGATG
>JBCDFE010000351.1:0-3861 GCA_039178745.1 Bacteroidota bacterium | reverse complement strand
GGCAAGACTTTCCGCGTACTGATAGAGGGCGACAGCAAGAAATCGGATAAAGATTGGAAGGGCAGAAATAGCCAAAACAAGATGATCATTTTTTCCAAGGAAGGTCAACACAAGCCCGGCGACTATGTCTGGGTAAAGGTGGTTGATAGCACGAGTGCGACATTGAAAGGAGAGATGGTGGAAGGGCCAGGAGCGCAGGTCGCCATTGGCACGACTTTCAGTGACACAGAAATTTTGGAGGAAAGACTTGTTTGAGGTGCTATTGTTTCCTCCAGCCGAGTCAGGTACCTGCCCACCAGAAATATAAGCATGCTCAACCTCCAATCCACCAAACGTCGCTACAACATTATCGGTAGATCAGAAGCACTTGAAAGGGCCCTAACCACAGCCCTTCGTGTCGCACCGACAGATTTGTCTATACTCATTACCGGAGAGAGTGGGGTAGGAAAAGAGGTATTTAGCCGCATCATTCACGACAACAGCACACGGAAGCACGAGGGCTTTATTGCCATCAACTGCGGAGCACTGCCCGAAGGGACCATCAATAGCGAGCTATTCGGTCATGTGAAGGGGGCATTTACCTCAGCTACCGGAGATCGGAAGGGCTACTTTGAAACCTATGACGGGGGTACCATTTTCCTGGACGAGATCGGAGAGATGCCACTGGATACGCAGTCGTTTTTGCTGCGTGTGCTAGAGAGCGGGGAATTTATCCGGGTGGGTTCCTCTAAGGTGCAGACCACTAATGTGCGAGTCGTTGCTGCGACCAACAGAAAGTTGATGGAGCGGGTAAGGGATGGTAAGTTTAGGGAAGATCTGTACTACAGGCTGGCAACCGTTCCTATCGAGCTGCCTGCACTGCGCGAGCGCAGAGAGGATATTCATTTGCTATTTCGATTTTTTGCTAATGACTTTGCAGAAAAACAGGGTATTGAGCCCATACGGCTAGACGATGAAGCGAGGCTCATATTGGAAGCTTATCACTGGCCGGGCAATATACGCGAGTTGAAAAACGTAGCAGAGCAGCTCACCATACTCGCAGAAGAGCGAGAATTATCTGCCGGCCAGTTGAGCAGTATGATGCCCAGATTGCTGCAACGAAATTTGCCCGCGTTGACCTCTTCTAGTGGAGATGGGCCTGGTCAATTTCAGGGTATGAACGAGCGCGAACTCCTTTACAAGGTACTCTTCGATATGAAGAAAGACCTCAACGACTTGAAGAGTTTGCTATACGAAATCATCAGTTCCAACGATTTGCGGGTCCCCGATCCCAGTAGCATACGCGCCCTTGGGCCAGGACTGACCGATCTAATAGACGATTATGAAGACAGGCGGCAAGCCGGATACTTCAACGACCGTGAGCTGAGAAGAAATGAGACTTACGCAGGTCGGAGACTCCCTTCAGAAAGGGGTGGTGGTTTGCCCTACACCAGAGAATCTGCCGCTGGTACTGATGCCTATCCCAGTCAAAACTCTGAACCCTCCATCCCAATAATTGTGGACAATCGCCAGCACGAAGCCTACGACGAATCTACCATAGTCGAAGAAAACCTAAGTCTGATGGCCAACGAGGAGGCCCTCATCAAAAAGGCACTCAAAAAGCACGATGGTAAACGCAAAGAGGCCGCAGCTGAGCTTGGTATCTCGGAAAGAACCCTCTATCGAAAGATTAAGGAATACGACTTATAGCTTCTCTCTATTCGTTTTCTTTTTGCGCTTTTCCTCATTTCGATCAATTTTATGGTCAGGTCTGGACCATTTAATAGATCGTCTGACTGCCGGCGCGCCAGGATCTTCTGATTGTAGTGGCTTGTGGCCTTTAGAGTATGGGGCTGTAGGTTTAAGTCCTAGGTTAGAAAACATCTCCAGGTCGGCGAACGCTTCCGGATTTGGCGTAGTCAACAACTTGTCTCCTGCAAAAATGGAGCCTGCACCTGCCAGGAAACAGAGGGCCTGTCCCTCTGCCGTCATACTGGTTCTGCCTGCGCTCAGCCGTACCGTAGTGATGGGCATCAAGATGCGAGTGACTGCGATCATGCGCACCAGCTCGAATATGGATACCGGTTTCTGATCTTCCATAGGGGTGCCCTCTACAGCAACTAGTGTGTTGATGGGCACGGATTCGGGTTGCGGGTCGAGGTTTGCCAAGGTCAGTAGCATTTTCAAACGGTCATCTACCGATTCGCCCATGCCGATTATGCCACCCGAACAGACCGTAAGACCGGCTTTGCGTGCATTGCCAATCGTATCGATGCGGTCTTGGTAGCCGCGTGTCGATATGACTTCTTTGTAGTAGTCTTCGCTGGTATCCAGATTGTGGTTGTAGGCATATAACCCGGCTGCAGCTAATCTCTCCGCCTGATTGGGAGTCAGCATACCCAGCGTTGCACAAACCTCCATACCCATATCATTGACCGTGCGCACTAGGTCTAGCACATGGTCGAACTCTGCATTGTCTTTTACGTTTCGCCAGGCTGCGCCCATGCAAAGTCTGCTACTTCCCAGTCCTTTGGCCCGTTCTGCGGCAGTTTTGACCTGATTTACCGTCATAAGCCCAGTTGACTCTACCCCAGTATGGTAGCGCGCTGCTTGTGGGCAGTAGCCGCAATCTTCTGGGCAGCCTCCGGTTTTTATACTGAGCAGGCTGCTCATTTGCACCTCGTTCGGATTGTGGTGGGCCCGGTGCACACTGGCGGCTTGAAATACCAAGTCCATTAGCGGACTATCGTGTAGCTCGCGCAGCGTCTGCAGGTTCCATTCGCTCATAATCATCTATCCTTTGCGGCAGCAAGATAGGGTCTCCAGTTCAGGAAGTGAACTTTTGATGTAGAATGCCCCAACGATTTGTCCAACTTCATGCGTCTAACTGACAAAATAAGATGACGTATGGAAATCAGATTCTTAATTCTTTATCTCTTTGCAGTTGCTCTTTTTACGGGTTGCCAGGATGATGATCAGGCTACCCTAGAATTAGATTATTGCGATCAGCCGCTTCCTACCGAAGGCTGTCGGACTAATCTGGTACTGGATTGGCCTGATCAGGAAGCATTTGAGTCATATATTATAGGCGATTGGGAACTAGCTGCTACAGGAATTAGTAGCCCTATTGAAGTCAGTTGCGATGTTATAGATCCGATTGAGCGCACTCAATTTAGTTTTTCAGCGGATGGGATATTCACCTATGCTCGCCCCGATGGAGAGACGGGAAGTACAGCCTATGAAGTTGTCTATCAAGGTTGTATTGGTGCAGAGTGCGATATGTTTTTAATCAGGTATGAAGAATCGTTACCCTTTTGGCCTTCCTTTGAGGTATTATGTGATGGCTTTGCTTATCGGGACGACAGACCTGTAGATGGCTCCATGATGGCCTACAGTCGGATTAATTAACCAATAGAAGTGCGAATTAGAATCCAGCAGATCATGAAAGTTTCACCTTCGCTCTTACTCCTATTAGTTACTATGCTATGTCTGGGATGTGATGACGATAATGGCATCAGCATACCCACAGATTTTTGCAGTGAAGCTCCGTCCAGTGAAAACTGCTTGTCACTAGCTACCACAGACTGGGAAAGTGCAGAAGCGTTTCGCAATGCTATAATTGGTGACTGGGAAGTCGTTGCTTTTGAAGAGCCTTGGGCAAGTGTGCCCTGTTCTAACCTGGAACCGGAAGACATAATTCGATTTACATTTAGTGCCGATGGCGTTTACACATATACCTTCCCCGATGGACAAACGGAGGCAACTAGTTTTCAGATTACAGTAAACCCTTGTGCGGTTTTTCCCTGCGAGTATGACATTATATATGATAACCATGCTATCGGCTACGGCCCCTTCTTCCAAAACACCTGCTTTGGATCTTCC
>JBCDFE010000350.1:0-3909 GCA_039178745.1 Bacteroidota bacterium | reverse complement strand
TGCTGATGATAAGTACTTCCGCGGGTACTTTTCCCTACCCGTTGTCAAGAATGATTAATAGATGCTGGAACAGACCGTATATATAGTTCGCCATGGCCAGACCGACTACAACCTGCGAGGTATCGTTCAGGGTAGCGGGGTTGACTCCTCTTTGAATGATACCGGCCGGGCACAGGCTGCAGCTTTCTATCAGAAATATCAGGAACATCCCTTTGAGTTGGTGATCACCAGTGCGCTCAAGCGAACCAGAGAATCTGTAGACAGCTTCTTATCCGACGGTCTCCCTCATCTTGTAGATGCCGACATCAACGAGATGCACTGGGGCGAGCACGAAGGTAAAGTCGGTACGCCGGAATCTGTAGCCGAATATCAGCGCATTAAAGACGCCTGGGCTACTGGTGATATAGATGGACGCATAGGCGGCGGCGAGAGCGCCAGAGAAATGGGGGAAAGACTTCAAAGGTTCATAGATAAACTCAAGCCTCGGCCGGAGAAGCAGATTCTAATCTGTAGCCACGGGCGCGCCATGTGTGGTTTGGTCACGCTCATGCAGGGTATGCCCATTCACCTGATGAATGAATTCAGACACAGTAATCTGGGCTTGTGGGTAGCTCGGCTCGAGAACGGCATCTACCAGTTTGAACTCAAGAACGATCTGAGTCACCTAGACAAACCCGTTCGAGCTTGATGAAGGACCTCGAAAAGAAATACCGCATAGCTGCAGTAGGCTATCTCAATACCAAGCCGCTACTATACGGACTCTTGCGCCAAGAGCAACTCGCTGATCAGATAGACTTGCGATTAGATATACCAAGTCGCTGTGCTGAACTGTTGCTTAATGACGAGGTAGACCTGGCATTAGTGCCCGTCGCCATCTTGCCAGAGCTAGGCAACTACCACATACTCAGTGATTTTTGTATTGGTACTGAAGGTAAAGTCGCTACTGTATGTATCTATGCAGATCGTCCCATCGACGATTTACAAACGATATACCTGGATTATCACAGCCGAACCAGTGTACAACTCACCCGCGTGCTGCTGCGAGATCACTGGCAGTTAGATCCAGGGCTGCTGCCTGCCAAGCCGGGATACATCAAAAAAATAGGTGGCCTGGTGGGCGGTCTGGTCATCGGAGACCGGGCCATTGGCCTGGAAAAGCGATTTAAGTACGTCTATGATCTCGGAGAAATCTGGTATCAGCATACAGGGTTGCCCTTTGTATTTGCTGCCTGGGTCGCCAAAAAGCCGATCGATCCCGGTTTCATAGCGCCGTTCAATCGCGCACTGGGTCTGGGGATTTCAAAATTGCACGAGCTGACGTATTTGCTGCAAAGTCCCAGGCCAGACTTTGATCTCGAAGCCTACTTCTCTACAAACATCAGCTATGTACTAGATGAGCGAAAGCGTCAAGCTTTGGCCCTATTTTTGGAAAAGATAGCCAGCCGTAAGGGAGATTTGAGGACCATTAGAGGGATGGTGCCTAGTGGGAGTTAAGGGTACTATTCAACAAAGAAACTATTCAATATGAGTTGGCGTAAATGGTATAGTTTATTCATTTTAAAAACGGTTGCTATACATCTTACATTCGCCCAGTCCACCGATATCCACTTCTTGCGTAATCCATCCTTCGAAGGTGAACCCGCTGATGCTACACTACCAACTGGCTGGCTGACCTCCACTCCAGGCACTACACCCGATATACTGCCCGGATACTGGGGCGTCTTCCAGGATGCCAGCGATGGCGATACTTATCTGGGACTCATCACCCGGCCAGATGGCAGCTGGGAAGCTATTGCTCAGCGTTTGCCGACTCCATTGGTACCTACAGACTGCTATCAATTTACCATTGACTTGGCGCACAGCCGCACGTACTCCGGTTATGATGGGGCCATAAAGCTGCGTGTATACGGTGGTCGTAGCCGAGAAGACCGTTCTTACCTACTCTACGAAAGTGGAACCATCGACCACTTAGACTGGAGGACTTACATCATCGATGTCAAGCCAGAAAAAGGATTCCAGTACTTGATATTCGAGGCTTTTTATTCGGAACGTCCCTTTGATTTTGCCGGTAATATTCTTCTGGATAACATCACTCCGCTGAAACCTTGTCCGAGAGCTTAGGTAAATCTCCAGAGACATAGGACGCACAATACCGATTTTGCATCCATCAATAAATTGTGTTTCTTTATCACTCGCATAACAAAGAATACACACAACCACCTATATGTACTATATCGTCATCGACAACGAGCAGAAAGGACCCTTTCCAGCAGAAGAGCTCATGGCTAAAGGAGCCACTGCTGAGTCACTGGTCTGGAAAGAAGGTATGGGCGACTGGACTCCTTTGAGCCAGGTTGGCGAATTGCAAGCTTTATTGCCCAAGGCTACACCGCCTCCTCCTCCGCCGCCCCCTGTTACACCGCCCCCTGTTACGCCTTCGCCCCCACCACACGGACCCACAGTAAGCGCCAGTACCGCCCAGACCAATGCGGGTGATGGACTCGATCTGGAAACCAAGCAGGCAGTAGATGAAGGAAGCATTCTGGATAGCGAGCTGAGTCAGGCGGCAAAGGATACGTTCACCAATATGGATCTTTCGACCGACGATGTCCTTGATTTTAAGTCGAGCACTTTCAGTGCTAATCGCGGGACAATCTATGCTCTGGTAGCTATAGTCACCTACTTTTTGAGCGCGTTTGTCAATACCGATTATGTCTTTGGTTTCGGTGGATTTTTGAAGTCGCTCTTTTTTTCTGTGCTGCCTACGATGGCCATGGGCATGACTTTTATGGAAATGAGCAAGTTATTGCTGGCCAATGGCGGCCGTGTAGGAAGCTCTCATTTTCGAAATGGGTCTATAGCTTATCTGGCTACAGCCGGTGTACTTCTTCTCGCGGGCTTGATCAGCATTGGTAGCAACCCCTTGAGCTACGTAGGTACAGGCGGACCGCTGATTATTCTGGGACTATTGGCCGGCTTAGCTGGCCTAGCCGCTCTGGTCTTTATCGTCATGGCAGGCATAAAGGTGATGAAATACGAGGCCAAATTTTTTAAAGAATTGGGCTATGCGATAATCGGTGGTTTAATCGGTGCATTCGTGCTAAGCTTATTAGCTGGAGCTATGATTACAACCTCTATTGGACTGGACGGAAGCTTTGAAATTGGAGGTGGTGCAGGCTATACCTTACTACAGCTGCTGGTTGCCATTTGCTTCATTGCGCCCATGGCCGTGATAATCCTGATTTTTCAGCGGGCTGGCAAAAACGGTGGTAAAGTGGTATAGTAAAACAATTGGGCGTGCAGCTTCATTTTGAGGGTATGAAGTCTATCGTCTGCCCCTGGATGTATCTACCACTTATTGTCTTTTTATTTTGCTTGTCTAGCAGTTCGTGCAATCGGGCTGATGGACGTAGTAGCCGATCTACGGAAGTCCTAAATACAGAGCTTGATCAAGCCCTGCAACTGCTGCCTAATCGAAACGAAAGCAGAGGTGAGGCCATACGCTCGCCAGATTGGCAAATCGTGGTTTGCTTCGATGAGCCCGCAGCTGGTTTAGATACTTTTGTCGAGCAGTTGATCGCATCTAAGCCATTCGATAAGTCGCTTGATCTAGTGTACTGCGACACGATGGACCTGGCCAGACTAGCCGAAAAACACACTATACTGTTAGCTAACCAATGGCCCGATTTTGATGCGTTTAGACTTCCGCAGGTCGGTCACTATCTAAGCGATCGGGGGCTTGCTGGTACCTCGTCCAGCTCATTATTCGATGTCAGTATTTCTCCAGAAGAGCTATCCTTTATCGGCAATCGATACATACCAGAGGAGATCGAAAGATTGCAAACCAAGGGGCCTTTTCTGAAACTGAATTACTATCCCAATCCCTGGTCTACACTAGACGAGTTCAGG
>JBCDFE010000349.1:0-3923 GCA_039178745.1 Bacteroidota bacterium | reverse complement strand
GACCGTATTCGATATTCACGTCGACGATATGGCAGAGGTAGAGCCAGGCCACGCCTTGATCATCAAGCAAGACGGTCGTGTAAGCATGGAGATGGTCAACGAGCCAACTAAGCGAGCAGCTTGTTCTTTTGAGCGCATCTACTTCAGCCGGGGTAATGATCGCGACATCTACCTGGAGCGCAAAGAGCTGGGCAGAAGGCTCGCTAAACGCGTGCTGGAGGCCGTCGATTACGATTTTGATAATACCGTATTTAGCTACGTGCCCAATACCGCCGAAGTCGCCTTTTATGGCATGGTGCAAGGACTGGAAGAGGAGCTGGCTAAATGGAAGCGCGACAAAATCAAGAAAGCGGAAAAGACCGGCAAGAAGAGAAAGCTCAGGTCTATACTAGAGACTCAGGTACGCAATGAAAAGCTGGTCGTCAAAGACGGCAAAACGCGCACCTTTATAGCAGATACCAGCAGCCGCGATGAGATGGTCAGCCACGTATACGATGTGACCTATGGCATTGTGCGCAACGAGGTAGATACCTTGGTGCTGCTGGACGATAGCATCGTTCGCGGCACGACCATGCGCGATAGCATCATCAAGATCGTATCCAGGCTCAGGCCCAAAAAAATCCTCATCGTTAGCTCTGCACCGCAAATTCGCTATCCGGACTGCTATGGCATCGATATGAGTAAAATGGGGGAATTTGTAGCATTCAGAGCGCTTGAAGCTTTGCTTAAACGAGACAAAAAGTCTAAACTGCTCAAGCAGGCTTACGAAGCATGCTTGAAACAGCTCAAGCTCCCCAAGGAAAAGCAATCTAACCAGCTGCAAAAGCTCTATGATCGCTATACCGACGAGGACATTTCAACCAAGATCGCCGAGCTGCTCACTCCGCCAGACATTAAGCCCCAGGTCGACGTCATCTATCAAACAGTAGCCGACTTGCGGGCCGCTTGCCCCAACAACAATGGCGACTGGTACTTCAGCGGCAACTATCCCACGCCCGGAGGCAATCGGGTGGTCAATCAGGCATTTGTATACTACATGGAAGGCAAGGATCTGCGTGCCTATTGACTTGTACTTAACTTTCGCTTAACCCAGGCAATTATATCTGGCAAGCACGTTGTTATACTTATCTTTTTACTGGAGATAGCAGCGATTTGCCGATTTTTTGCGTTTTTGTGGCCGTAGGCAGGTCGGGATCGTCATGATTTGCGCCTGCTGACTATTGCTTTTTTCTCACTAAATTAACTTAAGTATGCAGCAGTTTCTACTGCGCAGAAGGCTCATCATGGGGAGTTTTCTGCTGATGCTAGGGCTATCTCTACAAGCGCAATTTGCCGTTCAGGGTCGGGTCACCGACAACAATGGTGAAGCGCTGATCGGGGTAAGCATCCTGGCCGAAGGTACCTCTACAGGTACAGTAACTGACTTTGACGGAAATTTCACACTGAATGTTCCGGATCAGGTCGAAAATATAATTCTTTCTTATACAGGCTTTGCTTCACAAACACTGGCTGTCAATTCAGGTATGGGGCCTTTAGTAGTCACTATGGAAGAAGATATTGCCAGATTGGATGAGGTTGTTGTGACCGGTCTGGCTTCTTCTGTTAAGAGGTCTAATCTTGCCAATGCAGTGGCTACCGTCTCCAGTGAAGAGCTAACCGGCGTCACTACTCAACAGACGGTAGATGGAGCTCTCTATGGTAAGCTCACAGGGGTTAACATTACACAGACTACTGGTGCACCAGGTGGTGGTTTTTCACTAAGGCTTAGAGGTATTTCTTCATTGAGCGGAAACAACCAGCCGCTTTTCATCGTCGATGGTGTTTACATCAGTAATATTGAAATCCCCAATGGTTCACGCTTTGCATCAGGTGCTAACTCAGGCTCGGAAGAAGGATCTTCTAATAGAATTGCAGACCTGAATCCAGATGATATTGAGAGTATAGAAGTACTTAAGGGAGCATCTGCTGCCGCTATCTACGGTACACGCGCTAACGCCGGTGTAATCATCATTACCACCAAGCGCGGGCAGTCGGGCCGCACAGACATCAGCTTCAATCAGGATATAGGCTTCAATACTATTATCAATAAGGTAGGCCGCAGGCAGTTTACAGCCGACCAGGTAGAGGCTGAGTTCGGTGGCGACACCCCTGCTCAAATGGCTGCTGGAAGAGCCGAAAGAGCCCGCTTTGAGGCTGCCCAGGCAGCTGGACAAATTTTCGACTACGAAGACATCATCTATGGTGAAGAAGGATTGATTACCGATTCTCGCCTTCGTATAAGCGGTGGCAATCAGAGGACGAATTTTATGTTTTCTGTGGGCTACAGAGATGAAGCCGGTATCGTACTCAACACGGGTTATGAGCGCTTCACTACTCGCCTGAATTTATCGCATCAGCTATCGGACAAGATCAAGATCAGTTCTTACACCAACTTTATCAACTCTAACGCTCAGCGATCTTTTTCCGGCAATGAGAACGAAGGCGGACTGAGCTATGGTTATACTTTGGCTTTCACGCGTGATTGGGTCAATCTGTTCCCAGACGAAAACGGGATTTATCCTGATAATCCGAACTTTTCTGGAAATCCGCTCCAAACGAGAGACGAAACTCAAAATGATGAGTCAATCAACCGAGTTATACAAGGTGTGGCAGTAGATGTCAACTTGCTACAAACTGATAATCAAGTCTTGAGACTGGCATTAAATGGTGGTTTGGATTTCTTCGTGAATGAGACTTTTGTGTATGTACCTGAAACTTTCCAGTCTCAGCGTGGAGGCCAGAACGGTTTCATCGGTCAGGGTAACAACCAGGTATTCAACTTCAACTACAATGCCATTGCCGTACACGATTTCTACACAGAGAGCGGAATAAACTTCACGACACAGGCAGGTATCAGCTATTTGAATTTTGACAATGACTTTGTCTTTAGTCAGACGACACAGCTCTTGCCTCTTCAAACTAGCTTGACACAAGGTGGTGCACAATCAACCACCCAGACGACGGCTCCAGTTGAAGAGTTTGGTATCATCGCGCAGGAGGAAGTCAACTTCAACGACCGCATTATTGCAACAGTAGGTGTACGTTTCGATAAGTCTACTTTGAATGGAGACCCTAATAAGCTCTTCGCCTTCCCTAAAGCTTCACTTGCTTTAAACTTGACGGAGTTCGATTTCCTGAAGAACAATTCGACGTTTGACCAGCTGAAGCTTCGCGCCGCCTATGGCCAGACAGGAAACAGTGCCAGCTTTGGCAACTTGTTTACTTCATTGACCCTGGCTACCATTGGAGGCCGCACGGGTGCCAGCCTAATCGGTACCCAAGGTGACCCCAATCTTCAGCCAGAGCGTTCTGACGAGCTGGAGTTTGGTGCAGATTTCGGTTTTTTTGACAATAAGCTCGCGCTTTCTGTATCCTATTACCTGCGCGATGTAAACAACCTGCTCTACAATAGAGCATTGCCTACATCTTCCGGCTTCACGAGTGAAATTAGAAACGATCTCGATCTGCGCAATAGAGGTTTAGAAGTTCAGCTGGCACTTAATCCCGTGAGAACCTCTAAGTTCGACTGGCGCAGTACCATAAACTTCTGGTTCAACCGCTCAGAAGTAAGGCGCCTCGGTGTTCCCGATGGTGATAATGACCCCAACGATGTTCCAAGCTTTGTCCCTCCTGGGGTGGCTTTTGGTTTGGGCTTGGGAACCTTCTTTATCGACGAGGGCTCGCCCATCACCGGCTTGTGGAATGCTGGTCCTACACTTAATGGAGACGTTGAGCCTGATTTCCAATTGGGATGGGCTAACAACATCTCTTTTGGCAACTTCGATTTCAACTTCTTAGTACACTGGAAAGAAGGAGGCGATGCACTTAACCTATCACGGTTACTCACGAACATCGGTAATACTACACCTCGGGAGTTTGATGAT
>JBCDFE010000348.1:0-3927 GCA_039178745.1 Bacteroidota bacterium | reverse complement strand
CCATTCGTTATACAAGGGATACCCACTTTCATGTCTCCTACTTTCACCATTCGCAGTTTGGAAGATCCATTCTGTGAGGTGGACGTACCTGTACAAGCGCCCGATTGCGAGGGATGCAGCATCGGATTAGAGCTCAATGACCCCATCTTCAACGACGGAGGCACCCCCGGAGACCCAACCGACGACACCTATACCATAGAGGTACTCGTATTGGGCGAGTTTGGTTCAGGAAGCTGGATCACACCAAACGGCCTCACTGGCGCGTATGGAGAATCAGCCACATTTACCTTCCCTTGCGATGAAGAGGCAGCTATAGTCGAAGTATTTGACGCCGAAGACCCGAACTGCTCCGCTTCTGTCAATTTATCCGAGTTTTATACTTGCCCAGAAGTAAATATTTGCGATGCGTTTGATTTGTTAGTCGAGTACTTGCCAGGCGAAAACTGTGAGGACATACCCGATGTACAGATTACCGTAGAAGGACTGGATCCACCATTCGACATTACCGTAGTCAACGAAAATGGTGCAATCGTTTTCCAAGAAACCGCTTCATTAAACACTTCTTTCATCCTCGATGACCTGGAGGCAGGGGTATACGTAATTGAAGCAGAATCTTCAACTGGTTGCGCGCGTGGCTTTGATCTGCTCGTTCAGGAAGGCACTCCTTTTGAGATTCAATTGGATTACGTCCCCAATAGCGAAGAGTGTGGAACTGGAGGATTCATCCGCCCCACCACTGATCCGACTATACCACTTCAGTTTCTACAGTGGTATTGGGTACTGCCCAATGGCAGCATATTTACCGATCCAGTCACTCCAACTATAGATGTAAACGAGCCAGGCACCTATACCTATGTAGCCACAAACACTACAAATAACTGCACCGCTCAAGCCAGCATCACGCTATCTCCTGATCTCTTCCTGGGGTGTGTCTCAGTAACTGGTACGCTATGGGCAGATGAAGGCAGTTGTGAACTTGAAGGTGGTGAAATACCCGTTCCTGGCTGGGCCGTCCAAATTTATAGTACTGACGGCACCTTAGTTACCTATGTAATCACCGACGACAACGGTAACTGGTCTGCTGAGCTACCAGCTGGCGAGTACTTTGCCGAGTCTTCTCCTTTCCAGCCCGACTTATATACCAGCTGCGATCCGCCAGTTGGCTTTACGGTCGGCAATATGGTTCAGCATGTAGACGTGCTCATGCCTTACGTAGAAGACTGCGTCATCATGTACACGCATGTATCCGTAGGCCCATTACGGGTATGCGAAGAACAAAGCGTACAAGTTTTCTACTGCAATGACGGACCAATAGTTGCTGAGAACGCTCAAATCGAGGTGACTTTTGACGATCTACTCTCCATAGAGCAAGTCTCGACTCCACCTGCGCAAGTCTTTGACCAAACCTACATATTCAACTTAGGCGATCTGGCCCCATTTGAATGTGGTAATATCGAATTCACCATCATGGTGGCCTGCGATGTCGAACTCGGACAAAGCCAGTGCGTCGAGGTTATTGCTTCTCCAAATGCCCCATGCCCCTCGCCAGAAAGCTCTTGGTCGGGCGCCACAGTAGAGGTAGAGGTAAATTGCGACCAGGAAGAAGGCGTAAGTTTCCGCATAGAAAATACTGGTCTGGGTGATATGAGCGTACCCTTGGAGTACGTCATCATAGAAGATGTGATCATGATGATGGGCAACCCCGTGGTGACAGACCCACTAGAAGCTACTGCGGGCATCGATATATCATTACCCGCCGATGGCACTTCCTACGTTGTCTGGGCTAATCAGGAACCCGGCAGTCCTGGAGCCATGATGCCGATTGCCAGCATAGAAGGTTGTGGTACAGATGAAAATGGGGAATTCACAACAGGTGTCATCAATCAATTCGCCACCAGCCCATCAGATCTGGATTGGTACAGACTGGTTTGCAGGCCCATCACTGGCAGCTTCGACCCCAATGCCAAGGTAGGTTATCCGCTGGGGTATAGCGATGAGAACCTGATTGAGCCAGGCACCAGATTGACCTACGATCTCTATTTCCAGAACACGGGCAATGACTTCGCCAATAAGGTGGTACTGGTAGATAGCCTTGCCGATGAATTCGACCTCAATACCATTCGTCTAGGCGGTGCGTCTCACCCCTACACCTACACCCTGGACAGCAATAGAGTGTTGACCATCGTTTTTGAAGACATCATGCTGCCCGATAGCACCAGTGATCCAATTGGTAGCCAAGGCGTAGTACAGTTTAGCATCGATCATCTAGCTGATTTGCCACTGGGAACCGTTATCGAGAATGAGGTAGATATCTACTTCGACTTCAATGCACCAATTACAACTAACCGGACTCGCCACAAGCTAGATAGAGAGTTTTTACCCACCGCGGTTGAAAACCCACTGAGCGATCTACCCTACTGGTTCATCTACCCCAACCCTACGGCCAACTGGCTTTGGATCGACTTTCCTATGCAGCATCGCGAGCTGGAAAGTGTAGAGATTATCGCTACCGATTTACTGGGCAGAGAAGTGCTGCGCGATGATATGACACAGGGACAAGCCATAAATTTGAAAGCACTGCCTGCTGCAACTTATCTGCTTCGATTCCAGGATCGATCTGGGCGGATACTCGGAAAGGCAGAGCTGATTAAGCAATAAGAGGTCGGCAGCGCAGCTGCCGACCACTCCGGAAAAACCATGCTTTGCATGATCAAGTTAAAACCGCGCTCTGCGTAGCATGATTTACGCACACAGAGTGTGCTGATTCCGCCACCACGCGGAGCGTGGGTTTTTCCATTACGGGCGCGTAGCCCCATCGCTTTCATGCTTGGCAAAATCACCAGCGCGAACGAAGATCATCTTATCCATGTCCAAGTGGCGAGCCATAGCCGCATTGATTTGCTCAACGGTCAGCTCCTGCATACGATTTTCCAGCTCTTCGGTCCACTGCATATCGCGACCTAGGTAGGCGTTGTTACTCATGGTTCCTGCCATACGGTTGTCTTGAGCGCGATTGACCTGCTGTGATTGCAACCAGCCATTGCGCGCAGCATCCAGCTCTTCGGCGCTAAAGCCATCGGACTGTACTTTCTCGATCTCCTCGCGGAAGGCCTGCTCCAGTGCCTCGCGATTCTCAGGCGCATAAATGGCATAAGCGCCCCATGAACCGTTCTCATCTAAAGAGTTGCCGCTGTAGAAAGAGCCTACACCGTAGCTGAGTCCTTCTTCCTGGCGGATGCGTGTAGCTAGGCGAGAGTTCAGGAATCCACCACCGAGCATAAAGTTGCCCATCATCAGTGCAGGATAGTCGGGATGATCCTGACCGATTGGCAAGTTCTGGTTTACGAAGAACCAGGCATTAGCCTTATCTGGTGTCTCGATCTTGATCATCTCGCCATCTACCTCCTGATAGCTATCGGGAATGCGCTCGTAATCGGCAGGGCTATTCCAGCTACCGAAGTTGCGTTCCAGCGCAGCGATAACCGCTTCGGCGTCCATATCTCCGCTGGCACCGAATGTTCCATTGTTGGCACCGTAGAATTTGTTGTAAAAGTCCTTTACCTCATCCAGAGTCAGGCTGCGCACGCGCGCTTCTTCCTCTTCAAAAGTAGTCTCATAATCGGGGTGATCGCTAGGAAGCGGGTTGGAAGCCCGGCTCATAGCCGTCTGTCCGAGTGCACGGGGATCAGACTTGCCTTCGGCCAGACCGGCTAGTGTCTCATCGCGCTGTGTCTCGAACTCATTCTCTGGGAATGTAGGATTGCGGAATATCTCACCGACAAAGTCGATGACCTCTACCAGCTTTTCGTTTTCCGTTTCGATGAAGGCATAGGCACCGTCGGCACCACCACCCAAAAAGACATTCGCTTTCAACTCTTCCAGCTTATCTTCTATTTCCTGGCGAGTATAGTTTTCACTACCCATCAT
>JBCDFE010000347.1:0-3997 GCA_039178745.1 Bacteroidota bacterium | reverse complement strand
GCTCAATACCCAGACTATCTAGCTTTTTAACTAAGTCGGGAATGATTTTCCTGGCCGCTTCGGCCCCTCTGGCTATCAAACTGTCGGCGGCCTCGTAGCTCAGCGTATTGTAGGGAGCCAGTTGTGGCTCGATCAGGCAGTTGGCCAAGGACTGCTCTTGCTGGGTACCGTTGGCACTGATAAAACTCGAAGTCTGGGTGACGATACTAATGGGCGAGTTCAGTTCTTCTCTGGTCAGCAATGGGGCACCTACATTGACGGCTATGATGAATTCGGCACCCATGTCCTTTACATCGCTTACGGGCAAATTTCTCACAACCAGGCCATCTACGAGTAACTCATTGTTCAGCCCGGTAGCTGGGGCGAACAAGGATGGAATGGACATACTGGCGCGAATGGCATTGCGCAGCGGCCCCCGGTTAAAAACGTAAGCCTGGCCATTTTCCAGGTTGGTGGCTATGGCCCTGAACGGTATACAAAGGGAGTCGAAATCTGATATGCCGTGGGCATCTATGGTGCTTGTACTCAGTAGGGTTTGGATTCGACGACCTCTCAAGAGGCCTTGAGGTAGGGTCAGTCGTCCATCGATTATGGGAATGCTCAGTTGGTACCGATCACTTCTTTGTCTTTCCTCTATAGGCACATAGGCTCTATCAGAAACGTCCGTAAAGTAGGTGTTCCAGTCTAGCTCTGTGGCAAAGTCGGCCAGCTCTTCACCGGTGTACCCAATGGAATACAAACCACCCACGATAGACCCCATGCTGGTGCCGCTGATATAATCGGGGTAGATGCCTGCTTTTTCCAGTTCGAGTAATACGCCGATATGGGCCAGACCTTTGGCACCACCACCAGAAAGACTCAGACCAATTTTGGGTTGAGTATAAACGGAATTCAGTGATACCAAACAAAAACAGAGCAATAAGCAGCGCCTAATCATAGAGGAGGTTGCGGCCATCTTTGATCAGGATAAAGGCATCCGACACACCCAGCCTCTGTCTGACCTGAGTGAGTACCTGGTCCAGGTCAGTTTCGCTTGTGTAGTTTACTCGGGCACCTACACGAGTCAATCCGCTCACTTGTTGTGTATACAGTTCGTAACCGGCATTGCGAATTCGCCTACTCGCCCGATCTACGTTGGCCTGCTGGCCGTATTGGCCTACGGCAATTACAGCTTGCTTGGTCGTAGCAGCAGGAGTAGGGGTGATGGTGCTGCTTGTTTCTTCCTCATTGGTCGTGGCGGGTGCGGCCTCGTCTATGGTGGCGGGATCTGGCTGGTAAGTATCTGTTGTTTGTCTATCGCCTGCGCCCGCCGGTAGCCGAGTGAATGCATCTTCATTGCGATTTGTTTCAGCAGGGGCATCTCGCACTTCTTCTGCCGGAGCATTGGCCACTTGTGGGGTGGGAGTTCCCGAAGAGGATAGTCGATCTATCAAAAAGCCGGCAACTATGAGCAACAAGGTCGCCCCAGCCAGCCAGATGATCAACCGCTTTCGTTTTTCCTGGGCATCCGACTGTGGGTTGGGTAGCGGTTTGGGACCGAGGGTCGGTTGTAGCTTGGGCTTTAAGCCGGTAGCTTGAACGGTAGTGGGTTCGGTAGCAGTAGTGGTTATTGCAGGCTGCCGTCTGACCAGGGTTTCTACGGGTACTTCTGGCAGACCGAAGTAGTCTTTGGACAAGTTTTTATTGACGGCTGTAAATTGAACTTTACCTTCAAAATTTTTGCGCAGTACGCCTAAGCCCTCCAGAGATACCTGCTCGCCCGCGTCGATTCTACTCACGATACTCTGGGTGTAATCCTGAACACTCAGCCGGGCTTCTTCTGCACTCATTTGGTGGTGGTCTCGCAGGTATTGAACGAGTTGGCCATCGTCTAAAACGAGGTTTTCATTCAGTGAAATCTGACTACTCGGAGGTTGTACTTTGTTTCCGATTGGATCGACTACTGCAGGCGATGCCTCTAGTGCGAAAGTGCCGACACCCGGCAGACTCACCCGCCCCCGGTCGATTAAGACTTGTACTAATACCGCTGTCCAGTCTTTGGCCATAAGCCGAAAGATACGATGAATGTCATAATCTTCGATATACACCACAACAAGGCAGTTCCGCGTGTTTACAAGATGTAATTTTGAGCGAGATGATAGCAGAACAAATTATTCCCAGACAAACATCGGCCAAGTTATTTGATGAGGCCAAGCATTACTTTCCAGGTGGGGTTAACTCTCCCGTGCGTGCATTTAAGTCGGTCAGTGGTCCACCTCTATTTATCAAGGAGGGCCAGGGCAGTCGATTACACGATGAAGATGGCAATAGCTTTCTGGATTTTTGCTGCAGTTGGGGGCCACTCATTCATGGCCACAATAATGCATATATCCGTGGGCGCGTGATGGAAACGGTGTCAAAAGGTACCAGTTTCGGAACGCCCACTCGCCACGGCAACGAAATCGGAAAACTCATCATCGATAACCATCCCTACCTGGAAAAGCTTCGGTTTGTGAGTTCGGGTACGGAGGCCGTCACCTCAGCATTGCGACTGGCCAGAGGCGTGACTGGGAAGAGCAAAATCATCAAGTTCGAGGGTTGCTATCACGGCCACGTAGATAGTCTTTTAGTCAAGGCAGGTAGCGGTTTGGCCACTTTTGGGGTCAGTACTTCCGCAGGTGTGCCGCCTACCACCATAGCCGACACTCTTGTACTGCTGCTCAACGACTACGAAGGACTGGATAAAACCCTATCTGAGCATAGTGACGATATCGCCGCCATTATCATCGAGCCTATTCCCGCTAATAATGGGCTACTATTGCAGGATAGAACGTTTCTACAGTATCTGCGCGAAAAGGCCGACGAATACGGCGTACTGTTGATTTTTGATGAGGTGATCAGTGGATTTCGCGTGGGCTTCAGTGGTGCTGCGGGTTACTATGATGTCAAACCGGATATCCTCACCTTTGGCAAGGTGATAGGTGGTGGTTTCCCGGTTGGGGCCTATGCCGCCAGTGCTGAGATTATGAGCCATGTTGCTCCCGAAGGTCCGGTATATCAAGCAGGTACCCTGAGTGCCAATCCGGTAGCTATGGCTGCGGGTAAAGCTGCCCTGGAGCTGTGTTTGCAAGATGGATTCTACGAAGGCCTCGCTCAAAAAACGGAGCGCCTGGCCATTGCGTTGGAAACTCACGCCATGGAGAAGGGCTACCCCATGCAGGTAGTCCGGGTGGGTTCTATATTCTGGCTTGCCTTTGGACACGAGCGCATCCAGCGTGCAGACCAGATCGATCCCGACTCTATGCAGTACTTCAAAAAGCTACACCACGAGTTGTTGCAAACTGGTGTTTACCTCGGTCCGAGCGGCTATGAAGTGGGTTTTGTTTCCGGTGCCCATACGGATAAAGACATCGATGAGGCCATAGATAAAATGACAAAGGCGCTAGACCTGGTGTTTTAGACCTGGCCAGCGCCTTTAAAGCGTGTTGAGTTGGGTGTCAGACTTCAGTGTCTGAATCCATTTTACTTAGTACCTACATAGGTTCCCGTACCCCCGTTGTTAAAGGTGAGAGTCATTGTGTTTCCACTGATAACCCCACTGCCACCAAAAGTAAAACCTTCCCAGGAGACGTTTTCGAAAGTGAAGGCAGTCTCTGAAGACATGGTTGCACGAATGGTGAGTGGATCCCAGAAGTCATCATTGGTTAGCATGGCAATGCTGATTTCCGTATTGGATACCTTGGTTACAGCGGCAGTTTCATCTGGTTGAAAGGCTCCGATGTTTCCTCCCGCACTTGTGATTTCAAGATCACCTGAGTAGCTACCCACTGCTTGAACCGTCAGGTCCATTGCAGGCTCGGCACCATCATCGTCGTTGCCGCAAGAAAATACTAGAGAGACCAGCAGTAGGCTGGATAGAACAAAATACTTCATTGAGTGAGTGTTTTTGTAGAAGTAAAAGAATATGGTAAATCATTGAAATGGAAGGTTAGTACAAATGCATGTCTAACCCTCCTTT
>JBCDFE010000346.1:0-4064 GCA_039178745.1 Bacteroidota bacterium | reverse complement strand
CATATATTCCTAATACAGACAACATTGTACGCCTTTTTAATCCACGAATAGACGAATGGCGTGAACACTTTGAAAATTCAGATTCCACGATAATAGGAAAAACAGATATTGGCAAAGCAACTATCCGTCTACTACACATGAATGATCAACATCGAAAAGAAGAACGCAGCATAAATGGAATAAAGTAGTTGCTTTCTCAACTCTCAATGAGGTGCTCCCTCAACATCTCCAACCCCTCACTAGCTCCCTTTTCTAACACATCCAATTCTTCTAACTTTTGCTTGAGCTCGTAGCTGATGTTTGGATTCGGATCGATGTAGTATACTGGCACTCCTGGACGCGCATAACCGACCAAACCTGCAGCGGGATACACCTGCATACTCGTGCCAACGATAACCACCAAATCTGCCGAAGCAACCAGTTCCACAGCCGGTTCCAACATAGGTACGGCCTCTCCAAACCACACAATGTGCGGGCGCAGCCTGGCACCCCGTTCGCAGCGGTCTTCTTCTCTTACGTCATCTGGCCAGTCGTAGATCAATTCCGGATGGGCTACCGATCTGACTTTAGTTAGCTCGCCGTGTAAATGCAGTACGCTAGTCGAACCTGCACGCTCGTGCAAATTGTCTACGTTCTGTGTCACAATATCGATCTTGAAGTGTGCTTCCAACTCCGCCAAAATAAAATGCCCCCTATTGGGTTCGACCTCCTTCAATTGCGCTCTACGCTGATTGTAGAACCGCTGAACCAAAGTCGGGTTCCGGGCAAAGGCTTCGGGCGTAGCTACTTCCATCACGTCGTGATTTTCCCAAAGACCGTCGTTGTCGCGAAAAGTTTTAATGCCGCTTTCTGCGCTCATGCCAGCGCCGGTCAAGACAACGATATGTTTCTGATTAGGCTGATTACTCATACACTCAATATCGGAAAATATCGAAGGAAAGCAACGAGCAGATCAAACACTTTCTCCTTCATTCGCAAATCAACTATCTTTACGCCAAGCGATTTCAATACCCATCCATGAAACGCACATCCCTATTAGTTATCTTACTTGCAGCGTTCAGCAGCCATTTATCGGCTACCGGCGATAGCCTCCATTATCTGCTGCCCTCAGATACCATCATTCTCTATCCCGACAGAGCATCCGGCCATCTGGTGTTCGACCACCAAATAGAACCAGGCCAAACTCTGTACGGACTGGCCCGACATTACGGCCTGCCCATCCAGGACTTTTATTACCTCAATCCCAGCTTGCGCAGCTCCTACGACCCTGGCGTTAGCGCACAAATTGCTATCCCATCTGTGGTGCTCAAGCCCGTCATCAGAGTCGATAGCATGGCATACTACAGCCCCGTGTTTTGGGAGTTCACAGCCGGCCAGTCCATATTCGGACTCGTCAATCGATATTTGCATTGGCCCAATGACGAGATGATCCACTACAACAACCCTGGTCTTGATCCGGCCAGTATGAAAGTGGGCCAACGCATCTTTATCGGCTGGCTACCTACAGCAGGTATACCCGAAGAGATACAAGCCGAGGTAGTCGATCCATACGTCCGTCAAAATCAGGGACTTGCCGAGCAATGGCGCACCAATAGCGCAGGAAAAAGACTGAGCACAGCGTCTGGCAAAGCAGCCTGGACCGAAGAGGGCGACCCCAACCAATTTTTGGCCCTACACCGTACGGCTAGCATCGGCAGCCTGATCGAAGTACTCGACAAAAGGACCGGCAAGGTGTTGTACTGCCGAGTTGTGGGGCGTATCCCCGGCCAGATTTACGACCCCAATGTAGAGGTTGTGCTCTCCCCCCTGCTCGTTCGCGCATTCGGAGTGCGGGACCGATTCTTTAGCGTGCAAGTCAAGCACTACTGACGCTCCAATTTGTCTGCCAAAACACTTGAAGTCGCCCAGCCGATAAGCAAATAAGCGATTGATGCGTTAACTTCATAGTCCAAGTTATGCTCATGGTGCGTCTACTCTTTTTGCTGTCTCTTTTTTTTGTACTTCCGCAGGTCGGCTTCTCCACCCACAATCGAGCTGGTGAGATCATAGTCGAACACGATGGTGAATGCGGCGGAGATGGCAACTCCAATCGCGTTTGCGCGACCATCATCACCTATACCGAATTTCCCAGCGATGCTTTTCGAGACTCTCTACTACTGGAGTGGGGAGACGGAAGCTCGGATATTGTTTTCCTCACCTCTTCCGTTCCTGTAGAACCCGGCATCAACCGAAATGAGTATAAAGCCTGCCATACCTATGATGGCCCAGGCCAATACATCGTTTCCTTTACCGACCCAAATAGAGTAGGCGGTATTCTGAATTTGAACCCCCCGAATTCTATTCGCGTGCGCTTTAGTGTATTTACCGTTTACACCCTGACAGACCCCAACATCTTTGGCTGCAACAGCACCCCTACCCTATCGGCCAGCCCACTCACCAGGGCTTGTACGGGCGAAACCTGGTCACATAATCCGGGAGCTTTTGATCCAGACGGAGATAGCTTGTCATTTGAGTTCACTACCCCCCGTTCTGCGCCCGACTCTTTAGTACCCAACTATGTGCTGCCAAATGAAATAGGTGGTGGCCCACCTGACATTAGACAACTGACCATAGATCCCGTTACCGGTCAGATCATCTGGAACACCCCCAATGTGCGCGGTGAGTATAACCTAGCATTCTATGTGATCAGCTGGCGAAACGGTATCGCTATAGACACCACCATACGCGATATGCAGATCTTTGTCGAGGACTGTTCAAACCGCCCTCCGGTCATCATCAATGATGTAGAAGAGATTTGTGTAGTAGCTGGTGACTTTATAGAGTTTACCGTCGAAGCAACAGCTCCATTAACGCCACCTGACGACGAGCAACTGGTCAAACTCATAGCCACAGGCGGGCCTTTTCTCGTCGACAATAGTCCGGCTACCTTCGTTCCCGAATCCGATACCATATTCACTGAAGATCCCGTTACCCGAATATTCCGATGGCAAACCGTATGCGAACATATCAGCAATCAGCCTTATTTAGTCGCTATCCGAGCAGAGGATAATTTCTTTGGAGAGACCGGTCTATCCACGACCAAAACCATCACCATAAGGGTGGTTGCCCCACCACCAGAAGACCTCGATGCTTTACCAGATGAAGATCTCGTCACGGTCAGCTGGGAAAACCCTTATATCTGCGACACGCTCGATGGCAGTCTGGATTTCCTGGGTTTCAGCGTCTGGAGACGAGAGGGCAGTAATCCATTCGAGGTAGATACCTGTGTTACCGGGATGGCTGGCCGAGGCTATACCCAAGTTGCAGATCGCCTACTGGAAATAGAAGATGACCGCTACGTCTTTTTTGATGAAGATGTAAATAGAGGGCGCACCTACTGCTATCGCGTGCTGGCTCAGTTTGGTCGCCGAAATGCACTCGGATTTATATTCGAACGACTGGAGTCTATCCCGTCAGAAGAAATTTGCGTGCAGCTGCCCAGGGACATTCCACTCCTCACCCAGGTCGATGTAACCCAAACTGATCCAACCAATGGTCAGATCAATGTCTGCTGGATAAGGCCAGATGTGGAAGCCCTCGACACCATGATCAATCAGGGGCCATATAGATACGTCTTGTCCCGAGCAGATGGACAAACAGACGCCCCGGCAGCATTCTCTTTTCTGGAGGAATTTGTCGTACAAGAATTCGATGAGCCAGTAGATACTTGCTTTCTCGATCAAGGCTTGAATACACAAGATCAGGCGTACAGCTATCGCATAGAGCTGTTTGTAGAAAATGAACCCGAACCCATAGGCGAGGCACAACCCGCTTCCAGTGTCAGACTGGCCGGTGCGCCCACAGACGAGGCCAACCAATTGAACTGGACCGAGCTGGTGCCCTGGACCAATAGCGAATACGACATATTCCGGCGAGACCCGGGCGGTGCCACATTCGATAGCATCGATACCGTGACTGACCCCAGCTATCTGGATCAGGGCCTAACTAACGGCGAAGAGTACTGCTACTTTATTCGCTCAGTAGGCTCGTACAATGTGGAAGACATACCGAGTCCTCTGCTAAAT
>JBCDFE010000345.1:0-4114 GCA_039178745.1 Bacteroidota bacterium | reverse complement strand
CCAGAAAGACCAGCCACACCCAAACCGACCATGGCCGGTACAGTACGACCATACAACAAAAGTCCCGTCCCAAACAAAAAGCCGTATACCAAAAATACCCCAGCCATCATGCAAAGAAGCTCGCGGCTGAAGCCGGAGGTAGGCACAGCTGATACACCGGCTTCTTTAAGTACTGGTTTCCAACCATTGGCGTGGGGCTTAATGAGCTGATAAAAAGACAGCAACTTATCTTGATCCGTGGGTTTGGTAATAAACATGGTGAGAAGCCAGCCTATGGTGGTAATGGAAACGCCTATAACCAACTGCCAGTGAGATTCCAATAGCCAGGAAGGGGCAGTGCTCGCCACTTCGCTCTCATTGAAGGCGAAGAAAATAAAAGCTACCAGAAAGCTAATGATCATGGCTGCGATCTCGGCATAGGCATTGATGCGCCACCAAAACCAGCGCAGAATGAAGATAAGGCCGGTTCCCGCTCCGATCTGGAGCAGGAGATTGAAACCGTTTCCAGCATTTTCTATCACGGGTGCGAGCAAGCAGGCGAGTACGAGCATAGCCAAAGTCGATATTCTACCGATCCATACCTGCTCCGACTCAGAGGCGTTTTCTTTGATGAAGCGCAGGTAGAAATCATTGACAACATAGCTACTGCCCCAATTGAGGTGGGTACTGATGG
Source organism: Bacteroidota bacterium (assembly GCA_039178745.1). GTDB lineage: Bacteria > Bacteroidota > Bacteroidia > Chitinophagales > Saprospiraceae > Neolewinella. The sequence continues at coordinate 3,441 of JBCDFE010000345.1, read as the reverse complement.
TAGACATGAGGGCTGCAATGATGGAGGCTGCGACCAAGCCCATTAGCCCGCTGGGCAGCATAGTGAGCATGGCTGGAAAGGCCAAATCTTCTTTGACGAGACTTTCGTCCATATCTGGGAAGGTATCCTGCAAACTCGCCAAATCGGGAAAAACGATGAGGCTGATGAGAGCGATTAGGATCCATGGCCATGGCCTGATGGCATAATGAGCCACATTGAAGAAAAGCGTAGCTCTTGTAGCATGGCTTTCATCCTTGGCACTGAGCATGCGCTGGGCCACATAGCCGCCGCCTCCCGGCTCTGCACCAGGATACCAGACACTCCACCATTGCACGGCAAGCGGAATAATCAGTACGGGCAGTAGCACTTCCCAATCACCGCTGGGCAATAGATCCAGCTTTGGGGTCACGGCAGGTGCAATCAGCAGTTGGTCGAGGCCACCGACCTGCGGAAGTCCCAACAAATAAATCGCTGCCGCAATCATACCGATCATGGCTAGGCCGAATTGGAAAAAGTCGGTTAGAATCACCCCTCTCAAACCACCGACAAAGGTATAGGCGAGGGTGATGAGACCTACAATTAGCATGGTCATAGTTGGTGACCAGCCCAGCAAGGCTTGCCCAAATTTGATGCCTGCCAGCATGACGCCAGCCATAACCACAACATTGAAAAAAACACCCAGATAAATGGCCCTAAACCCTCTCAGGTATCGAGCCGGCCGACCACTGTAGCGCAGTTCGTAAAATTCCAGATCGGTCCTGATGCCACTGCGTCGCCACAGCTTGGCATATACGAATACGGTAAGCATGCCAGTGAGGCAGAAAGCCCACCAGGCCCAGTTGCCTGCTACGCCGCTGTTGCGCACCAGATCGGTCACCAGGTTGGGTGTGTCGGCGCTGAATGTCGTAGCCACCATACTGACGCCCAGTAACCACCAGGGCATATTGCGGCCACCTAGAAAGTAATCGCTGAAACTGGATTTGGCTTTGCGCGCTGCATACAGACCGATGGCCAAAGAAATGACGAAAAACAGGCCAATGACGATCCAATCGATCGACTGAAGTTTAGACATAGTGCGCTATCTGGTTGGTGGTTGGGGCCAAGATAGCTTATGATGCGCGAAAAGGATTGCGGGCCTGCCACTTTTGCGCCTGAAAAACCCTGGAGGTAAAGTTGCGAATGAGCCAATTTCCGATTGACGAGTTGGCCCTGAGCAAAACGGGATATTCGACGGCTTCGGCACCCACTGAGCTCTTAATTTCCAAGGCGGTGCGAGAAAAGTTGATCTTATCCACCCGCCAATCGATAGCTTGCTCGATAAGATCGAAGAGCATATTGTGGTAGATGTGGTGCGATTTATTGATTGCTTGCTCAAAACCCAGGTAGTGTGCGTGCATGCAGTCTTTGTCATAAAGAGCTGTCGTAAAACCAACCAGACGATCGCCGAAGTAGTAGCCTTCCATGCGGCAGTAATCTCCCCATGCTTGCTGTAAATCAGCGAAGTAGCCGGGGGACGGATCTATGGGGTCAAAGTCTGCTGTGATGCGCACGGCCTCGAAGAGTTCGTCGAGCTTTGGGCTTAATTTTTGGACTTCCGCAGGTCGGATTCTACGCTTACTTATTCCTTTTGCTTGTTTTCTGGCTCTTCTATATCTGACTCTGTACTTACTGGTTAGATCCATCAGGTAGTCATCGAATGTGGACCAGACCTCCCTGATGGGTAGCTCCATGACCGGATCTACTGGTAGCTCATAAAACGCATTAGCTGTCCAGTATTCAGCAGCTTTGGAGTCGTTAGTGGCCAGGTCTTTGATCAAAATGGCTTGGCAGCCCCACTTTTTGCTTAGTCTTTTGCTGAGCTGGTCAATGAGTATGCCCCAGTCTTTGTCCGTTTTATCAGCAATTGGAGAAGAGGCATAGGGACCAGAATGCAGGAGCTGACCCATCACCAAAACCTTGAACTTCAAAGATGAAGACATCCATCTCAGCAGATTGAAACCCTCCTGCTCTTGCCGGATATTTCCGCCCACACTAAACATGAATGACTGTAAGGCTAGATAATAGCGCTGTCCGCTTTCATGCTCTAGTACGGCTAAATGCGTTGGGTTCTCTGGTAATGATTCTGCCTGATAGGCCATCCAGCTACCCGACAACCAGCGCGTGACATCTTCGGGAATGTTTAATCTTCTTATAGATTCAGGATGGCTATATACTTGGATTTTCCATTCGGGAGCCTCTGCGAGTTCGATCGAAAAAGATTCTTCCTTTGACTCGTCGTTTCTGGGCTGGGTGAAAATCTGCAGGGTACAAGAATGCATGTTCTTTACAATCACGATGATGGAACGGTATTCAGTGGTGTTTGGTTAAAGTTCCTTGCTAATTTTAAAGTAGGTTTTTACACATCTAGCTATCTTTCCGGCTCATTGCCGCCTATTTTAGTTATGATCAAACGCATAATCGTCCCCATTGATTTCAGTAGAACCAGTGAACAGGCATTGGAATATGCCGAGGCATTTGCTACAGAAATCGAGGCTAAGTACATACGCATCATCCACGTATTTACTCCACAGACCACGGCAGATGCTGTGACCTTGCCTTCCGTTAGCCAGCTCATGACCGAGCGCCAGGCACTACTAGATGAGTTTTTGGAAGACCATCCGAGTCGGGCTAAGCGAATAGAGCGAAAAGCGGAGTTACTCATCGGTTTTGCCGCCGATGAAATTATTGGGCAGAGCAAGACCGCCGACCTGGTCATAATGGGCTCTACGGGAGAGAGCGGGCTGATAGAAAAGGTATTTGGAAGTGTATCCTCGACTGTTGCCTTAAAAGCAGATTGCCCTGTATTGCTCATTCCTGATGATTGCTCTTTTAACAATTATCAAAATCTCGTTTACGCTAGCAACAATATTTCACTGAGTCGCAGAGCCGTGCTAAAGCTCATGGATTTCAATGAACTGTTTCATGCCCGCGTTCACTTCGTTCATGTGGCCGTAGATGAGAAAGACAAATTCAAGGGGCAACGAGAAAAGCTACTCGCTCCGCTTTTTAATAGCCCAGACCCTGAGTTTTCCTTCGAGTTTACAGAGATAGAAGCCGAAAGCATTCACGAAGGTCTCGATCAATACATGGATGCCAACCCAGTTGATATGGCCATAATTGTGACCAAGCAGCGCAACTTCTGGGAGCGACTATTTCATAGATCTGCAACCAAAGAGCTGGCATTCAATGCCAAGGTGCCACTCATGGTTTTTCATTTGGAGGAGTAGGAGTTAATGTCTTTTAAGTGAGAATCAGATGGATTGTATTTAAGAGAAAAAAGCTGGAAAATCAGAAGACGATGATGCGTTTGTACTCCACTAGTCCAGAGTTGTAAACGACTTGAATAAAATATGAGCCCGCTTGAATTGGGGCACGAACAATCATTTCGTTTTGGGACCCTGT
>JBCDFE010000344.1:0-4218 GCA_039178745.1 Bacteroidota bacterium | reverse complement strand
GCGCGCATGACCTGCGTTCGTTTTGGCAAAATTGTGCTTACCACTGCCATCACCGACTGCACACATAAACAGGTAATCGTGATCTTCCGGGTTCAAGACGGCGTCTAGGCTACCGGGCGAAGCCATAGCGATTGGTCCAGGCGGTAAGCCGGTGTATTTGTAGGTATTGTATGGACTGTCTATTTCCAGGTGACGAAACAGTACACGACCAACGTCAAAAATTCGATTGGCAAAAACCACTGTAGGATCGGCCTGCAAGAGTATGCCCTGCCGAAGGCGATTGAGATAAAGACCGGCGATTCGTGGTCTCTCTTCGGGGCGCAAACTTTCTTTTTCGACTATGCTGGCTAAGGTATAGACTTCCACAGGTCGGAGCCCTTGCTCGGCGGCCAGGCTTTTTCTGTCGTTCTGGTCCCAAAATTTGTCATGCTCAGCTTTCATGCGTTCCAGAAACTGGCGTGGATTGGTATCCCAGTACAGCTCGTAGGTGTTGGGGATGAATATGGTTTGTAATGTTTGGCGATTCAGTCCAAGCTCCGCTAAAGTAGACGCATCTTCAAATACAGTTGCAAAGGCCGTACTATCAGGAGATAGGATCTTAGCCACCTTACCCGCCACATCCGTCGGTTCTCGCTCATTGTTCAGCACAACTTCGACAGTGGCCTGTCCGGCAGATCTAAGGTGTCTGATCAAACCGATCATAGAGGCGCTTTCAGGCAGCTCGAAGCGACCCGATCGCATAGGCTCTCGCTTAAAATTCATCCTTGTCGCTAGCGGATCGAACAGCCAACGAGCAGGCTCTATGCCTAGTGCCGCTAAACTCGCCATGACCGACTCGTAGTCACTGCCTTCTGCAACTTCCAGTATGGCCGTGTTTTCACTGGCAGGCATCTGGTTTTTTATTCCGGCGAGGTAGTAGAGGTATCCGCCTACCAATATGATGAGGGCCAAAATGGTGGAGAGGATTTTTTTCATTGGGGGTTGGTTGGTGGAGAGCTTGGGCACTTTTGGGTATTTGGGTTTTTGCAAAAATCCAAATACCCAAAAAACAAGATTTATCAACAAAAAATAATAAATTTGTTTTTTACAAACAAATCAACTATATTTGTTTCCGTGTAAGAAAAAGCGTTAATCCATTTCTTGCATATTCAATCATAATCTTAACTTAAAAAGTTCGGTAATTCCTCCTGATATTGTCCCATACAAACCTATGGATCAATACTGCTCTTCCTCATTCGGAAAGTCTCCAGACTTAACGTCTCCTATGTAAGATTTAGTGGCTTCGGCCATGGTCTCAAAAAGTTCTACATAGCGACGCAGGAATCGCGGGTGAAAATCTTTGGTTATGCCCAGCATATCGTGAGTCACGAGTACCTGTCCATCGCAGTTGGGTCCACCACCTATGCCGATAGTAGGAATTTCCAGAGATTGAGTCACCTCGGTAGCCAACTGGGCCGGTATTTTTTCCAGTACAATGCCAAAGCAACCCAATTCTTGTAGAAGGAGGGCGTCTTCTTTCAATTTTGCAGCCTCTGCCTCTTGGCGAGCGCGAACGGTATAGGTACCGAATTTGTAAATCGACTGAGGCGTCAATCCCAAGTGGCCCATCACGGGAACACCGGCAGACAAGATGCGCTTAATGCTTTCTGCAATCTCTGCCCCGCCTTCCAGCTTGACGGCATGGGAGCCGCTTTCCTTCATAATTCGGATGGTAGACTCCAGTGCGAGTTTGCTGTTGCCCTGATAGCTACCAAACGGCAGATCGACCACAACCAAAGCACGTTCCACCCCGCGAACTACTGAGCTGGCGTGGTAGATCATCTGATCGAGAGTGATGGGCAAAGTTGTCTCATGGCCCGCCATGACATTACTGGCCGAGTCACCGACAAGTAATACGTCTATATTAGCAGAATCCAGAATGCGAGCCATGGAATAATCGTAGGCAGTAAGCATAGCGATCTTCTCACCATCGCGCTTCATGGCTTGTAGCGTATTGGTCGTGACGCGCTTGACTTCGGAATGTACAGACATAATAGCTCATTTGTGTGGGCCAGCAAATGTAGCCTGAATTCACACAAACTCATTATTCGGTCAAATAACAGACTCAATAAACAGCAATTCTATGAACCAGAGCCCTTGATTTGAATATTGTAAACTTGAATAATTATTACGCACTCCGTTCACAACGTCTTTGCCTATAAACTCCAGCATTACATGATCACGCCCTTAAAGACCAAACTAAGCCTTTTGTTCTTGCTATGTTCCCTGTGCCTCGGCGCCCAGGAAATTTGCGATAATGGCATAGACGATGACGGCGACAATCTGATAGACCTAAACGATACGGAAGATTGTGCCTGCACCATTCCACCCATTGTAGAAAGCCTCCTTCCCAACCCTTCATTCGATGTATTCAATAATGATGCGGACTGCGAATCCAATCAGGTTAATGGCGCCCCCGATGCCACCGGCCAAGCCAACTGCCTAGACGGATGGATACGCGCCAGCAATACCACAACCGATGCCTGGCACTTAATCACCCTGCCGGGATCGGCACCATTTTGGCCAGGAGATATACCTCAGCCCATACCGAGTGGAGTTGGCGTAGCAGGTTTCTTCATTGGAGTAGACCAGGATATTGAAGGCACAGATGGGCTTACTGTTCCAGGGGAAGAATATAGAGAGTATCTGGGCGCTTGCTTTCAAGATGATGGCTTGGAAAGCGGAGTAGAGTACCAACTCGACTTTTTTCTAGGTCTTACCTCAGATGACCTGCCAGATCCAGATAGTTCCATCGCGTCTGCACTGCCAGTCATATTGAATGTATACGGCATCATCAACTGTGATCAGATTCCATACGAAGGCATAAGATGTCCGGAACTTGCAGGTGCTGACGGCTGGGAGTTGGTCGACCAAATTATTGTCAGTACGGCTACCCTAGACAGCTGGACAGCAGTGAGTACAACTTTTGTGTCGCCCAACGACTACGAAGCCTTTGCCATAGGCGGCAGTTGCGACGACCCACTTTTTGATCCTAGCCTGGACTTCTGGCGCAATTACTATTTCATTGACGAACTTCGGCTCAACCGATCTGAGGAATTCGATCAACCCACTATTGGACCTGTAGCAGTATCGGCAGATGATATTTGTGATCCCAATGCAGAGATGGTCGCTCCCGACATCGAGAATGCCACTTATCAGTGGTATAGAAATGGAGTAGCCATAATTGGTGCCACTGCCCAGACCTACTGGCCGCCACAAGATGACGATTTTAACGGGAGCTATACCGTCCGGGTTACTACAAACGATGGTTGTGGAATAGCCGAAGCAGTAGATCTCATACGCCCACGCATCACCAATGCTTTTGCCGACTCGGTAGCCTGGTGCCCGGAAGTACCCTTCCAGACGATTACACCTTCGGGCCTGGGATCCGTTTTCAACGATGCCTATACCTTTCTTTGGGATGATGGAAGCACCCAATCTTTCCGCAATGTAGATGCACCGGGTACTTACGAAGTTACCATCACAGCATTTTGCGAAGAATTCATTGAGACAATAGAAGTGGTAGAAGGTGTAGAACCGACTTATGAAATCATAATCGAACCCGAAGCAAGTTGTTTTGAAGATACTATAACGGTGAGCTTCGTCTCCAATTTCTTTTGGAGAAACGTAATTCTGTACGATGATGTAACCTTCGAGCAATTGACAGGGCCGAATGTTTTCCAGATTGCCATAGATGATATTGTTGGCACCATAAGACTCATTGCCTCCAATCAATGTGAGGTCATAGATGTACCATTAGACTTATCGACTGGCAATTTCGAATTAGATATCTCTACTACCGGACCGACCTGCCAGAATCCAGTTGGAATGGCCATGGCCACCACCGATGCCCCAGATGCCAGCTATGAGTGGGTGGATGAAAACGATTTGGTGATCAGCCTAGCCCCACAATTAATAGCACCATCAGGTTTTTACCAGCTAACTGTGTCGACTGAGGACGGATGCGAGGCGGTCGAGCAAGTAGAGATTCCTACTCTAATCAATCCACTGGCTGTTACGGCAAGCATAATAGAGCCCAGCTGTACAGATGGTCCGGGTAGCATTAGTGTAGTGCCCACCGGCGGAAGTGCATATACCTATCAATGGCTGGACGAGGATAACAACCCGATTGGCACCACCGACTTGCTGCCCATAGCCGAATCGGGCACCTTTACCCTG
>JBCDFE010000343.1:0-4264 GCA_039178745.1 Bacteroidota bacterium | reverse complement strand
GTTTTCCCGAATCTTGGTCGTAAAGTTGCGCAATAGCCTAGCCCTTTCTATGGCTGGAGTTTTGCGCCATGCACCTTGGGCTATATGAGCGGCCTTTAGTGCCAACTGTACATCTTCTGTTGTACCTTCCTGAACTTGGCCGACTACACTTTCGTCTGTAGGGTTAATTATCGCATCTGTTCTGCTCGATTGCGCATTTTGCCAAGCACCGTTTATGTATAATTTGTACGATTTCATTTCATTCGTTTTATCGACCCATCCAGCCGCCATCGACTAACATGACCGTCCCATTCATATAGGCTGAAGCTTCGGAAGAGAGAAAAACCACCGGCCCGGCAAAGTCCTCTGGTTCACCCCACCGGCTCGCAGGGATTCTGCTGAGAATGGAATTGGCCCGCTCTGGGTTATTTCTTAAAGCTTCTGTATTGTCGGTACTGATGTAGCCCGGTGCTATGGCATTGACATTTACCCCTTGGCCTGCCCATTCGTTGGCAAAGGCCATAGTCATTTGCCCTATGGCGCCTTTGCTGGCCGCATATCCCGGTACGGTTATTCCTCCTTGAAAGGTTAGTAAAGATGCTGTGAAAACGATCTTTCCCGACTGGCGAGCCACCATGTCTTTTCCAAATTCCCGAGTCAGGATAAACTGAGCGGTTTGATTGACCTCAATCACCTTATCCCAATATTCATCGGGGTGTTCTACCGCGGGCTTTCTAAGGATGGTACCCGCATTGTTGATCAAAATGTCGATGGTAGGAGAGTTAGATTTTACCCGCTCGATAAATTGGTACAAAGCCTGTCGATCAGAGAAATCACAGCTATAGGCTGTAAAGCTGCGCCCAGTTGCTATGATGGCTTTTTCCACCTCACTACCACTGTTTTCTAAAGTGGCGCTAACACCTACAATATCTGCTCCTGCTTCTGCCAAGCCAATGGCCATAGCCTTACCGATGCCCCTCTTGCAGCCAGTGACCAGAGCTGTTTTTCCAGCTAGACTAAACGTATTGAGTATGCTCATGATGTGTTGATTATTACTGTTGGCAATCGAGTAGCACTTTCATGCCATTCGGGTTTTCGTCTATTTGTTTGAATACTTGTTGAATGTCTGTCATCGGCCTTATGCTCGTGATCAGTTTGCTAAAGGGAATTCCCTTCTCTGCAATTAGGGAAATGGCTTTATCGTAATCTTCTGGTTCGTATACGCGTGCACCAATAATTTCTAATTCTTTCCAGAATACCTGAAAGAGGTTGATCGGCTTGGGTTGCCCGTGTATGGCTACCACTACGATCCGCCCCCTGATACCTGCTATATCTGTCATGCTGTCGAGTGCAGCCTGCACACCGGCTACCTCAAAGACGACATCTGCAAGACGTTCTTGGGTAGTCTCGCTAACAATAGCTGTCAAGTCATCCTGCGTCGGGTCTACAACCTGAAAACCCAAGTCACGGGCTAATTTTTGACGAGTGGGATTGGGTTCAGAGACAATCACTGTTGCCCCGGTATGCCTGGCTACTAATGCGACAAGCAAACCAATAGGACCACCGCCCAGTACTACCGCAGTTTCATGGTCCTGCAGTCTGGACAAGCGCACGTCGTGGCAGGCAACAGCAAGGGGCTCCACCAAAGCCGCTAGGCTTAAATCGGTCTCAGCAGGTAGCTTGTGTAAGGTAAATGCGGGAACATTCCAATACTGTTGCATTGCACCCGGGCTATCAATACCAATGAATTTTAAATCTCGGCACACATGACTATAACCTTTGTCAGATGGTTTTTCAGCTCGGTTGTCCAGTGGCCTGACCACCACTTTTTCTCCAATAGAGAATCCCGACACATCTGGACCCAACTCTGCAATGGTGCCCGACATCTCGTGTCCTATGGTCGTCGGTATATCTACGCGTTTGTCCATCATGCCGTGATAGATGTGAACATCCGTGCCACACACACCACAATAGGCCACCTTGATCTGGACCTCTCCAGGACCCGGAGCCAGAGCTTCTCTGTCTGTTACCGTGAAATTATGATTTCCGGCATATTCTGTTACGATCATTTTATTCAGTTTAGAAGGCGCGACAAGGTTCTTACGCACCTTTGTTTCAGTCATAAGAATCGACTGCACAAAAACTATACATCGGCTATAAACTCGACTAAATTGACGTCCCTGGTCAATCCCAATTTTTTGCGCAGCCTATAGCGAGTTGTATGCACACTCTCTACAGAAATACCCAATAGTCTGGCGAGGTCTTTACTGGAAAAGTTGAGTTTGATCAGTGCACAGAGCTTCAGATCTCCCTGCGTCAGTTTGGGGTGCCGCTCTTTCAAACGGTCGTAAAAACCCTGATTGACAGCTACAAATCTGGCTTCGAATTCTTCCCAGTTAGGGCCATTGGCAGGTAGTTTGTTTCGCACTAGACGTTTGACCTCTTGTATGTTAATGTCGCGGTCCCTTTTGGATAATTTCTCTTTCAGGACGGAAAAAAACTCATCCTTCTCGATAAGTTTGAGGGTAGAGATAGAAAGCTCCTTGTTTCTCATTTCCAGGATTTCCTTAGTTTTCTGGATCTCCAGCTCTTGCTCTTTTTTGATGAGTTTCTTCTCTGTGCGGTGCTTGTTTTGAACGTATTTGAAGTACAAAAATCCTAGTAGCAAGAGCGATCCCAAGCAGACCAATAGAATGCTGCGTTGAAGGAAAAATACGCGCTCTTCGTGTTCCAGTTCTTCGACTCTATTCTGTTGAATGAGCTGCTGCTGTTGATCTTTCTGACGCCGAAATGCATCTAGTATTTCCAGTAGTGGTCTGTTGTTTTCACTGCGGCTATCGAAGTACATCTCATCCAGCTCCTTAGTCGTCCACAGGTTCTGGTAGGCAGCGTCAAACCTGCCCTGGTCATAATAGAGTTTAGACAGTTTCTCATAGATAAGCGGAGTGAAGTCTATATGTCTATTATAGGTTGCTGAAATTTGAAGAGCTTCATTGTACAAGGCTTCGCTTTCATCAAAATGACCTTGTCGGCGTTTGATGTCTGCTATAAAGGTGTGTACAAGCGTTTGGTGACCAGGATCATTTTCCCTCAGCCATGGCAAGGCTTGGTTGTAGTGTTCGAGGGCAGCTACTAGCCGATCTTCGCTACTGAGCAGATTGGCCTGTTCAATGCTCAAATAGGCTTGATGGACACCACTCACATTTGGATCGTGATAATTTATACAACTGTCTAAGTACTGTTTACTCAGGCCGATTTCGCCAAATTCGCCATAGGTTTTGCTGATAGCGAAATAAACATCAGAGAGTATGGCTTCTGGGTGCTTTCCATCCTCAATCAGTTTTTGATTGATACTTAGTGCCTGGTCAAAATAACCCAATGCGTTTTCCTTGCGCTTATAAAAGCTGTAATAGCGACCAATACTCGTATATATACACGCTTTGGCATATTCTAAATTGGCTTGGTCTGCCAGCAACAGTGCCTGCCATAGATTATCATAAGCCACCTTATAATGTGCCTGATGACCGCTGGTACGTGCAATTTCGGCCAGAACATGAATGGCATTCAAGGTGTCCCCTTCATCTAGTAGGATAGGAGTGGCAGATGCGAGAAGCTCATTAGATCTCTCCGGGCTATCGTATCGAATGTTGAGGGCCTCATCGACTACGTCGAAGGCTGTGTCCGCTGTGTCGAGTTGGACTCGAACAGGGGTTTGAGCACAGACAAGCAAACCTACTATTGTTGAGACAAATAATAGGCTTTGTCTAGTTAAATTTTGCATAGATCAACCTTAAGTCGAGTCCAAGTTAAGTGGTCTATTGCAGAATTGGGCCCATCAAATTCATGTCTAACATTAAAAGTGCGTCTAATCACCAGTTTGTCTAGTTATTGTATAGTCATAGTTGGTATTGTTCAGTCTGTTGAGGTTGTAATTTTATATCGACACAGGCACAGTATGGCCGAGGATGTCAATATTTAAAGCAGTCGATCAAATATGTCTTACGCCCTCGAAGAACTGGAGCGTCTGGGAATAACCACACCAGACAAGCTCAGTGCAGCGTCTAAAAGAGCTTTGGCTTGGCCAAAACTCAGCAATGAATGGTTTGGTGAATTCGAAGTCTTTGACCTGAAAGGAGACCTGGCCTATGAGGAGGGAGTGGTTAGGCGAGATCCTAGTGCGATCATTCAGGTCGATGGACTTTACTACGTATGGTATTCGCGTAGCACTGGGCCAACGGATGGTTTTGCAGGAGATATCGAAACAGAGAAGGTATTCCCATGGGAT
>JBCDFE010000342.1:0-4268 GCA_039178745.1 Bacteroidota bacterium | reverse complement strand
GCAAAATTTCGGGCGATGGGCTTGCGCCATGCATCTGGGAGATGGAAGTGATCAACCACGAGCGCATAGCCTGGACGGAGCAGGTACTAAAGAAGAGCGAACCCGATTACCAAACTTATTTGAATTCCATTTTTTCCAGAACCATCTGATCCAGCAAGTCTTATGCCGACTGCCTGGCAAGAACGTAAAACAGCTTTAAGCGACTGAAAACAGAGCAATTGTGAAGAGGATTAGCATAAGAGCAACAAAGGAAGCTGACGTTGAGGAAATCGTAATCCTCTGCGCCTTACACGCTGAATACGAGCAGTCAGACTACGATCCAAAGGGCAAGAAAGAAGAATTGAAAAAGCACCTATTTAGTGATTCACCCAGCTTATATGGTTTGTTAGCCCTCATCAATGACGAGATCGTAGGCTATGCTACTTATATGAAACAGTTCTCTACCTGGGATGCTGCTCATTACATCTATATGGACTGCTTGTTCCTTAGAGAGGAAGCCAGAGGGTTTGGTATCGGCCAGATGCTGGTAGAGCGAATACAAGAAGAAGGCAAGAAGCTCGGTTGCCAATTGATTCAGTGGCAGACACCCGATTTCAATACACGCGCTATGAAGTTCTACGAGCGAATTGGTGCAGACGGTAAATCCAAAGAACGGTACTTTTTGGCCATTCAATAAAAAAGCCCCCTTGATCAGGTAGACTGACCAAAGGGGCTTAAATTTTTCTGGGCTTTTCCTAGTTCTTCAGGTCAAAGCGATCCAGGTTCATCACCTTGGCCCAGGCTTTGACGAAGTCGCGAACGAACTTCTCCTGGCCATCGTGACTGGCATATACCTCAGCAACTGCACGCAGTATGGAATTGGAACCAAAGACCAGGTCTGATCTTGTGGCAGTCCACTTCGTCTCACCTGTGGTACTTGAAGTACCCTCGAATACTTCTTCGTGAGAGTCTATAGACTTCCAGGTAACATCCATATTGAGGAGGTTGACGAAGAAATCGTTAGACAGATGTCCGACTCTATCGGTGAGCACGCCATGAGCCGATCCATCCCAGTTGGTACCCAATACACGCAAACCACCGATCAGTACGGTCATTTCCGGCGCAGTCAGGTTCAATAAATGTGCACGGTCTATAAGCATGTGCTCAGACCCCATCTGATATGGCGATTTGAGGTAGTTGCGGAATCCGTCAACTTGGGGCTCCATGACGGCAAAAGACTCGATATCGGTCTGTGCTTGTGTAGCATCTACCCGGCCGCCCGTGAACGGTACTCGTATGGGGTATCCAGCTTCAGCAGCCGCTTTTTCAATAGCCGCACAGCCGCCTAGGACGATCAAATCTGCCATCGAAACCTCACCATCGAAGTCGGACTGAATTTGTTCGTAAACAGTTAGCACCTTCTCTAGCCGCTTGGGATTGTTAACCTCCCAGAATCGCTGCGGAGCTAATCTGATGCGTGCGCCATTGGCACCTCCACGCAAATCGGTATGACGGAAGGTAGAGGCTGAAGACCAGGCTACACTGACTAGCTCAGAAATCGATAGGCCAGAGTCTAGGATCTGTTGCTTGAGAGCAGTAATTTGCTCAGGCGTCAAAACGCTTCCAGATGCTGCTGGCAGCGGATCTTGCCAGATTAATTCTTCTGCGGGAACCTCCGGACCATGGTAGAGAATCTTTGGCCCCATGTCGCGGTGGGTCAGTTTGAACCAGGCGCGGGCAAAAGCATCGGCAAACTCGTCGGGATTTTCGTAGAAGCGACGAGAGATCTTTTCGTAAGCCGGATCGTAGCGCAGCGATAGGTCCGTGGTCAGCATAGTGGGTCTGTGGTGCTTATTCGGGTTGTGTGCATCCGGTACATCAGCTACATCGGTCTTGGCAACCCATTGGTTAGCCCCGGCTGGGCTTTTGGTCAGCTCCCACTCGTACCCAAAAAGATTCTTGAAGTAGAGATTACTCCACTCCGTGGGCTTTTGTGTCCAGGTGACTTCCAGGCCACTGGTTATAGCATCACCGCCTTTTCCCGTGCCGTGTGCATTTAGCCAGCCAAGGCCTTGTTGCTCGATCTTAGCGCCTTCTGGCTCAGCACCAACCAGGGCCGCATCTCCGGCACCATGCGCTTTCCCGAAGGTGTGGCCGCCTGCTATGAGGGCAACTGTCTCTTCGTCGTTCATGGCCATGCGGGCAAAGGTCTCGCGTATGTCTCTGGCTGCGGCTATGGGGTCGGGATTTCCTTCCGGTCCTTCAGGGTTGACATAGATCAGGCCCATCTGGACTGCAGCCAGTGGGTTTTCCAGCTCGCGATCGCCGGTATAGCGGCGGTCACCTGCTTCCCACACGCTTTCCATACCCCAGTATACATCTTCTTCTGGCTCCCAAACGTCGGCACGGCCACCACCGAAACCGAAGGTCTTGAAGCCCATGGATTCCAGGGCTACGTTTCCGGTCAGGATCATCAGGTCGGCCCAGGATATCTTATTGCCGTACTTCTGCTTGATGGGCCACAGCAGCCTTCTGGCCTTGTCGAGGTTGCCGTTATCCGGCCAGCTATTGAGCGGAGCAAAACGCTGCTGACCCGTACCGCCGCCGCCGCGCCCGTCGCCCGTACGGTAAGTCCCGGCACTGTGCCAGGCCATACGAATAAAGAAGGGACCGTAATGTCCAAAGTCAGCAGGCCACCAATCTTGTGAGTCGGTCATCAGATCGTGTAAATCCTGCTTGAGCGCGTCGTAGTCGAGTGAATTGAAAGCTTCCACATAATCGAAGTCTTCATCCATCGGATTGACCTTCTCAGAATGCTGGCGCAGTATGTCTACGCGTAGTTGCTGCGGCCACCAATCGCGATTGGTCTGTCCGCCACCAGCAGATGCCTGGGTAGCTTGCATTTGGCCATTGTGGAAGGGGCACTTACTGATGTCCCCGTTCATAGCATGTTCTTGCATTTTTGATTTTTTTGCTCTTTGTAAGATTGGATAGGGTTTTGCAAAACTAAAGGACTAACTTTATCGATGAAAGTGAAATAATCTATACTTGCATTGATGCTGTCAATATCGCAAAGTCAAATCATGTATGTGCTTGCCCTAGACCGTACGGGGAGTTTCAGCGAGGCTGCCGAAGCTTGTCATGTAACACAAAGCACACTGAGTACCATGGTCAGAAAACTGGAGGATCAGATGGGTTTTCAGCTCTTTGACCGCAGCAAGAAGCCCATAGAGCTGACCCTGGAGGGTAGGCATCTCATCGACCAGTTTAAAGTGGTGAGTAATGAGTATGAAAACCTGAGCGAACTGATTCAGGAGGCTAAAAGTCAATTTGAAGGTGTGCTTAAAATAGGAATCATCCCAACGCTGGCTCCTTTCATTCTTCCGCTCTTTCTCGATAAGTTCATGAAAAAGCACGGTGATCTCCAATTCAATATCAGTGAGATAACAACTAAGGAAATTCTCAAAAAACTTCGCCTCCGAGAACTCGACATCGGACTACTCTCCTTGCCAATAGACGATTCAGACTTTGATCAAACCAGCCTGTTTCAGGAAGACTTCCTGGTATACGACGCCCGCAGCCAAGCTGGTGGAAAGAAAACCTATCAGATTAAAGACATCGATCTCACCCGCCTGTGGCTCCTGGAAGAAAGCCACTGCATGACTAGCCAAATCGGAAAAATCTGCCACTTAAGAGAATCGAGTCAGAATCACAACAAACTCGTATTCAACAGTGGCTCCATTCTATCCCTATTGGAGCTGGTCAACATCAATAAAGGCATTACGCTACTGCCCAGATTGGCCACCCTACAAGAGCACATCATAGACCCGGCCTGGTTACACCCGCTGGCAAGCCCCGCACCCGCACGCGATGTAGGTCTGGTTACCCACAAGAGCTTTACGAAACGAAGGCTTTTTAAGTTATTGAAGGAAGACATTACAAAAGCAGTTGAGCCATACCTGATGAATACCGGGCGAATCAATCTAATCGCTCCATTCTAGGATGTTCTCCTACTCAAACAACACGGGCTGCACGCTGCTAAATCCTTCCCCGGACAGGCGGATGTAATAGGTTCCTGGGCTTAGGGATAGCTCCGCGCGGTTTAGTGGAAGGCGGTTGTATCCGGCCAAGGCTTCGAGTTGCTGCTGAAAATGTACACGCCCTTGCACATCGATTAATTCAATCAATGAAGCTCGATCTGCATCCATATCGAAAGAGATATAACCAATATCCCGAAGAGGATTGGGCGAAATGGGATACAGCTGAATGCGATCCGTAGCGGGGTTGGG
>JBCDFE010000341.1:0-4292 GCA_039178745.1 Bacteroidota bacterium | reverse complement strand
TTAAGGGCTGGGGTCTTCTTTTTGTTTTGGGTCTTAGGCTTTGGAGATGGTGGGGGAGTCTGTTAGTCTTTTAGGGGATATGTGAGTTTGGCTTTGGGCTTGGAATCTTCTTTTGGATGATTTTTTAGGCTTTAGATTGGTAGGAGAGTCTTTTAGGAGATTTGTGTCCTTGGCTTAAGTGGTGGGGTCTTCTTTTTGTTTTGGGTTTTGGGCTTTGGAAATACTTGGGGAGTCTATTGAAGGAAGCGGACAGCAAATTTCTCTTCAGAGCACCGCTCCTCATTCGGGGCTGATGGTACCTGTTAGGCTTCATTATACTTTTGGCGAGAGTAATAAATGGATGTCGACTTTGGATAACTGGGCACAGTTTTCAGGAGACTGCCTGCAAACTCCCGAGGCAGCTAGGCCGATCAGCGAAACCAAAGTCTAAAAGAAGCATCCGGTGAGGTGGGGGAAGCTGCCAATTTTCCACAACTATAAAGAACTCTCTTCAGATATTAAACGGACTCACTAAAATATTAAATAGGCATGAAAACGCGGCTCAAGGCAATCTAAATTTATATCTATTACGTAACCAAAAAAAGAAGTTCTAATGAAACACTTACTCTTCCTTCTAGCGGTAGCTTGCCTACTGCCTGCTTGTCTCGAAGAATCGAGAATTGGTCCTCAGTTTACCTCAGAAACCCTTCTGGAAGAACTGGCGCAAGATGCCATTGTCAGCGATTACTTCCAGGCCAAGAATGCTTACGATGCTGAGCTGCAGATTGGGATAGTCACGGGAGCAGAACTGCCTGATTACGAAAATTTGGAAGGCATGAGCGATCCTAACGAAATTAGAACTGCTTTTACCGAAAGTGGCTTCCTAAATAGTGCTCAGATAAGCACGACTTTTCACACCTTATCGACGGCAGCTCGGGCTTTCGATGATAAGATCACTGCATTAGGCGAACGATACGAACCTCAAGTCCTGTTCGATGGCGTGGAAAGCTATCGCACTGCTCTGGAAATTTCACTCTTGAGCTATGAAGAGCTGGTAGAGCGAGCACTGGTGCTCAAGCCTAGTCTATTAGCAGGCGGAAGAGCGGGAGCGGATTGTTTAGGAGAATTTAATGATAAGTGGAATTATTGTGGTAGTCCATCTTTTGAAGATCCTAGATCGTGTACAAGACCAACTCCATCGGAATGCGATAAATTTAAAAGAGACAATTGTCGAAATTCTGCTGTTGCTAGATATGAAATTTGCGCAGATCTGTAAAAGCTGTACCAGCTACTACCTTTAATTTGTTAGTATTTTAGTCTGTTAGACCGCGCTCAGGTAAAGGTACACCTAAGCGCGGTCTAACAGACTAACGATCTAAAGCACTTATAGGCTCTTCATTTTCCTCCCCCTCATACTCCGTCTCCAACTCCACCGCATTATACCCTTGTTCGCGCAGGTAGCGACTAAAGATGCCCGTGTAGCCATGTGTCACGTAAATGTTGTCGGCTCCAGTCGCTTCGATGGCGCGGATCAGATCACCCCAATCGGCGTGGTCGCTGAGCACGAATCCGCGATCGGCACCGCGTCGTCTTCGGGCTCCGCGCAGACTCATCCAGCCACTGGCTGATCCGATACTGGCCTGACCAAATTTCTTGATCCAGGGCTGACCGATGCTGCCTGGCGTGGTCACCACGATCTGCCCCAGATAGCCTTTCTTATCGATTTCCTTGGTCACGCGTATGGTTTCGGGCAGCTTGACTCCTTGGGCCCGCAATACTTCATTCGTATTCTCGACAGCACCGTGGGTGTAAATACGGCCTATGCTGGTATCTAGCCCATTGAGTAGCCGTTGGGCTTTGCCTAGAGCATAGGCAGTCAATATGCTCACCTTGTTTTCGGCTTGGTTGGCGCGCCACCAGTCGTTGATGTCGGCCAGCACTTCCTCTTGTGGTCGCCAGCGATATATCGGCAAGCCGAAGGTAGACTCCGTGATAAAATGGTGGCATTGTACTGGCTCGAAGGCTTCCGACAAACCATCGTCTTCCAGCTTATAGTCGCCCGCGGCCACCCAGATTTCGCCCTGGTATTCGGCCCTGATCTGGGCGGAGCCGACTATGTGACCAGCTGGATGATAGCTGAACTTTACGCCGTTAATGGTAGTCGTTTGTCCGTACTTGACGGTCTGCAAATCGATATCGCCCAATCGGTGTCGGATAACCGGGGCAGCCGATTCGGTAGCCAGATAGTGTTTGTGCCCCCAGCGCGAATGATCGGCATGCCCATGCGTGATGAGCGCACGATCTACCGGCTTCCAGGGATCGATATAGACATCGGCCTGGGCGCAATAGATGCCGCGATCTGTGAATTGAAGTAGGGCCACGGATAGAAAAACCTCTATAGACAAACAATGTTGAGAATCAATCCAATAACCTAATACGCAATTAATACGCCTTCTACTCGTCTTTATACGTAAGAACAAACCTCATTAAGTGTCCAAAATAATTATAGTACCCCTACTTTTCCTCTACTTTCCTTGCTCAACTAGTATGCTTAATGCACAAACTATAAAAGCTCCCCGTGGCTATTCTCCTCAGGTCGGCAATCTTGTCTCTATGCTCGATGATCTAAAGAATCGTGTGACGCGCAGCGTAAGAAATTTAGACCAGGCAGGTACAGACTTTTTACTAGACGAAGACGCCAATCGCATCGGCGCCATGATCTATCATCTGGCAGCTACAGAAAAGTACTATCAGCTCTACACCTTCGAAGGGCGACAGTTTAATCGCGACGAGGCCGACTGGGATTTAGCCCTCAATCTGGGCGCACCAGCCCGCGAAGCCCTGGTCGACCAACCCATCCAGTACTATCTCGATATCTGGGACGAGGTGCGCGAAGAAACCAAGCGATTACTCAAAACTAGAGACGACGATTGGCTCTCCGAAAAAGTGAACCGAACCAACATGAACAACCACTGGGCCTGGTATCACGTCATGGAGCATCAGGCCAATCATATGGGTCAGATAAGGATGATTATTAAGCGGATACCATAAATCTATTCTGGCTTCACCCAGCCCAGAAAATTATCTGGCGATATCACCTCAAACGTGCTCTCTGGATATGCTTTTCTCCAGGCCACCGGCACTCGAAACTTCTTCTTGTTGCTCCACTTTATCTCGTAAGCATCTAATTGACCATTTTTACTTTCTATCCAGTCAATCTCTTGCTGATCGTATGTCCGCCAGAAGTAAGTCTCGCTATAGATTTCCCGATAGCGCAAAAACTTGGCTCTTTCTGCCACAACGTAATTTTCCCATAGCTGACCAACATCATTTCTCAAGTCTATCGGGCTGTAATTCGATATGATGGCATTGCGAACACCATTATCATAAAAGTACCAGCGCTTTGCTTTTGCTACTTCTTTTCTGAGATTACTACTAAAACTGCCGACGCGATACAAAATGAAGACCTTCTCTAAAATATCTAGATAAGACTCGACCGTATTCTTACTCATGCCAAGCTGCCTTCCGATTTCGGTGTATGAAATATCTTGCCCGATTTGGTAAGCAATCAACCTAAGTAGGCTAAAAATTTTATCAGACATTCTGATCTCGTCAAATGCCAAGATGTCTTTTAGGAGATAAGATTCTAGCAGTTCTCGCAGATATTTTTCCTTGGCATTTCTTCCTGTCAAGTAGGTTAGCTCCGGATAATTGCCGAAAACTAATCGTTCGCGAAGATTTCCACGCTGCTCTACAGGGTTTTCTAGTTTAGAAAGCTCATTTTCAGAAAATGGAAAGAGACGAAAAGTAGTCTTCCTGCCAGTTAATGGCTCTCCAGTTTGATTATTGATATCGAAGGCAGAAGACCCACTTGCAATTACTTTGATATGGTCTATCTCGTCTACAATCAACTTTAGCTTTAGACCAATATCAGGGATTTTTTGTGCCTCATCGACGACCAGCAAGCTGTATTCATTGAGGAGAGTACGATAGTTTTGAATACTTCTTCTCTCCAAAATATCTATCGTATCTTGGTCTTCACCATTAAGAAAGAGAGTTGAGCCCGATTGCTCACTGGCGATCTTCTTTAACATAACCGTTTTACCAACGCGCCTCGGACCGAGTAATAGAACCGCTTTATTCGGTCTCAAAGCCTTGATTAGCTGGCTTTCGATTTCTCTTTGCAGTAGCTCCACACGCAATGTATTGACTAAATTTACGTAAATATAGTCATCGTATTGACTAAATTTATGCAAAAATAGTCACTAGAAAAATAACCTGCCGAATGCCTAAAAGCAGATTTGACTTCGCTC
>JBCDFE010000340.1:0-4319 GCA_039178745.1 Bacteroidota bacterium | reverse complement strand
TTCAGTTTGGGCGGTAGCAGGTAGGTACCAGCAACCCGCTCCGGGATTCGGACTTCAGGGTCTAGCTGCTGAACCACATTGGTGCGCACCTGCCCTGGATCTATGGGTGTATAAACTCGCGGCGGTGCAGAGTCGGCATTCTCCTTGATCAGATTGAGTTGGTCCTTTAGGGCTGCCTTGTAAGCTTTCCCTTCATCGCTATCCGTTGTGCCTGCCGTAGGGCTGAAATTCTCTGTTGGATCGGAAATGCGAAAATCTGGATACTTCGGAAATCTATCGACGGTACCAGAGGGGATAGTTAAGGGATCTAGGGGGTCCGTTGCTTCGGGTGGCGGGTTCTTGATCAGCTGCTGAAGCCAAAAGAACAAGCCGATTAAAAAGGCCGTAGCCGTAAGTAAAGTCGCCAGTGTCAGGCCGATCAGCCACCCTAAAAATAAGGCGAGCAACCACAACAAGCCGACCGCGATGAGCGGCACGTATTTGAGCCAGGGCAATTTGATGAGCCATTCTCGAAGTGTTGCCTTCCAATTGGTGGGTAGCGCTTCAGGACCGGCTTGGTCGGCTATATCCTGGTGGGTTGGCGCGCCCGCTGGTGCTTCTCGCGGTGGAGCTGCCGTTATTTCTCCGGCAGCTATGCGGTCAATCAAGCTACCAGATGTAACCTCAGCGGGCGCATTTTCAAAATTCAACCTCTTCTTGGCCAAAGGTGCTCGTGGCCTTACAATTTTTCGCATTTGAGGTGACAAGGCTGCCGGAGCCAATTGGCTACTTTCGAGCTCGTAGCCGAGTGCCCGACCTGCGCCAGTCATAATTCTTCCTAAAACCGGTGCGGTAAGTGATAAATCTCGCTGATTCGCCAAACTTTGCCCTTGCGGGAAGCTGACCTCCAGACCAGGCGTCAGGTACCTGACGTAGTATGTACGCCCTACCTCTCGCGCCATCTGGGCCAGTACGATGCGTCGGTTGGCTTCGATGATCTCGCCTACCTGCTGCCAGCTCGCCTCCATATAATCTTCCTGGCCTTTCTGGACGATTTGCGTACCAAAGCCCGCCGCAGTTCGGTGCCTGGGGTCTAGGTTCAGCTGGTGTATCCAGTTTCGTTGGCCGGTCACATCATTGCCATCCCGGTCTTTTAGCAATCGCTGGGTAAGGGCATGCCAGCGGGCATATAGCGGTGCCGTGATGACCGGATCAGGATTACCATTTATACTGTAGGTGTTCTCCTCCCCGGCCGGGGGCGCTGTATCAAGGCTTGCATCGTTGTGCGCATCTTCTGCACTCTTCTGTGTGTATGCGTCGGTTAAATTGATGAAATTGGCCAGATCGCTCTGAAAAGGGTGTGGGTAGTTGCTGTCCCAGTTTCTATACTTATTGAGTCGTATCAGCTCGTTGCTTTCCAGGCTCTTATCGGGCACCCGCAAAGCACCTTCCAGCAAGAGTACGTCACCTAGCTCTGAGCTGCTAATACCTGTTACATTGGCACCAGGGTCTGATACGTCTATGGGTCGCCTGCCTACTTCTGCCGGCACCGGACGTGGCTTGAGCAAGCGCACCAGCGACTCGAAGTCGCCCTCTCCGCCCGTGCGGAAGTACCAGCGGTGATATACCGGCAAGATGGGCGTTTGGTTGCTGTTGCTCCAAGCTCCATCCATCACACCTGGATTACTTTGGGCTATACTTTCCCCTAAGCCGGCTAGTCGGCCGCTTTCAAAAGTCGGGACCAGGAAAGCGTGATAGGCCGTATCAGGTGCCAATCGACGTGGGCAGAGCACACGTGAGAAGCCCATATCGGGATCTCGATCCAGCAGCTGCTCAACCTTAGCCCCCAGGCCTACGGCTGTAGAGCGGTGAGTATCTGTACCGAGTATGGACTCGTTGAGTTGTACGTGTGCCCATGCGTAGAGCTCTCCAGCTGGTGGCAGCACATCACTCCTTGTCACCTGAATAGCCGGCAGTGGTTGGTCCGGCCGTGCCGGGCTATCATTAAATTCTTCGTCGGTTAGTACAATCAAAGCCATCCAGGGCTGCAGTCGGTGGTTTTGGGGCTGATCTGGAGAGTAGCGCCATGGAAGGTCTTCGTCGTAAAAATCTATAAAGGCCAGATAGTTGGGCTCGAAATTGGTGATGTAGTGTTTGGGCTCGGTCCTGATGATGTTCTTCTTGTCGATACCCACCACATCTCCCGGACCATAGATTTGTACATCTTTGGTAATGGTCCTATCTACTTCGCTGCCATCGATTTTGGTTCCGCCTACTTTTAGCGAAACAGCTATGGTTGCTCGTTGCCCTGCAGTACCAGAAATTTGATTGGCTATGCCTCGGCGCAGCCAGGGCAGGAAAGTATATTTGCTTAGCTCGCTCATGCTCTGATATTTGCTTCCACAGCGGGAACTACGTGAAGGCTGGCTGCGGCCGCCGGATTATTACGCTTCTCTCTGGCCAGATAATCTTCGGCCATCACTTGATTGTCGAAAGTCACGGTTTGTATGGCTCCCGCCGGTCGGTTATCGGCTTTCAGGACCACGGTGTACTGATCTGGTCGCAAACTGATGGCCTGATCAAGTGGATTCAGCTCTGCCTGGCGGGTAGCAGAAATAGCGGATTGGCGAATAGCATTTCTACGACTGAGATTGAGTAGAGCCACCAGCAATTTGAGAAAAGCGATGATCGCTTCTCTGATTCTGCGACGGAAAGCCCCGTCGATGAGTATGCGTTCGTAGCGCATAGTGCGGGCCGTAGCTGCCGATGTCTGCGTCTGATCGCCATCTACAGAGAGGTCTATGCCCGAATTCATAGGTTGAAAGGCAGGCTTAGACAGCTTTTCTTCCTCCTTGAGATCTTTGAAATGACCGAGCGCAAATTGCTCGTTCAGATCGCTCAGCTTATTTAAGCCAGCCGTTACCCCAACGGTAAGTTCCTGAACATCATTGGGCTTTTGATTACCAAATTTTTCGAGCGTTATACCGAGAGGCACTTTACGCTGTGAGATCGATAGCGACCCAACGGGATGCAGCACGAGCTCATCGGATTCCCCGTCACCCAGCTGGCGTAGACTTACTAAAGTGTGGACTCCCGCAGGTAGATTTGCCGTCCAGTTGCTGGTGGTTTGCAATTCCTGCTCCAGTAGAGGCAGAACGGCTATCGGTGGCAGGTCGGTATTCTTCCGCTCTCCCCAAGTATGCTCGAAGGGCACATCGATATCGAAGAAAAGTAGGCTTATAGAACCTTTGCCCTTAATGTACCAGGGCGTTGGACCCTCCAGCTTGCCGCTAAAGCCAACGGTGTACAATCCAATACCGAATACTTTGACCGAAAGGCGGACGGACAAGCTGAAGCTGAAGAAGAAGGGCGAGAAAATGAACAGCGCATCAAAACTCAGATGGCCTTCTATCTTAAATTCACTAAGTCCGAAGAAAAGCTCGGCCCTTGCTCCGAATTGGACGGAGTTGGAGGTGACGGCAAAGTAGCCCTCGATGCGTATCCTGGCATTCTGAGTATCCAGCAATGATGCCGCAATACGCGGTGGTTCTGGAAAGGGTAACGGAGGTGCGTTAAAGTCGGGGTGAAAACCGCCTGCACTAACGACGAAGTTGCTATTTTCACTCCAGTTGACTAATACTCCGAGGCCGCCTTCGAGAGTGATGAAGAGTACCCGACTGTCGTATAGCTCGGCATAAAACCAGGCCAGTTTATTGCTGAATTCGATGCGGCCAATAAAGTTGACCTGAAGTTTCAGTACAGCTGCCTCTTCGGTGGGTAAGGCCACTTTGAGTACACCCAAAATGGTGATGGTCGGATCTGGCACCTCTATGATAATGCCCATAGATAAGCTGATCAGGGTTGGTGTACCCCACCCGATTTTCACCATGGGCCCGATGAGGAAAGTCCCCTCTTCGGCGGGAAAAAAAGCGCGCAGGTCGGAGATGATCCTGGGGGCATTTTCAATCACATTCTGGGGGAACATGACCGACTCTATGGCACCAGTTCGAATGCTAGCCACCAGGGGTTCTATATCGGTACGGCGGTTGAGACCCAACAAGCCACCAACACCAATCAAAGTGAACCCGAAGCCTAGCTGTATTCCTCCGGCAAACTCTACCGTAATGATGATGAGCAAGCTAAAGCCATTACTACCATCGGGCATGCGTGTGGATATCAGACCAATGGCTTTGAGTGCTATCCACTCGCTGAAGGTCAGCTCCAGAGCACCGGCATATTCGCCTCGGTCTATATCGATATAGAGGTAGCCTCCTCCTTTGACCACCCCAACATCCAGTGACAGACCAATGCCCGTTGGGGGCTTAAACGCCAGGCGACTG
>JBCDFE010000339.1:0-4329 GCA_039178745.1 Bacteroidota bacterium | reverse complement strand
CTTGGACTCGCCCGTATACCTGAACTGAAACTTCTCGAACCAGCGTTCTTGGCCTTGATTATCGCGGAACGGATAAATGGTTTGGGTCTGGAAGTTGATGTCGGGGAAGTTGACCGTGATCTCCCGGCTCTGGTTGTTTTGGTCGTGACTCAGACCGGCAGTGAATGTGCCCGGTACTGCCCCGGTTATGGTCTTGGTGAAATTGAAGTTGGACCTTGTGGTGTTTTGCTGAACTCGGGTATCGTTGAAAATGAGATTCTGGGCCTGAGAGGTTTGAAAGTTGATGTTGCCGCCAAACCTGGCGGTGGGATGCGCAGCTTGATCTTGCTGGTGGTTGAGATTCAAAATGAAGGTACGCCTGCGCGTAACCTGGCCAGTTTCTGTATTTTCGAATGGCAAGACATCGTATCGAATATTGAAATTGCCAGAATACTTGTAGCGCTTTCTGTACCGGCCAGCCACACCGACCCCATATCGACCTCCTACATAAAAATCGGACAATACGGAGAAGTTGAAATGCTCGCCTATGGGAAAGAACCAACCAACATCACGGAGGCCCAGCCCCCATTGCGGGCTGTACTCAAAATCATTGGGAAATAATAAACCCGTGGATCTCCCACTTTTGAGGGGGAAAAATCCGAACGGCAGCCAGAGCGGGGTGGGCACCCCCATGATCTCCAGGTTGCTGGCTCCGATCACGGCCAAGCGGCCAGGGACGATCTTGGCCCTAGCACACCGAATACCGAAGTGTGGGTTTTTGTGAGTACAAGTCGTGAAAATGCCCCCCTCGCTAAAAATAACATCTGAGGTGGTGGTATCATTGACCGTGTACGCATTTTTTATAAATTTGGATCTCCCCCCCCTGACGATTACGTCGTCTTGCGTCGTAACGGCCGAGTAGACAATCCCTTTTTGGGTGCGGAAGTTATAGCGCAGACTATCGGCAGTGAGGTCTTGGGTACCGTCTTTAAATTCCGGAAATCCGGATAGCTCGCCTACGCTATCGATTCTGGGGCCAGCCCACACCAGGTTGGTGCCGTAGTTGAGTATGATGTGGTCTGCGGTCAGGTTGATGTCGAGATACTTAACACTCGCCTGCCCGAACAAATGAATTTCTTCGGCCTGGAAGTCTACCCGCATAGAGTCATAGCTGGAGTAGTTGACCTCAGCATCCAGACTATCTGGTGATGTGCTGTACTGAGCGGTAGACCCCGTAAAAGGCGGCGGAGGTATGGTGTCCAATGAATCGATACCCATGGTTGTAGGATCTATCAAAGAATCAAGTGGAGTGTACAAACCCGTGGAATCGAAAGGGGGTATGGTATCTGATAAATCGATAAACCTATTTACAGCATCATGGTCACACAACTTAGTGTTTGCTGATGCGACCTGCGGAAGTCCTAAAGACAATAATTGGCCGAAAAGCCCCAAAAAGATGATCAGAAATGCTAAAAAGCATCTACCCCATACCGATACCTTCGGCAAAGTGTACCTTTGTGCTAACGCATGGGATGCGGATGTAGCACCTTTAACTAAATTGTATGCGGTTGGCTTGGATACCACCATTTTCTGGACTAGTGCGAGCGTTGGGGCTTTTAGTGGCCCTAACGAGCTTGAGCGCCTGGGCGTCGCCTCTTCATATTCTGATTAACGAAACTTTAAGATTTGAGGAAGGCAAATGTACACAAGACCCTCCTCATTCTGGTATACGCACAGTAGTAATTGACGCGGGCCATGGCGGCAGGGATCCGGGCTGCCTGGGTGCGAGTAGTCGCGAAAAACATATCGTACTGGGTATAGCGCAGCGATTCGCTGCCCTGCTGCGGGAAAACTTTCCAGAGCTGGAAGTCATCATGACCAGAGACGATGATACGTTCATTCCACTGCATGTACGAGCAGCTATAGCCAACAGGGCACGCGCCGACCTTTTTATAAGCATACACGCCAATTTTATGCCGGGAAGCCAGGCCACCAAAGGCAGCGAGACCTATGTGATGGGTTTGCATACGGCAGAGCACAATCTATCGGTGGCCAAGCGAGAAAATGCGGCCATACTACTCGAAGCCGACTATGAAGCCAACTACGACTACGATCCCAACAGCGACGAAGGTCATATCTTGATGGCTATGGTCCAGTCGGCTTACCTAGACCAGTCGATCCTTTTTGCAGAACAGGTAGAACGACAACTAGAGGCTGCCGGGCGAAAAAGCCGAGGCGTCAAACAGGCTGGATTTGTGGTTTTGAAAGAGACGGCCATGCCCTCTGTACTTGTAGAGTCTGGCTTTTTGAGCAATCGGTCTGAAGAGGCTTATTTGCTGAGCGAGGCCGGACAACAAGAAGTAGCTAATGCTTTGCTCGAAGCATTCCGATCTTACAAACAACTGCTGGAAGGCGGCAATGCCGCAGTAGCTAATATCGACGAAGCATCACTACCGCTCGTGGCAAGTATAGAAGAGGCCATACCCCAGTATACTAGAGGTGCCCATAGAGGCGTCCAGGCCAATGAGATTCAGTCTGCTGAGACGGCAACAGACATTCAGCCACCGGCTACAGCCCCTTCTACTTCTGCGACTTACACTTTCGAGGAGGCGACCACCGGGAGCAGCCAGCAAACCAATACCATATACCGACCAGAATCTGAGGTGATCATCTCGGAAACAGAAGAATCAGAGCTACTCGAACCCATACAGGCCGTATATACCCCAAATGAAGAGCAGCAGTTGCATGCCAGGGAGTTACCTCCCAGACAGAGGAGGTCTGTCGCGGCAGAAGTACCTACTGCTCCGAACAGCATACCAAGATCGCAAGCTGCTGTGATAGAAAGGCAGAGCCAAGGCACTGTGGCTAATATGGTTCCTGCTTATGAATACTGTTTGCAGCTCGCAGCTTCCCAAACGGTCATTCTCGATGCCGATGAGCGCTGGTCAGAATTGGGATGGCCCATCAGCCAGGTTCAGGAAGACGGCCTTTTCAAATACCAACTGCGCAGTTTGGGCTCTGCTCAGTCTAGCCTACTTATGCAAACCAGGGTGCGCGAAGCGGGCTTCGGACAAGCATTTATAGTGGTGTATCGAAATGGTCAGAAATTGGACCCCGCCGCGACCAGATTACTACTCAGTGAATAAAAGACAACGAACTATCGATCAAGCCGAGCGTTTGACGATCCAATCAACTCATCACAATTAGCCCATACCATCTATGAAAATCTCTAACGAAGTAAAGATCGGTCTCTTGACCATAGTAGCCATTGGATTTGCATTCTGGGGCTACAAATATGTGCAAGGGAATAATCTGCTATCAAGGGCTCAGAATTTTTATGCCATTTACAATTCGGCTGCAGGTATTACCGTAGGTACGCCAGTTAGAATGGCAGGTGTTGGCGTGGGGTCGGTTTCTGGTATAACACTCGACCAGAACACCCTGACTGCGCGTATAGACTTCAACATAAATCCCGATATAGACATTCCACCATCCACCAGGGCCACCATAAAATCGGTTTCGGTACTCGGCGAAATGGCTGTAGACCTCACCTACCAGAAACCTTGTGGGGGCGATGTGCCCTGCCTCGATTCGGGCAGCGAACTCGTCGCTTCTTCTCAGTCGTTTTTGCAATCATTCATGGGTGGTGACGGTGGCGATAATCCACTGTCAGACATTACTGCTCAACTGGGAGAAGTTATGGGTCAGCTCGACGATCGCTTCTTTGGGGATACCAGTAGCCATGTATTGGCCCGCACTACGAGAAACCTGGCAGAGACCATGGAAAACATGAATAGTGCGACCACCAGACTAGACAATTTGCTGGCCACCAATACGAGCCCTATTAATCGCAGCATGGCCAGTCTGGCCTCTTTTGCCGAGCAGCTGGCGGCCAAGCAGGCCGAGCTGACGCTCATCATAGACAACACCCAAGGATTCACCAGCGAGCTCAGCAAATTGGAATTAGAAGCCACGCTTACTCAGACACGAAACTTGCTCGATAGCGTAAGCCTAACCATGTCAAATGCCAATAGATCTATGGCAGGTGTGGGCAATATTATGAGTGCCATAGAAAGTGGGGAAGGTACACTTGGCAAATTGATTTACGATGAGGAGATGGCAGCCTCCATAGAGCGGATGAGCGGTTCATTGGATACGCTACTTACTGATTTTGCCGAACGCCCATACCGCTATATGCCATTCAAGAGCCGAAACCGAGTCATCAGATTTGATCGCAAGGATGCTAGAGACCGGGCAGATCAGGTGCAAATGATCCCCGACGAAGAGGCAGAAGGTAGATAAACCGGCTATGGAAGTACTAAGCGCTGCTGACCTAAAAACCGTTGACCG
>JBCDFE010000338.1:0-4393 GCA_039178745.1 Bacteroidota bacterium | reverse complement strand
GTTTTGGGAAGCTTTTTAATAGGACTTCCGCTGGTCGAAACATCTCCAAAGTGCAGTACTTCTCCAGGTGCTGGATACCCACCGCCTTCATCATTCATATTTCCAGAGAATACCATCCATTCATGTAGATCAAAGGTGAGTGCTGTGGGCATACGATCATTCAACGGAATAAAGCCTCCACCAGGAGATGGATTACCCTCAGTGACTGATACCTTGGCTAGGCGAATAATTCGATGGGCCTCCAAGGCTGAAGACCAAATGCGAAGTTGTCCTATTGCTCCTTTGAAATTTCTGATTCTATCGGCAAAAGGCCCAGATTGAGGGGTGGACCTACCTAAAATTTGTATCGATTGCTGCCAGAGAGGAAGACCATCATCTATGGATTTGGGAAGTTCTGCTTGCCCATTGATGACGAATTGTAAGCTATTACCTTGGGGAGTGAATTTACCTACAACGGCCACATGAGCCCATTGGTCACGATTCAGGTCTGCTTCAGATTCTGCTTGAGCCAGGGTAGGGCGCCCGTTCTGATCCATGAGGGTCAGCTGGGCACGCAACCGTCCTCCGTGTAGCAAGCTGATGGCATGAAAGGTTTCTATTTCGATGTTTCCAAAGGGTCCTATCCGAATAGGCATGATGGTATGCCAGATGGGTTGATGGCCAGAGACGGTATCGGGTTTTAGCCAACATTCAAAAGTAAAATCCCGGCCTGGTGGAGGATAGTTATGGGTGTAAACGAACTGTGCAAAGCTGTTACCACCAAAGTGTAGTCCCTTGTCTGTGAAATTGGGAAAGGCCATGATGGGATTCTCTGTCCACTCCGTCTCAGCAGGTACCAGGTCGGCATTGCGATATAGCCGCAGCTCAATG
This sequence comes from Bacteroidota bacterium, assembly GCA_039178745.1. GTDB lineage: Bacteria > Bacteroidota > Bacteroidia > Chitinophagales > Saprospiraceae > Neolewinella. The sequence goes on along the minus strand of JBCDFE010000338.1, from coordinate 3,523 downwards.
GGCTCATAGGCAGCCTTGCGTTCAACGACAAGCGCAATGTTGCTCCAACTATCGGCTGGAAGCCTGTCTGGATTCTTGATGCTATACATACCGGATGGTAGTCGAACGACAGCTTGAATATGACCCGCCCTTAGTGAGATGCGAACCGTTCCGCTCCCTTCGGCCAGCAGGAGTTGCTCTTCATTTATCGTATTCCTATTGGGTTTAACCCAGCAGGAAAAGGTATGTCCAAAGTCCTTATCTTCTCTTGGTAGATCAAGTAGTACATCTTCGACCATGACCGCATCCTGCACGCCATCAAAAACCAGGCCTTTTCTTTTAGCGGCTTCTGCAAAGAGGTTAATCACCTGAACTGGGGGCCAGTCCGTTGCTATAGCAAATGAGTGTTCGTCTATGGGGCTCACCTCAAACTGACCGGCCAGGGCCTGGTGGTGTTTGATGAGTACATCGAGCTCATCCTCTAGTCCGTGATCCAGGGCTGTTGAGAAGTGTATTTCCTCTCCCACTTGTTCAATATGGGTAATGAGTCCTTCAAAAGCCAATCCCTTTTCGGGGTCTTTAGGGAGTAGTTGCCAATCTCCTAATTCTGGACTTTCCCAATTCTGGATCAGGCTGAACTTGTTCTCACTCAGTTTGCGGACTACATATTTACCATTGAAATTCTGCTGACCATTCAGTTCTACCTGATCCTCTGCCTCCAAGCCGTGTACCTCTTCGGTATGAACTACTGTTTTATCCAATTCTCCCCGACTTACGGCAGAGACTTTCCCATTGGGCAAAGGCTCAGCCCGTCCCAAAGCGACAACTTCTTCCATATGTCTAACTGGGAGAAAGACACTCCTTCGTTTGGATGGCCTGAGTTCTTTTTGCTCATCCGCCTGTGGATTTAAGTACGACAGTAGCCCGTCTGTAGAAAGCCCAAAGCTCAAAGCACCCAATCGGCCTTGGCTGGTATTAAATGCCAGTAGTAATCTGGCAGCTCCCTTGATCAGTTGTGGCCCGCCTTTGGTGGCTTGCTCGGTTTGGATGTGAAAGTTAGTAGCAGCAATTCCGCGGCCGAGTCGCTCGGTGAGCTTAAATTGCTGTTCTACTACCGAGGGAATCGACCGAACTACCGTCTCCGCGTTTTCGTCTTCTGCGGGGTCTATCACCAATTGGTCATCCAGAAGAAACTCGCCGTGGCGATCACTGCGCACAGATATAGCCCTCACTATGCCTGCACCACTTTTGGCGCTTGGTAGAAAGAAATGCCAGCGATCTATGTCTTTGTCAGTGGTCGGTACTACGCAAACAGCAAATTGACTATGATCAGCTACCTCCATGAATTGAAATTCCTTAGTCGGTTCACTGAACGGGAGATCATTGGCATCCCTGAAATCCAAAGAGTCTAGCCCCTCCAATCGACCATTCACGATCTTCATCTTGGCATTGGCCTTGTGCTTCTGGCGACTGCGCTTATACCGCACTTCAAGCTTAGGCATCAATTCATTGGTTAGACCATTTAAAATGAAGCGATCAACCAAAACCCTATTGCTCTTCCGATGAATTCGGAACACATAAATAGCTTCTCGATGAGAAACTACCTGCACTTGAGCTACTGCTCCCAAACTTCCTGCTGCTCGGTAATGGGAACGTATCAAGTCGTTGTCTTTTCCCTCCAGCTCTCTTACAGAAAGGTCTTCGCTTTCGTCGATGAAGGGTAGTAAGGTCCAGTACTTCCAGCCGACCATAGCCGTTCGGTCGACATTGTCTTCAAAGCCGTCCTGGCGAATGGTATAATAGATCTTTCCGAATGTGCTGGTATCCTTGGATTTGCTTTCGGTAGTGGCAAATATGACGACCTTGCCTTCGTGCGTCAAGCTATTGACGAAGGCAATGGATTGGAGGGGTAAATGCATAGAAGGGGACTGTAAAAGGCAGGAACCAACTGAGTCAATTGGTACATTTTGAATATAGGTTTTCGGCCCTAATATATGTGTTTATACACTTTTGACCCTAATGCGGCAATGTTTGACTCAGGAACGAGCCTTAAATCTAGAATTGAATGGATTAATTTTGACTGGCACAAACGGCTTACCTTTGCTACCATGGCTGCCCGAAGATATCCAGGCACCCTTTCTTCAGGAGCAAATAACACCGTTATCGCCCTCTCTGCTACTGAAGTAGGCAAGCTTTTCGTAGATGACACCCGCTCTGATATCGGCTCGGAAGCTCAAAAAATGCAATATGCCAATCAGGTCAATGGTCTAGTAGTCAAGTTCATTCGTCTGGATATAAACCCTGACCTCAATGCGGATCAACTGGTGATGGAGCGCATCTACCCCATCGACTACAGAGCCTATGAAGTGGAAAAGCGGGAGCTCTGGTTAGACGTATTCGAAGATGAACTCACTCAATTACACCGAGCTGGATTCGTGCATAGAGACCTACAAAGACCGAGCAATATGCCTGGTGATCGCTTTGACAATATCCTGCTTACCGATACCGGTTTGCGGCTAATAGACGTAGGAATATCTGCGATCAAAGAGACCGTCAGCGAAAAGATGTTCGAGCGATTTGTGCAGCGCGAGCTGGAGGATCTCGAGTCTTTTAGAGCCTACTTCATCAACCGGTAGTCGTCAATTCCGCCTCTTCGGCTACTTCTGCATAGTCACTCACTGGTGGGCAGGTACAGAAGAAATTGCGATCTCCGAAGGCATTGTCGACCCGTCCGGTGCTGGGCCAAAACTTGTGGCCATTGTGCAAATAGGGCAGTGGCCATGCGGCTTCCTCTCTGGTGTATTTATGAGGCCAGTGCTCTGCCGTCACCTCCGCCTGCGTGTGTGGCGCATTGTATAGTGGACTAGACTCGCGTTCGATTTTTCCTTCGGCTATCAGCTCAATCTCCTTCCGGATGGCCAGCATGGCATCACAAAAACGATCCAGTTCTTCCTGATCTTCACTTTCGGTGGGTTCGATCATGACCGTTCCAGGCACCGGCCATGCGAGGGTAGGTGCGTGAAAGCCATAATCGATTAGTCGCTTGGCGAGATCTTCAGCACTGAGCTGATCTTTGTAAGGGCGCAAGTCTACGATCAGTTCGTGAGCCGATCTTCCTTGCTCGCCTACATACAAAATATCGTAGGCTTCTTTGAGGCGATCTTTAATATAGTTAGCTGTCAAGATCGAATAGCGACTCGCATGGGTCAGGCCATCATTGCCCAGCATTTTAATGTAGGCATAACTGATGAGCAGTATACTGGCACTGCCCCATGGCGCAGCAGCTACAGCAGTACTGCCTTTTTCTCCGCCAGTTTCGATCAGGGGGTGCTTGGGCAGATAGGGAGCCAGCTTGTCATTTACGCATATCGGCCCCATACCTGGTCCGCCTCCGCCATGTGGAATGGCGAAGGTCTTGTGCAAATTGAGGTGGCAGACATCGGCGCCGCAGTGGCCAGGGCTGGTTAGCCCGACTTGCGCATTCATATTGGCACCATCCATGTAGACCAGCCCGCCGCGCTCATGCACGACCTCACAGACCTCC
>JBCDFE010000337.1:0-4403 GCA_039178745.1 Bacteroidota bacterium | reverse complement strand
TTTTTGACTCCCAAACATGAATTTCCTCTCCGAACTCCAATACCGGGGCATGCTACACCAGCAAACACCCGGCATAGAAGACATACTGCAAGAACCCGGTGTAGTGGGCTATATCGGGTTTGACCCGACCGCACCCAGCATGACCATCGGCAACTATGTGCAGATTATGCTGCTGCGACTCTGGCAGCTGAATGGGCACCGGCCCATCGTGCTTATGGGAGGCGCAACAGGTCGCATCGGAGACCCCAGCGGGAAAGATAAAGAGCGCGAGCTGAAAACATTTGAGGAGCTAGACGGCAATCTCGCCGCGCAAGTTGCACAGGTAAGAAGCCTGCTGGATTTCGACGGACCCAATGCAGCTATTCTGGTCAATAATCTCGACTTTTATCGAGATATGTCTGCCCTCGAATTTCTGAGAGGCGTCGGTAAAACCTTGACAATTAACTACATGCTGGCTAAGGACTCGGTCAAAAACCGTATCGATACGGGTATGAGTTTCACCGAGTTCAGCTACCAGTTGCTGCAAGGCAATGATTTCAAATGCTTGTATGAGCAACACCACTGCCTGGTGCAAATGGGTGGATCTGATCAGTGGGGCAACATTACCGGTGGTATCGAATTTGTGCGTCGCGGGCTAGGGGAAAAGGTATATGCGGTCACTACACCACTACTGACCAAAGCCGATGGTACCAAGTTTGGCAAGTCGGAAAAAGGAAACATCTGGTTGTCGGCCGATCTGACCAGCCCTTACGAGTTTTATCAGTTCTGGCTGCGTTCTAATGATGAGGATATTCCCAAGTTTATCAAGTATTTCAGCCTGCGATCTAGGGAAGAGATGGAAATCCTCATCGCTAAAATAGAGAGCAAAGAAGACCCTCAAGGGGTGAAAAAGGAGCTGGCCGCAGAGCTGACTGAGCGCATTCACGGCCCAGCTGGTCTGGAAGAGGCAGAGCGTGTTACCCAGCTGTTGTACGGCCGTGGTGCTACACGCGAAGATCTGTTGAAAATCGAGGCCAGGGCCCTGGCTGGACTGAAGCAAACGATTTCCAGTTTTAATCTGAATAAAAGCGACATAGGCCAGTTGAGCATAGTCGACTGGATGGAGAAAACGGGCGTAACCTCTTCGAAGAGCGAATCCAGGCGAGCGGTAAAGAACAATGCGGTAAGTTTGAATAAAGTCAAAGTGACAGATGCCGAGCATGTTTTTCAGGCAGCTGAGCTACTACATGATCGGTACCTGCTGCTGGAGAACGGCAAGAAGAACAAGTTTCTATTCGATTTTGGAGATTGAACTATGCAGCAGATTCATGATGCCATCGCCCTCAAACAGGCGCTCCTCCAAGACGAGGTTTTGCTCGCTCGCATCCGAGAGGTGATCGATCGCTGTGTAAGTTGCTTTCAGAACGACGGCAAAGTCCTTTTCTGTGGCAACGGCGGTAGTGCTGCCGATGCCCAGCACCTGGCTGCCGAGCTATCAGGGCGGTTCTACTTTGACCGTCCACCCCTATTTGCCGAAGCTCTACATGTGAATACCAGTTATCTGACGGCGGTTGGCAACGACTACGGCTACGAAGCCAGTTTCGCCCGTATGGCCGAAGCTATGCTGCGAAAGGGTGATGTGATTTTTTTGATGTCTACCTCTGGGAATTCGTCCAATATACTGAAGGCAGCAAATGTGGCCCGCAAAGCCGGTGCTTTTCTGATCGGTATGACCGGTAAAGGCGGTGGCAAGTTGGGCGAATTGGTGGATATACTCCTGTCCATGCCAAGCACCGATACTCCTAGGATACAAGAGGCCCACATGCTGGTCGGGCACATCATTTGTGAAGAGGTGGAACGGGAAGTATTCCCCAGCTAAATAATGTCTATTAAAAATCAGGCGGCGACAAATGCTTGAAGTGGCCATTCATGAGCGCTTTGGCGCGGATATCGATCCGCTCGTCTATTCTCGGCCTGATATCTTTGAGGTGAGCCAGTAGAAACTGCTGTCGGTCGTGGCTGTCTAGCAGGGTGAGCAACTCATATTCTTGCTCGCGAGTCATGCCAACAAAGTGCGCAATGTCGTAGGTGATAAACCCTTCGTCTGGATCGCTGACTTCGCGGTCTACACCGAGTCGGTCGTATATCTCGCGGGTCAGCAGTACGATCTCGTGATTGACCAGTGGGTCTTCTTCCATGTCCGGTTCTAGCCAGGAAACATCTCCGGCAGCGTAGAGCTTATTGCCCCATTTGGGCTGGTAGTCTTCCAGCCTGAATAGCCGGCGGCCCTTGGTCATGATGTCACTTTCGCCACTGGGGTAGCGCTTGCTGATTTCCACCAGCTCCACCTCTGTGCCTATAGGAAGCATTCGACCGTCAATGACCGTCGGAACGCCAAAATTTTGCCCAAGCACTTCCGTATCTTCGATCAGCTGGCGGTAGCGTGGCTCAAAGATGTGCAAATTGAGATCTTCCTCCGGGAAGACTACAATTTGCAACGGAAAAAGCGGTAATTTTACTGGTGTAGACATCTATTTTGAGCCCACGAGCTATTTTGATTTGACATGATCGCCTAAGCCGAGCTGCTGAATTTGCAGTTTTGGTTACCGTCGAAATAGCTAGTAGCAAACCTTTGTTCACCTATTTACCGAAAACCTGACCATTTTCATGCCTATCTTTTCAGACCGCCGTTACGCCTGCTTTTTGTTAGCTGGCCTGCTCGTTTTCCTTAGCCAGTCTTGTAATCGAGATCCGCTGGCCAATCAGCCTTCGGCCGAGGAAATTTCCGCTTACTTGACTGGATTCAGCAACGGCGTAATTGGACCTCGCCAGCCCGTGCGTGTACAGTTTGCTCAGCCCATGGCCGAGTTTTCCGAAGCCGAAACATCAGCGCCTGCAGACTGGCTCAGTTTCGACCCCAGCACTACTGGTCAGGCTATATGGGAAAACAGCCGTACGCTGCGCTTCGAGCCCGCTGCCGGTTGGACTCCGGGGCAGGATTATATCGCTACGGTCCACCTGGATCGCGCCATAGATACCCTCGAAAGCGGGCCCAAAACCTATACTTTCGGCTTTCGGGTGCGCGAGCAGAGTCTCCGCTTTGTCGTAGATGGCTTGGAGGCCGTAGGCGACAATCTGGCCGATCAGCAGCTCACCGGCCGAATCTTACTGGGCGATCCGGTCAGTGCAGCCGATCTAGAGGGGCTCATATCGGCTACCCAAAACGGGCGCGAGCTCAGCATCGCTTATGAAGGAGAAGGCATCCAGTACAGCTACGTCGTGTCTGGCATCAAGCGAGAAGAGGAGGCTCAGTCTTTAGACTTGCGCTGGTCGGGTGCTGTACTCGGAAACGAAACTTTGAGTGGTTCTAGGCAGGTCAATATTCCCGCTATCTCCGATTTTTCAGTCACGGAGGTCATCGCCGAGCGCGACCCGGAACCCCGAGTGCGCATACGGTTTAGCGATCCTATAGACCCCAATCAGGATCTGACGGGTTTGATTGCCCTCAGTGACGGTGCCCCTATGCGTACGCGCATTAGCGGTAATATCGTCTATGCTTATCTCAACGAAGATCGCACGGCCCAGGAAACCCTCCGCATAGCGAGCAGCATTAAGAATATAGCGGGCCGAGAGTTGGGTAGAGCTACCGAGCATCAGATCAGCCTGAGTCAGCCCAATCCGGCCATCCGGCTAGTAGGCGAAGGGGTGGTCTTACCTCACCAAGGGCAGAGACTCTTTCCGTTCGAAGCGGTGGGCTTGCAGGCCGTTCGCCTGGAAGTCTTTCGAATCTTCGACAACAACGTCATCCAGTTTCTGCAAGAGTCCAATCTCGACTACGGTGGCAATAGCTACACCCTTAATCGCGTAGGCCGGGTTGTGCATCGCGATCGCCTCATGCTGTCTGAGCTGGCCTCCGATGCAGATATGAGCAATTGGACGCGCTATGCCATAGACCTCAGCCAGTACGTCAGCGAAGACCCCAGGGCCATCTATCAGATTCGTCTGGGCTTCTTTATGGAAGATGCCTTCCGCACCTGCAGCCAGACAATCGAAGATTTTGGTGTCACCAACAATTATCTCAATCAGGAAGAACCGCTGGTGGGCTTTGCCGACGAGGGCGGCAGCTTCATCTCAGCCTACAACAGCGTTTATGGCTACATGCCCGATGCTGACTGGAGCGAGCGGGAAAATGCCTGCCATCCCTACTACTACAACAATGACCGCTTCAGGAGCCGCAACCTCATCAGCTCCAACCTGGGACTGATGGCCAAACGAAACGAAGACAAGTCGACCATGGTGTTGGTGACCGACCTGATCACGGCCCGCCCGATAGGTGGCGCACAAGTCACACTCTACGATGGTCAGCAGCAGGTGCTGGCTTCGCTCACTACAGATGTAGACGGGCGCACAGAAACTGAAACGGC
>JBCDFE010000336.1:0-4451 GCA_039178745.1 Bacteroidota bacterium | reverse complement strand
TTTAGGGATGAGAACGGGAAACGAGCAGAGAATCCACCTGCGGAAGTCCTTAAAATTTACTTTCAGGCGAATGAACAACCTCTCTACCTGGATGATGTGCAGATGTGGCTATATACCGATTAAGCGCTAAAAAGGGCGCCCGACCGAAGTCTGACGCCCTCAATGAATTTGCTCAAAATTCATGCAAATAATAACTACTTGTTGCAGGGCACTTCTTGTCGCTCCAATACACAAGCATCTCCTTGCTGGCAGCGACAACGCAACTCGCGGCGTGGTTGTACTTGTCCATCTTGGTTAAGGTCTCGCCACACCAATACGCAAATTTCACAGCCTTGAGAGGCACAGCGAATACGTATGCACTGCTGACCATTGGTAATATTGAGCGGCTGTGGCATCTCGGCACCGCCATTCTGGGCGGCATTGACCATGGCTGGCGTAATGGGGGTAGGCACAAAAGCCTGTGCCTGGGCAATCTGAGCAAAAGACAGCAGCAGGCAAATAGCGGAAAGGCGGATGAGGAACTTCATAAGCGTTTAGGTTTTTCAATCGGTTTGATACCAATTGACGTGATTGAATTGGACTTTATAGACGCGTCGACCATTGGGATTCCATAAAACCTCCAACATTTTTTACCTTGCGAGGGTAAGTCCTGATCTTTTCCCCTCACTTGTCCACTGATCAGCCGCTCATTTTAATGTCTCATCCCAATAGTACAGATCGCGATTTGCTGCTGGCTTACCGCTCTCATGAAGATGGTAAGGCGCTGGCGGAGTTGTACAAGCGCTACGCGCACCTGGTACTGGGTTTGTGCCTGGATTATCTCAAAGAGCGCGAGGCTGCGCGAGACGCCACTATGGATATTTTTGAAAAAGTGGCCAAGAAGCTTAAGCAGATGGAGGTCGACTATTTTAAGTCCTGGCTCTTCTCTGTCAGCAAAAATCACTGCCTGGATATATTGAGAAGGCAGACCAAGGTGGCGCCCCTGGAATTTTCTGAAGAAATTTTTGTGGAATCTGATACTGATTCGCGTCAGGATGAAAACCAGCGGCTTGAAGCGCTTCGAGAGGGGCTTCACCAACTCAAGCCTCACCAGCGTAGCTGTGTCGTGGCTTTTTATTTACAGGGACAGACGTATGATCAGGTAGCGGAAAAAACCGGCTTCAGCCTGAAGGAAGTGAAAAGCTACCTACAGAATGGCCGTCGCAACTTGCGCATCTACTTAGAAAAACGAGCCGATGAGTCAGTTTGAGAAAAAATCGGATCGACCCGAGCGCGATTCTTGGCGCCGTGGTCAGCTCGACCCGAACGCGGGCGAGTGGGAAGCTGCTGCTGCCCGTGGGCGAGAGCTGCTCGGTTCATCGGAAGATGCCGATGAGTTGCTCGCCGACCTGGATCGAAGCATCGAAGAACGCTTTGGTGATCAGATGGAGGAAGATCAGGCAGAGCCCTCTGCCTTAGTCAGGCGACTGCCGACTAGATGGTTTGCCATAGCGGCTAGCCTAGCCATACTCATTAGCTTGAGTTGGCTGTTGTTGCGATCGCCTACATCTGTACTCGAAGACCACTTTGTGCATTACGATTATGCCGGATTGGTCAACACCATGGGCGAGGTTGAAACAGCACAGGACATGGACGCAGAGGTGCGTTCGGCCATTCGTTTGTACGAGGACCGGAAGTACTTAGATGCATCTGTGGCCTTTGGAGTGCTTTCAGAAACGCAGAGAGAAGCGGCAAAGCTCAATTTTTTCCTGGCGATCAGCTATTTGGGTTCTGACCAAATAGCTAGGGCGCTGCCCATATTGGAAGAATCGGTTGCTGGTCGAGGAGATGATGCGAGTCGTTTTTACTACGCATTAGCCCTCAAGGCCAGTGGCCAGTCTACTAAAGCCGATCCCATCCTTCAAGCGCTGGTTGAAGAAGGCGGACTCTTCGCAGAGCGAGCTCATGCAATAATCAATGACTGATGCTTCAGTCAAAATTAAACCCACGGATGAAATACAATTTCCTACCCATCGCACTGTTGGCTTTTCTATCGTGCCATGCTCAAATATTTGACTTCGACAACAGCGATCTGGACGCGGTATACCGCAACCTCTATCTAAACACAGAAGCTTCCTTACAAGAATATGCCTACTCCGTAGAGCGAGAAGGGCGAACGGCTACCGTCACCGATCAGTTTATGATCTTTCTAGAGGGTAGCGAAACGGCTGACGCTGACCAGCTTCGCCAGGACGCCGCCGCTGCCTTTCCCGGTCAGTTTTCGGGCTATCGGTCTTGTGGCTGCGATGGTAGCTTTCGCGTCGAGGTCTGGCAGATTGATGGAATAAACGGCAATGAGCGGGGTAAGTCGGGCAAAGACCGAGTGGCCACTCAGATTGGTCGGGAGGAAGGAAGCGTGATCACCAATGCCTATTTGTTCCCCCACCGACCTGGAGGTACTTTCTACCAACAAGCATTCAGCGCGTTGCCGCCCAATTTTCAGGTGCTGTCCAGCGGAATTGCAGGACCGCCCCAAACCATAGCCATACTGGATAGCGGAATCGACCCCAGGCTACAGAGCCACTCCGTTCCCGGTCAGTCGCCATTGTATCTATGGGAAAACCCAGACGAAGATCTGGATGGCGCCGATCAGGGCGATGATCCATTTTGCTATGTCGATGACCTCATCGGTTGGGATTTCATCAACAATGACAACAATCCCATGGACGATCATTCGCATGGTACACACGTAGCTGGGATCGTAGCCAATACCCTCAGTACCTATGCACCATCAGTCAATTACCAGCTCATGCCGCTCAAGGTACTCGACCACAAAGGCGTGGGTACGACTTTTGAGGCCATCTGTGCCCTGCTATACGCCGCTGAAAATGGAGCCGATGTCATTAACCTGAGCTGGGGATTTGTCGGCGACGAAAATCCGCTGCTCACCCGGGCCATGGAGTATGCCATCGAAAGCGGAGCAACCATTGTCACCTCGGCTGGCAACGACAATGTAGACCTCAGTTATATCGATCATTGGCCATCGGCTTATGCCCTGCCCGGCGATAATAATCTGGATGGTGTCCTTTTCGCCGCTGCACATACCAACCCCGATCAGCTTTGGGCGAGCACTAATTTTAGGACCGATGCCCCAGGGCAAGGCGGACTCATCGCTCCGCCCGGAGAGAACATCACTAGCCTGATACCCTTGCAATTGGTCGGTTTGGTCAGTCGCGTCAAATCGGGTACCTCTATGGCTGCGCCTGCTTTGGCTGCCCTTGCTGCAGAATACCGCAGATTGTTTCCAGACCACAGCCCTGCCAGCGTGAGGCACAACATCAATTACCTGGTGAGAGAGGGTATCGATGCCGGACAAATAATCGTCTATGGCCAGCAATATGATTTTCAAGGCTTAACTTGGCTCGACCTAGCTGCGCTCTACAACCAGCACAGTGGGGCTATGTGGACCGACTAATATCAACTGCCATATTCGCTTTGTGGGTGCTTGCCTGGGCAGGCGGGCAAGCACCTGCATCAGATTCTGCTAGGGCTTACGATTTGCATCAACTGGGCAATAGCCTGTGGGATGCCGATAGTTTGCCCGCAGCAGATGCCGTATTTCGGCAGGCTTTGGAGCTGCGAAAAGAAGCCAAAGACCATGACGGATTCTTGGTGACCGCGACCAATCTGGGGATCATCAATCAGATTCTCGGCAATCTGACGGCAGCTCGTAATTATCTAGGGTTAGTGATCGATCGAGAACCCAATCGAAAGCTGGGTCAGGCTTATTTCCAACTGGCTCGTCTCTATGCTCGAACTGGCGAGGTCGTTTTGTCGGATCAGGCATTTAGGGTAGCTTCAGACTATGCGCCATTTAGTACAGATTCCATCAGTAGGTACTATTTGTACTCCGAATGGAGCGATGCCTTTTTGATTGATCGCCCTGGTCAGGCTATGGTTGCAGATAGCTTACTGGGCTTGGCTATAGCGCTGGTTGATCATCTTGGAGATGAGGCGGGTTATGCAAGGGCGTTCAATCTGAATAGGCGGGGCCTGGCGCGGGCATATAGTGGGCAGCTGGAATCTGCCATTGCACTTTTGGAGGAAAGTCTGGTGCTCAACCGAGAATGCTGCGAAGATCAGGACCTGGAAACCAGCCAGCTGACCAACCTGGGTATCGCCTACCGCAGGCAAGGACGAAATGAAGATGCACATCGGGTGCTAATGGCTAGCCATCGTATAAATCTGGCACTGAGCGAAGGTCTTCCCGACCCGTATCTAGCCAATGATTTTGATAATTTATCCACTTACTACCTTGAATCAAAGCCCGATTCGGCTAGCCTGTATGCCCAATTGGCGGTACACGCCCTGCTGCCTCACCTGGGGTCGATAGATGATTTTAGACTTCCGCAGGTAGAGCGATTCCCCGCATCCGGGCATCCGATTGGGCCAGAAGATTTCGAGCAAACCAG
>JBCDFE010000335.1:0-4494 GCA_039178745.1 Bacteroidota bacterium | reverse complement strand
GTCGGGCTTTCAACTCGGCCATGATCGATTTGAGTCGCTCTTCAATCTCACCTTTATAGGCAGCACCAGCAATCAATGAACCCATATCGAGTTCCAGCAGCTGGGCTTCTACCAGCCTTTCCGGCACTTCGCCAGACACGATCAGGCGAGCAAAACCCTCCACCAGCGCTGTCTTACCCACACCGGGATCGCCGACGATGATTACATTAGGTTTGGTGCGCCGACCCAGTATTTCGGCCACCTTGCGGGTCTCGCGGTCACGGCCGATTATAGGGTCGATTTTGCCATCTCTGGCGCGTTGGGTCAGGTCTACACAAAAGCGGTCGAGTGCACTTTCTTTACCACTCGACTTTGAAGAGGCTTTTCCGTTGGCGTTGTTCTTGGAAGGAGTAGCCGCCATGGGCGGGTTGTCAGAGAGATAGGCGTTGAGTAGTTCTTCTTCGGTTAGGGGAAAGGTCTTGAGTTGGTCTTCGGTGAAGCCGACCTTGGGCTTGCAGAGGGCTGCGAGTACACAGGCCGGATTGATCTGATCGAGCGAAAGCTTGAGCCGCACAATGTCGGCGACATCCAAAACTTTCCTAGCTCCTTCATCGGCTTGTGGGTCCAGGGCGGGCTTTCCGGCTTTGGGATACTGCTTCAGGCGCAGCTCTGCCCATTCGCGCATTCTGGGCACGTCTATACCCATGACGCGCAACAAGCTGCTGAGGCCAATGTCGTCGTGTAAGACGGCCTTGAGCAGGTGGGGCGCACCATACTGTCCGCCCCGGTATTCCTTGGCCAGCGCCTGCGCTATGCGAATAGCTTCGCCTAAATCGGTGGTATATTTATTGAGGGTGAGCACGAGTGTTCGGTTTTAGGTTAATACGGGATTTTTAGGTGGCGTTACACACAAATTAAGGAAATTTGTTGCAACTTATTGCGCTAAACGCGTAATTTATCCTGGTTTCGAGGCATTAACCACCGAAAGATGTATTGTGAACCCTACTAAAAGCACCATATAAATGGCCGAAAATGCCGCCACCCGTAGACTGCTCTTGTTGCAAGAGATGTACAGAGATGCCTTCCCAAACGAACGCCATTCGGGTACTTGCCTGTGGTTGGTAGAAGAAGATGGAGAGAAAATGGTGAATGCTCTGGTCGAAACCGAAGACACACCCGGAGCCGTTTTCGATGCTATGCTCGTTACGCTCAGGTCTCCTTTCAATGGCCGCGATACCTATGCCACAGATCTGGCCGATGAGCTCTGGAATGAGCGCATTCTGGCTGGAAAAGAAGAGCTGATTGCCGCTGGTGTAGACCCCGTGTTATTCGATCAGCCACCTAGGGTGCGCAATCTGAATGATCTTTTTTTGTACTTCCGCGGGTTCGTATCGGCCCTACCCAATCCATGTCCGGGCGTAGCCATCTATTTATGGCCCTTGGACTATAAAAAGCCAGTCAAGCAGTGGGTCACCTGGCTGGAAGAGAGTCTACAGCAAAACCTTCCAGACCACTGCGTACTCCTGCTGCACGATCGCCCTGATGGTCTTTTAAGTACCAGGCTAGCACGCCGCAAAGATCTGAAAGTGAGTGCTTTAACCCCCGATTTAAAGATGGATGAATTGGCGGCCGAATTAGCGGCCGAAGGCGATCCCAATGATCCAGAGGTGCAATTTCGTCAGCTTTTCCTCAAGCTGTCAGAAGCAGGTCAACGGGGCGACTTCGAGCGCATGAAAGCACACGGCCAAGACGCTCAAAATCTGGCCGAGCAGCAAACGGGATGGGAGCATATAGTCGTTTCTGTCCTGGCCGCTCAGGGCAGCCATCTCCTGAGTAGAAAGGGAAATCAAGCCGAAGCCATAACGTACTTCGAGCAAGCGCGCAACAAAGCCGAGCTGGCCATCGAGCTGGAAAATCCGGCCGGGCCAGTCGTGCTCATACAAACCCTCAATTTTCTGGCGGCCGCCCACTTTCACCACAGCGAATACGATGCTGCTACCGAATATTATCTGGAAGTAGCCCAGCGCACTGAGCAGGCCGAAGATCAGCAATTCATTCGGATGGAAGCCTTCCGAATGGCCGCATTCTGCCAGCGATTGGCCGGAAAACCCACCGAAGCCTGGGAAAATAATCTACTATCCCTGGTAGCTGCGGAAGGATTGGATGAAAATATTCGTTTTCAGTCGACACTTCCCTACGTCGGGCGAGAGTTGATGACCCTTATGGAAATCCTCAATCGGTACAGCGAAAGCCGGCAGTTAAAAGAGCGATTGAATCGCCTGGCCGGCCCAGATTGGGAATCAAAAATTAGCGAAGCCGAAACACCTGCTGCCCTATGATTGCTTCAAAAATGTTCGACATGGTGATGGGGGTCGACATCCACATCATCCAGCCACCAGGACCCGTTCCACCCGTTCCCATTCCTCACCCATTTATCGGGATGGTGCTCGATCCTATGGAGTTTTTGCCCTTTATCGGTGCTTCCGTGTATGTGAATGGCATTCCGCGCACCCAGGCGGGCAGTGAGGTTAAGGCCGTGCCACCCCACATTCCCATTGGCGGTACTTTCATCAAACCCATCGGTAACGAAGGGGAGATCTTCATGGGCAGTGCCACAGTACTAGCTGAAGACGAGCCTCTGAGTCGTATGGCTATGCCCGTACTCAGTTGTTCTTGTATCGGTATGCCACCTCCGCCCCGGCCGACCAAGAAGCCAGAAGCGGGCATGATGCTGCCCACTTCTATCCTGATGGCCATTCCGGGTGGTGGTTTAGTGATGGTTGGCGGTCCACCCACCGTATCGCTTATGGCCGTGGGCATGAAGGTGGGCATGGGTGCCCTCAAAATGCTGAAAGGCACCAAGAAGTGGAAAAAGATGTCGGACTCTATCCATGAGTTCGCCGAAAAGAAGTTCAAGAATAAATCGCAGAATTTCCGCAATAAGATGCACAGCGCCATCTGTGCAGTCACGGGCCACCCGGTCGATATTGCTACGGGCAAGGTCTTTACCGATGCCACCGACTTTGAGCTGCCCGGCCCCATACCTATGAGCTGGGAACGCAAGTGGCTATCGGTCTCCGATTACGAAGGCCCGCTGGGATTTGGCTGGCACCACACCTACGATCTGAGTGTGCAGCGAACTTCCCAATATGGCAATGTAGAACTTCGATTGGCAGATGGCCGCAATTTGTACTTTCCCTGGCTCGCCAAAGACGAGGTTTTCTACAACCGCCAGGAAAAACTAACCATCACCAGCACGGGCAAACACTTGGTCGTGGAAGATGCCAGCCACCTGCGTCAAGTCTACGAAATCGAAAAAATCGATCACCTGAGACCGCATCGGGTTCGCCGCATCGAAAATAGTGTAGGCGATGCCATTGTATTCGATTACAATCGGCGTGAGCATTTGACGGGCATTACGGACAGTGCAGGCCGCAAGCTGGTGGTAGAAACTGACGAGCTGGGCCGCATTTTGGCCATATTGGCTCCTTATCCCAGGGCGGGGCAGGGCGATCGTACTTTCCCATTGGTGCGCTACCGATACGACGGAGCCGGAGACCTGGTGCGCATGATCGACCCACTGGATGCCGAATTCAGCTATCGCTACCAAAATCATTTGCTGGTACAAGAGACCGACCGCAATGGACTGAGCTTCTACTTTGAATACGACGGCCGCGATGTAGATGCCTGGTGCCTGCGTACCTGGGGCGACGAGGATATCTACGATCACAAGCTGATCTATGATCGAGAGAAAAAGCAGACCATAGTCGAAAACTCATTGGGTCACCGCACCCTTTATTTGTGGAACGATGATGGTCTGGTCTGGAAGACGGTAGACCCACTCGGCCACGAAACCCTAACGCGCTGGGGTGCCTACGGTAATATGCTCATGGAGGTCGACGAGTTGCAGCGAGTCACTCGCTACGAATACGACGATAATGGCAACCGAACGCTCATCGTCTACCCCGATGGCAGCAAGCTCGAAATGAGTTATCTCAACCATCAGCTTATAGCGGCAACTGATCAAAATGGAGGCAGCTGGGCTTGGATGTATGATGATAAGCATCGGCTGATTCAGCGTACCGATTGTTTAGGTGCCAGCACGCGCTACGCCTATGAAGATGGTTTGCTGAAGGGCATTATCGATCCAGTTGGCGGAGAAACTACCCTGGCCTTTGACGAGCAGAAAAGCCTAGTCAGCCTAACCACGCCCGATGGCGCCAGCAGCAACTGGCAGTACGATCGACTGGGTCGCATGATTGTCAGTACCGACCCGCGAGGCAATGAGCAGAAGCGAGCCTTGAATTTGTTGGGCAACATCATTCGCGTAAAAGAGCCAGACGGCAATAAACGCGAACTGACCTACGACGGGGAAGAAAACATCTTACGCGCCAAGGACGAGCAGTACGATGTGCGCTTTGAGTACAAGGGCGTGAACCGGCTGGGTGCACGTATAGAGGCGGGCACACGAGTCGAGTTTAAGTACAATACTGAAGAAGACCTGGTCGGCATCAT
>JBCDFE010000334.1:0-4553 GCA_039178745.1 Bacteroidota bacterium | reverse complement strand
TTTCTTCCTCTGACAGGCCCTGATTGTAGTCGTGCATCCATTGTACGAGGTCGATCACCTCCTGAGTATTGTAGGTCCAGTAGTATGTTTGCCCAACGACTGATTCTGCCGTACCTATATCATTCAGCACGTAGTCATTCACCACTAGCGCATTGCCCCAAGGGATTTCGAATACAATTGCCTTGAATCCTGCCTCTGTTACCAAAAGACGAAATAACTGATTTTTAAGGCGATAGAATTCGGCCGTGCCATGGGTGGCCTCTCCCATACCTACGATAGGTTTTTCTCCAAGATATTCAACTAAAGGACTGAATTGTGCATCTTGCGCTGAACCATCCTGCCACTCAAAAGGGTTGGCTTCACCTGCGTCTAAGGCTCCTATAATATCTTGTTCTGCTTCATTTAATGAGCAGCTTTCGAAAGGGGATGCTCTTGATCCTGTAGAGGAATCACAGCAACTAAAAACCAGTAGCAGCAAAAGGTAAAGTAGGGATGTAATACTTGGGGTTAACAATTATATCAAATTTTGAGGTGGGCCAGTTTTAAAAGAGTTCCCATTATCAATTGATTTTGACTCCCTAAATATAATCTGTATTTGAACAAGGTGCCCACTAATAGAAAACACCAGTAAATTTGAGGCTGTAGTGCTCGTAGAATGAAGATCAATATTCAGATCAGTCCTGGCTTAACCCAGCTTCAACAGATGGCCGAACAGTTTGGTGTCAGTGCCAAGGATAATGCCATTGCTATTCCTCGATCTATGGGTAGGGGCTTTTGTAAACTGTACGAACTACCTCATCAAATTCAGCTTCACCATTATCAATATTGCCTCAACCAGCAAGTGGAAGTCTCCAGTTCTAATCCTAAAGATAGTGGCATGTACATAATAAATATCAACCTTTCCAATCAGCTACTCAAAAAGGAAATACAAAGCAGTAAATACGAGCTGGGAATAGCAGGACAAGTAGGGGTTTTGTTTTTTTCTCCGGGCAAAGGCTCTTCCGGGCGGAACGAGGTAAACATCCCTTTTGAAGTGGTGTTTTTCTCTATTCCACAATCCACTATGGATGTGTTTTTAAAAACAATGGGTGCTGATGCAGATGCCAAAGCACTACCGTTTTGTCATTATGCAGAGATAGCAGATAGCCTTAAAGAAAGGCTGAAAAAGGCGCTAGACGCTAATCAGAAAACCAATTTTTTTGCGCAGCAAGGGGCCTTATTGGAAATACTAGGTGAAATTCTTCCTGTTTTTTATCAGGAAGACTGGGAGAACAACGAATCTCATCTTAAGACCGCAGATGTAGAAAAACTCCTAATGGTAAGGGGCATTTTGATGAACCATATTTTCGGATCAGCTCCTAAAATTGACGATCTAGCTACAAATTGTGCTATGAGTTCGTCTCAGCTAAAAGCCAAGTTTAAAGCGTTATTCGGAGTATCTATTTATCAATATTACCTACGATCTAAGCTAAAAGTTGCTCGTCGGCTCATTTTAGAAAATGAAGGGACTATAAGTGAAATTGGGCATCGCCTGGGCTATACGAACCTATCTCAATTCTCGGCTCAATTTAAGAAGTACTTTGGGCAGTCACCTAGTGAAATAGCTGGATAAGTTGTCTTTTTGAGGTATGTATTAGTCCTTTTCAGGTAACCTCCAGGGTTTTAGCCGACCTAGGTTTGCATAAACTCTAATGGGTATGCAAAAAATATTTATTACCGGAGGTTCGGGCTTTGTGGGTCAGCACATGATACCATTCTTAATTCGTCATAAATATGAAGTAATGGCACTTTGCAGGTCGGAAGCGGCAGCACAAAAAGTCAGAGCAGTAGGTGGTATTCCCATTATGGACGACCTGACCAGCCTATCCACTAGAACAGCTTCGGCCCTGGAGGAATGCGAAGCAGTAGTCCACTCTGCGGCCTATATGGATTTCAACTACGAGTCTGAGCTGTTTTACCAGATAAACGTAGAAGCTACTAGGACTTTATTGGAGATGGCTGAAAGTAGGGGCGTCAAAAAGTTCATATACATCAGTGCTGCGCCGGTGGTTCCCGGAAGCCCTATCGAGAACCTAACTGAGGATCGGGCTAATCCAGGTCTACCAAGAGACTTATATCCGAAGACAAAAGCAATAGCTGAAAGGACGGTACTTGCAAAAAATACGCCTAATTTTAAGACAATCTCTCTAAGGCCTCCTGCTATTTGGGGACCAGATAACCATCATATGGAAGAGGTCTTTGAACGTGTAAAAGCTGGAAAGTGGCGATGGATTGGTGGCAGTCATCAAATACTTAGTACGATACATATCGATAATCTTTCATCGGCAGTTATTGCCGCCTTAAAGAGTGACTTGGGTGGAGAGGCATACTTTGTAACTGATGGAGATAGACGGAGCATGCGAACGACGTTTTCTGCCATTTTTAAAGCTCATGGATTAGAACCGGGAAATAAGGAATTCCCCTTGGGTATAGCCGCTCTATTTGCTGGAATTTTCGATTTTATTTGGAGGCTTTTTCGACTAAAATCAAGACCTCCTGTTCCTGCTTTAGCTGTACGGCTTATGGGCAGAGAATTTTCTGTTTCGGATCAGAAGGCGAGAAAGGAGTTGGGCTACAAAAATGTCATTCATTTCGAAGAAGGCGTGCGTGCCTTAGCTCGCTCCAAATCAGCAAAGTAACTCCGTGCCAAATACTCTCTAGATTATCAAACTACCCTTGGCCACCATTCACAATCTGCCCCGTCAATCGCAGAATATCGGTCTCTGTCACTTTGAGGTCTAGCAAGGCCTGTAGCAGCTGAAACTCGGCATTGAGATAGGAGAGCTGTACGGCCCTGTAGTCGAAGCTGTTGATGGTGCCACCGCGGAGTCGCTCTTCGGCCAGCTCTAGGTTGGCAGCGGCATTGTCAATGAGTTGGCGGGTGAGTGCCAGCACAGCCAGTTGGTTGTCGTAGCTGGCCAGCAGGTTTAGCAGGGTCGATTTGAGTTGTTGCTTGGTTCCTTCCAGGTCCAGGCGGCTGGTGACTTCTCTCAGGCGGGCCGTTTGGGTGCGTACGTTGCGGGCGCCACCATCGAAGAGCAGGTAGGTGGCGTTGATGCCCAAGTTGCCTTGAAGGGTGCGCGAAGCTACGCCCGGTAACTCTTGCTCGCGTGTGGGCTGATCGCTTCCAAAATCGAAGGTCTGGGTGCCGGTTTGCACCGTGATGTCGTAGCTGAGGCCGGCTTGTAGGCCAATCTGGATGGAATTTTCGGATTCGGCCAGTCGCGTATTGATGGCTGCTAGCTCCTGGTTGACACGCAGGGCCGATAGGTTGGCATTGGAGGAGAGCATGCGATCGATCAGGGCCTGCCGGTTGTAAGTCGACTCGGACTCGGAGAGGGCTGTGGTCAGTTGTATGTCGGTGTTAAGCTCTTCATCGCCCATAAGCTGGAGTAGATTGCGCAGGGCGGTTTCGTAGCTGAATTCCTGGATTTGTAGATTGATGGAGTCGTTGAGGTAGGCATCTCGCGCTTGCAGCAGATCAAAGCTACCGCCCTGGCCGTATTCCTGCCGCAGTTCCTGATATTCGATTCGGTCGCGGCTCAGTCCGTTGACGCGCTGAAGTACGCCTATGCGCTCTTGCTGTACGACGGCCTGATAGTAAGCCTGAATGATGGACTGAACGGTATTCTCGACTTCGATTTGAAGCTGGGATTCGCTCAGGTTGGCCAGGGCATCGAGTTGTTCTTTGGCTATGCGCACCCGGCCACCGTTGAAGAGTGTCCAGTTGAGGTTGGCAGATGGTGCTACCCCATAGTTGGTGATGGTACTCATGCTGACGATGCTGGCCGGGTTGACATTGTCGCGAAAGACTACGCTGGGGCTTAATCCGAGGCTGATGGTGGGGTAGCGGCCGGTTAGCGCCCAGTTGTTGTCGTTATTGACGGCGGCCAGATCTGCTTCGGCAATTTGTATGCCATAGTTCTGCTCCAGACCGCGTTGAATGGCTTCGCTGAGGGTGAGGCCAGCAGCTGGAGTCTGCCCGCTGGCAGAGAGGAATCCGACCAGCGGAAGTACAAAAAGAAAAAACCTAAATACCATCATACAACCGGTTCATCTTGTTTGGATGGACTAATACCAATGGGCTTGTCGGGATCGTAGTTGCCGTCTAGCTGGCGGTAGGCGGGCTCTACTTCGCGATAATCCACGTTTTCGTCGTGCCAGAGCCAGCGAACAAACACTCGCCAGCGGTTGAGTAAGACCAATAGGGCGGGCAATAAGACCAGCAAGATCACGGTGACCGCCAGCAATCCAAAGGCGACCGAAATGGCCATGGGGATGAGAAACTGTGCCTGTCGGCTTTTTTCTAAAAGCAGAGGTGCCAGACCTGCAAAGGTGGTGATCGAAGTGAGCAAAATGGGCCTGAAGCGGGACTTGCCCGTTTCGCGCAAAGCACGCATCATGTCGAGGCCATTGCGAATTTTATTGTTGTAGGTCGAGATGAAGACCAGACCATCATTGACGATGATACCGATGAGGGCGATGATGCCCAGGGCCGAAAATAAGCTGATGGG
>JBCDFE010000333.1:0-4560 GCA_039178745.1 Bacteroidota bacterium | reverse complement strand
GTGGGTACGGTAGCTCGTGTCAAGGGGCTAATGATAACGGACAGCTTCGGAGAAAAGACCTGGATAGAACACGCCGGGCAAGGCAACGACCAAGACTGGGAACGGTGGAGCATGTTCCACCCTAGTGTGGCTGGCCAGCGCAATGTGCCTGCGTCTAATGATCTGCTCTTGCTACCAGCTGTTCCGAAACTATTGGAAGGTAAACCTCTGGAGGAGGTGCGCTTGCTCAGAGATGAAATGGCGAATATGGTCTGGGGCTTGGAAAGTCAAATTACCCTCGCCGATGGGCAGCCACGCAGGGGAAAAGAAGCTGCCAGAGAACTACGCGCTCGCTACCAAAGTAACGTAGCTGCGCCCACGGAAGTACCCGCTACCGAACCGAGTACAAACAATGACCTAAACACATCGGTGAAGTACAAGATCGTAAACTCCGTACCCGAATGTTGGATACCCTTTATACCTGTGCACATTCCTGGTCAACAGCAGCAGATCGATCTGCAAAGGGCAGCTATGCCGCGTGTACTTCTCGGCGATACAGAGCCACCCCAAAAGATCGAAGCGCGAACGAGTTTGCTGCGGCAAGGTCTGGATCAAGCCGAGCCAGCACCTTACTTTCTACGCGAAGAAGAAGTGCCCCGCGCAGGTGCACATGTGCGCCTTAGCTTTCAGCGCACCCGATGGTACGATGGCAAAGTATATACCTGGTTGGGCATCAGAAAGACGACCGGGCGGGGCGAAGGTAGTAGTGGATTGAAGTTCGACTACCTCGACTAATTCTCTTGTACTTCTACCCAAAGCAGCCCTTGGCTACAATCCGTTTCGTAGGGCTCTTCGCCATAAGCTTCGAGCAGCAGCGGAGCTTCTTCGGCCGTGGCTTCCAATACCCTGGTGATTTTGCTTTTAGGGAGATTCCTCAACGTCTTCAGGTTGTGGTACTGGCCGCGTACGTAAAAACAACGCCCATCTAACTCATAAGTGGTAGGCTCAAAGGTCTCTAGATCGAGCTCTACTTGAGCACTTAGGGTAGTAGTGCCCAATAAGGCAAAAGCGAAAACAAAAAGGTTCTTCATGATGATCACGATTTTATATAAGCAAAGATAACGCCAAGATTTTGTTTTTCTTTTTTTCCGGGAGTTTGCCAGATGGGCCTAGTGAAAAAATTAATTCTGTAGCGTAAATTCAATTAGAAATTCGTCGGGCGTCAGCTCAATGGTCGTATTCGGATCAGCTGCGAAAGCTGTCCAGTCACCCGTTGCGTTCACGCGCTTCACTTCTCCATTTACGATCAGGTTGACCGGCATGGCAAAGTCCTCGGCTTCGGTTTCCCAACGACATTGCCATACAACGCCACTTGGCCCGGACGATTGAACGGACATGACTTTCAATTCCGGCAATTTCGGGTGCATCAAATACTGCTCAAAAAATGGTCCTACCCACGCCTCATCTACAGTTTCTACAAAGTAGTCGACAACTTGGGGAGTACGCACAATGCTATACTTGAACTGATCGTAAAACCCACGCAGGATGCGCCACCACTTTTCGTCATCATCAATGGCATTGCGCAAGGTGTGCAGTACCCATGATCCCTTGTAGTAATGATCGCTACTGCTGAACTCGTCGAAGTTGACATCTAAGGGCCCCAGTATCGGAGCCTGATTTCTGATATATGGTCGCTGCGAGCGCAAGTATCGCTTGGCTGCATCTTCATCGAAATGATACTCGACGTACAGTGCTTCCATATAGGTCGTAAACGACTCGTGAATCCACATCTCCGCATGGTCGGGCACACTGATGCTGTTGCCAAAATATTCATGACCCGTTTCATGCACGATGATGTAGTCCCAGTTCATATCCCTGGGAATCAACCCGCCCAGATAACCGCGCATATATCGGTTGCCATAGGCGATCCCCGATTGGTGTTCCATACCGAGGTAGGGCGTTTCGATCAGGGCAAACCCATCCCGGCGGTAGGGGTATGGACCGAAGTAGTGTTCGAAGGCCTCCAAAACTCCCTGAGATTGGGCAAAGTGCGTTCTTGCCCTTTCCTCGTTGTAGTCGAGTACGTAGTAATCCATCGGAAGCTCTTCCCCGGTAAATGGACTGAGGTAGGTGTCGGAGAAGTGGACATAGTGCCCCACGGTGATCGATACATTGTAATTGTTGATGGGGTAGGAGACAAACCAGTCGTAGCGCTTTTTACCGCCGGACAGTTCTTCTTCAGCCCGCAAGTTTCCATTCGACGCTACAAAATAACGACTCGGTACCGTCACGCTGATGAGCATGCTATCGGGTTCATCGCTCAGGTGGTCTTTATTTGGCCACCACAGGCTGGCGCCGGTACCCTCGCAGGCTACCCCTATCCAGTAGCGTTCGCGTGCATCTCTCGACCAGACAAAACCACCGTCCCAGGGGGCATTCATTGCAATTTGAGGCTGACCGTGATACACGATATCCAGCGTGTGTACAGTGGCTTCGCCCGTTTCTATATTGTCTGGAAGCTCAAAAAAGACAGCCTGATGTTTGCGCCTCAACCCTGCTACTGGTACACCATTTAGCCGCACTGCATCCAGCTCCATATTGTCGAATAGGTCGAACTGTAGCTCATCTGGCCTATTCATCAATCGGAATTCCATGGTTAGCTGTCCATCAGAGATGGCTTTGTTTTTCAGATCGAGGTCAATGTCCAGATGATAAAAAGTCACATCATAGCAAGCGCGGCTTTCTTTCAGACTTCCGCGGGTGGAATCTGCCGCCGTAAACGCCTGATCATAATACTGCCCAGATTGCGCTTGTAAAAAGCATGCAGCCACACAAAACATGACCAAAGTCACTAATCGCATAGAGAATAGGTTTCTGGTGCGAAAATAGGGATTCACTTACTATCGGCCCTCTTAGTAGCTCCTTTTGGTTGGCGTTACTCAGATGACTGAGAGCCAACCACCTCAACAGCCCCCCGCTTGGTGAAATACTCGATCTGCGTAGAAGCCCTTAAGCCGGGAATCGTATCTCGACTCAGTTTCTGCTTCACCAAGTACAATTCATAATTGCCCGCGGGCAGCTCTCTGAGTGCTTCTGGAGGTAGGCGGGCATAAGAGTCGCTGGTTGGGCCTGCTATGAGTATGCGTTTTACACCGGGGTTCCACTCGCGAGTTTCAAAAAAGATAAGTAGACTTTCATTGTCCTCCAGGGAAGAGTCCCCAAAACGGAATCGACTGCCTCGGCTCAGATCTATAGTCGTTGGGATACTATCGATAGTCGGTGGATCCATATTTATTTCGTAAGCTAACCTTTCCCGATCGCCTGAATCAGCTGGCCTTGGGATGGCAAATCTCAACTGCCCCGTCCAATCAAGTTCCCTTTCTTCCATCCATCTTTGCCTAGTCTCTCTGAACTGCATCGGGCTGCCTAAAAAGAGAGGTGGTTGGTCTGGTGCAGGCGTATAAGATTGGGCAGTTGCCAAACTATCGCCCTGTTTGAGCTGTAAAATAGCACGTATTTGTCCACTTGATTCCAAGTATCTGACCTCGCTTGCAGGTAAGATAGGATTTTGACTATTTTCATTGTAGCCAACTGAATCACAAGATACTATAAAGATAAATATAGCGTATAAGTAAGTCTTCATAAGTGCAAATTTAGGCCTTGTGTTTCTTTGTAGATGGCTATTGGTGCAAATAATAGTACCTGCATTTACTCGAAAATTCTATTTTTGCCGATGTGCGTCCTCTCCGAGCTTGATAGTTTTGTCGGCTACTTGCCTCAATGCTTGTTAACATTCGGATAAGCGGGCACACTTCTGCATTTTTGTATTGTACACACTATTGTGGCCATTCCGAAGGACTTTCACTCACTAACCTTCGGATGTGAAAAAAGCCGAGTATGAAACGAGCCTTACTTCTCTTTTGCTTTAGTATTACATCATTGATTCTCTTCGCTCAGACCTCCATATCAGGTACGGTCACTGACGAGGACAATGGTGATCCACTAATCTCAGCAACAGTTGCCCTATATAAGGACGGCAACTTAGAAACCGGAAATTTCACTGACCTTGATGGTAACTTCTACTTCGCCAATGTAGACCCAGGGGTATATGACGTGGAGGTGACTTACACGGGCTATCAAGCCAAGCGTGTCACTGACATCCAAATCTATGAAGGCCAGTCAAACCGGGTAGACATACAGCTTGGTACGGGTACTGGAATAAACCTTAATGAAGTCGTAGTTATCGGCTTTGAAGAGCCACTCGTAGAACAAGACAACACAACAGTAGGCAATACGGTGACCTCATCGGAGATTCGCCAACTGCCCACGCGTAATATCAACGCGCTTGCAGCAACTGGTGCGGGTATCGCATCTACCGACGAGGGCGGCGCCTTGAACATCAGAGGTTCTCGTTCGAATGCCACCTACTATTATGTAGACGGCATCCGTGTTCAGGGTAATCTGATTCAGGAGTCGGAAATTGAGCAGCTTCAAACGGTTATCGGTGGTGTTCCTGCCGCTTATGGTGACGTTACGGGTGGTTTCATCTCTATTACAACCAAGGGTCCATCCAGAAGATTT
>JBCDFE010000332.1:0-4567 GCA_039178745.1 Bacteroidota bacterium | reverse complement strand
TTTTCTTCGCTCAACTCGCTATTGACCGATAGACTGGCCTGATAGATGCCACGGCCTAGTTCGCGATTCCCCCCACCGGTATAGATACCACCAGCGGCCTGGGCCAGCAGCTCCAGCTTTTCATCGGGTTGGCGCAGCCTGAAATCGACTAGACCAGCTACGGCATCTGCGTCCTGATCGGCCGTCCTGGATCTGAGCACCACGACCTCTTCCAATAGATTGGATTGGATAAAGTCGAGACTGGCCGATCTCGGTGCTTCCGGGCGAATGCTCGGCAGTCGTTGGCCGTTGAGCTGGGTGACGACGTAGTCTTGGGGTAGCCCGCCCAGCCGAATGAACTCCGCCCTGCCGCCAGCCTGATCCAGGCTCACACCGGGCATACGCCTGACGGTCTCGGCGAGATTGTTGTCGGGAAAGCGGTTGAATACCTCGGCATGCAAAATCTGAGTCCTGCTCAAGGCTTTCTGCTGCTGGGTGATGGCTTCCAGTTGGCCGGTAGAGCGCCGTCCCAAGACTACGATTTCCGTCATATTGAAGTCTCTGGGTTGCATGACGATATCGAGGGTGAGGTCGTCTGCCGTCGGGCTGAGCTGCAGTATTGTATCGTATCGGGCATAGCCCACATAGGAGGCGACAATTCGGATTCGCCCTGGAGCTACTTCGAGTTCGTAGTGACCATGCTCGTCGGTAAAAGTGCCCACTACCGAGTTGAGTACGCGTACGGTGGCTGCCACGAGGGTGTCGCCTTCGGTATCGGTTACGGTGCCATGAACGTCGATGTGCTGGGCAAAAAGCTGTCCAAGACTGACGATAAGTATCGAGAGGGCTATCCAAAATCTGTGCATTGTGTTCATATTACCAGCCCTGTTCAATGTTTTTAGCTATGCCTTCTACCAGGCGCATGCGGGCTTCTACACTAGCCCAACCTACGTGCGGGGTCAGTAGTAGCCGGTTTTTGTGCTTGACCCTTAGGTAGGGGTGATCTTCAGGTATGGGTTCGCGCTGGTAAACATCCACAGCAGCACCGGCAATTTCTTCTTCATCTATGGCCCGTGCCAGATCGGCTTCATTGACGATACCCCCGCGACCAAAATTGAGCAGATAAGCCGTAGGGCGCATTTGTTGTAGCTGTGGCCAGGCGATCAGGTTTTCGGATCTTTTATAGAGCGGAGCATGTATCGAGATCACTTCGCAGTGCTCCAGTATATCATCCAGTGATACGCGCTCATAATCATCGCTTCGTTCTTGATCGCTGGTGCTGTAATAGCAGACCCTAGCGCCATAAGCTTCCGCTAGCTCGGCTACGCGCCCGCCAATAGTACCCAACCCTATGATGCCGAAGCGAGCACCACAGAGCTCGTAAAAATCCTGCCGCCAATAAGAAAAGCTGGGCGATCGGGAGTAGGTACCATCATAGACGGCCTGATTGAGATGTATGAGATCATAGTCCAGTGCGAAAAGAGCCGTCATCGTCAGTTGAGCCACAGCATTGGTCGAGTAGTTGCTCACATTGCGCACGGCTATACCCAATTGCTCGGCCCGCTCTTTGTCCACATTGTCGGTGCCGGTGGCTGCCACACAGATCAGTTTCAATTCGGGCAGCTGCTCGATGAGGGCCGCATCTAGCACGACCTTATTGGTAATAGCTACTTGGGCAGCTCGCAGCCGTTCTACGACTTGCTCTGGAGCGGTGAAATCGTAGGCCGTATACTCGCCCAGGTCTTCGAGCATGTCCCAGTTGGGTACATCTCCAAGGGTAGCTGCATCGAGAAATATGATCTTCATATAAATGATTGAGGGCGCGACAAGCTTCCTCGTCGCGCCCTCAATATAGGCATCCTATTCAGAGGATGCTCAGGCAGTTATTTGTTACAATCGATTAGCTGGCTACAGCGAGAAACTTGTCTAGCTTGTCGGCCAGCGCCTTTTTAGTAGCTACACCAACATGCTTGTCGACCACCTGGCCGTCCTTGATGACCAGCAGGGTAGGAATAGAGGTTACGCCATACTGCATGGTGATGTTAGGGTTGTTGTCTACATCGACCTTACCGATTACGGCTTTGCCTTCGTAGTCTGTAGCCAGTTCATCGACGATCGGACCGACCATGCGGCAGGGACCACACCATTCGGCCCAGAAATCGACCAGTGATACACCGCTATTATCTAATACTTTCTCTTGAAAGTTGTCATCGGTCAGCTGAAAAGCCATGTTAAATTTATTTTTTGTGGATGAAATGGTGCACATTTTCGTGCGTTCCAATAGTAAACGTCAACTTTGGGCTTTGGGTTGGCAATTTTAAAAAAGCCCAGTACCAAATGTCGCAAAAGGACTTCCGCATTCGCTGGTTCTCGGTTCTCCTGCCCATAGCTCTGGCAGCAATCAGTCTTTTGATCAGGTGGACCGTTCCCGATACCTGGATCGAGCAAGGCTACAGCCGGGCACTGTTTCCCATGCTTCGCCGCATCTGGGATACCCTGGTCGGTAGCTGGTTTCCTATTCCGCTATTCTACGTGTTCTGGGGATTGGTCTTGTATGCTTTCATCAGTTGGCTGCGCAAGATCTTCACAAGTAGACGCCACATAGGCTGGGGTAGGGCGTTGGGATTTGCAGCTACCCGATTGGTGCGCTTTTTTGCCTGGTTGATCGTCGCTTTTTTTTGGTTGTGGGGCTTCAACTATGGCCGTCAGTCTGTTGAGGAGGTTTTGGACTTCCGCAGGTACGCACCAGACTCGTCGGCGTTGGCCAGTTACGTCTATCAAGAGGCCCAGGCTTTGGCTTCGCTTCGCCAGACGTTTTTAGCTGATTCCAGCGTAGCTTTTACCCACCAGCAGCTCCCCAAAGATTGGGTCCGTCAGACTCGCCAGATGCTGGAGGATGCCCTCGATCAGGAAGGCTATCCCACCGCAGGCCGAGTGCTGGTCAGGCAGCTTTGGCCCAAGGGCGTTTTGATGCGGTTCAGCACCTCTGGTGTATACTGGCCATGGGTTGGCGAAGGTAATGCCGATAGTGGGCTCACAGCCCTCCAGTTACCTGGAGTGGTTGCGCACGAGATGGCTCACGGCTATGGGTTTGGCGACGAAGGCATCTGCAATTTTTGGTCGGTATTGACTGGCTTTCAAGCGACCGATCCGGCCCTGGAATACGCATTCCGGCTCGATTACTGGAGGCGTATGGCCAGTCGACTGCGCCGCGCTCAGCCGTATAAATATTTTGCATGGCGGCAGCACAGTCTCTACGAAGGCATCAAAACCGATCTGGCCCATATCTACGCCAACAACCTCAAGTATCCCGATCTGCTTCCGCGTTTCCGCACGGCCGTATACGATACTTACCTGCGGGCCCAGGGCGTAAGCGAGGGCATTCTCAGCTATGGTCTGGTTATCCAACTCGTTGAGGGCTATAAACGGCGTGAATGAGTGGGAAAAACCCGTAACTTCGTCAAAAATCATCCAACCTCCATGCTCGTCACCAAAGACCTGAGCTTTACCTATCCCAATGGACCCAGTATCCGTTTTCCCGATCTGAGTTGCTCGTCCGGTAGCCATCTGCTGGTTCTGGGCAAATCGGGCAGTGGTAAAACTACACTATTGCAGCTGCTGGCGGGCTTGCGGCGACCGAGCTCCGGTCATATTGAACTTTCGGATACTGTCATCGATCAGCTTTCTCAGGCTCAGATGGACCGGTTTCGCGGTCAGTATCTGGGGTTGGTTTATCAACAGCACCACTTCGTGAAAGCGCTTCGGGTGGGGGAGAATCTGGCGTTAGCTCAGCAGCTGGCTGGCCGGAAGGTCGATGAAGCACACATCCAGAATACACTGGAACAGCTGGATATCGGCCACAAGTACGATAAGCGACCCCATCAGCTCAGTGTGGGCGAGCAACAGCGATTGTCTATCGCCCGGGCCATCATCAATGAACCTGCACTCATACTGGCCGATGAGCCTACTTCTGCCCTCGACGACGATAATGCCGACCGCGTGCTGGACTTACTCCGGCAGCGGGCAGAAGCCGTCAATGCCATCCTCATCATTGTGACACACGACCAGCGACTTACTTCCCAAATTGACCAAAGGATCGAATTATGAATGTGCTTAAACTCGCCTGGAAGAATATCGTCTTTCGCCCCTTGCAGTCCAGCCTGAGCGTATTGCTGTTGGCGCTGGGTGTGGGCTTGGTCGTCATCTTGTTGCTGTTGCAAAAGCAACTCAATCAAAACTTCGACCGCAATCTAGCCGGGGTCGATCTTATACTTGGTGCAAAAGGCAGCCCACTGCAGATGGTCATGAGCAGCATGTACCAACTCGATGCGCCCACCGGAAACCTGACCATAGACGAAGTCAAAGCCTTCCTGAATCCACGCCATCCGCTGATCGATGAAGCGGTGCCTCTATCTATGGGCGATAATTTTCGCGGTTTCCGTATCGTCGGTGCTACGCCTAACCTCATCGATTGGTATGGCGGCGAGCTGGCCGAGGGTGAGCTCTATATGCACGATGGTCAAGCCGTTATGGGAGCTGAGGTGGCTATGTTCGCGAAAATGCGAATAGGCGATGAATTCACCGGCGA
>JBCDFE010000331.1:0-4589 GCA_039178745.1 Bacteroidota bacterium | reverse complement strand
TGCGACGGTTGCTGGTCCGTAGTGCGCCTGCTCGGTAAAGTGCTTTTGGATGCGCTCAAAAATGTGTAGTGCGGTTTCGCGATCGCCCAAAATACCCTTTAGCTCCTCCAAAACCGGAGCCAGACTGGATGTAGGCAATTTGCCTACGGGGCCACCCTGATCTTCCTGCCAACTGATGGTTTTACCATACAGATGCAGGTGGTTGATCTCTTCAAAGTCGTGGTCTTCACCACCCGTAATAAATACCGGAACCACGGTTCGGTCAGGATAGGCTGCATTGAGCTGGCGTGCCAGATTGATGCAAGAACAAATCTTGTAGATGAAGTACAACGGCCCGGTAAACAGGCTAGGCTGGTGGGCGGTAATGACACTGAAACCGTGTTTGCTGCCCAGCGCTTCGATCTGGTCAGTAGGCGGGTTGGAAATACCGAGCTCCTTATACTGGGCTGTAAGTTGTTCAGCAAGCAGCTCCCTATCGACTTGGTCGGATGCCTTATCGGCAAATACTCGCTCGAAAGCCTCTAGCGAAACTTCGTATTTGTAAAATGATTGCAATCTGGAATCTGCCGTGGCATAAGCGACATCTCGGCTTGAAAACTGGGGGACTTGTGTAAACGGTATTCTTTGGTTGGGCATGTATGGTTATGGATGGTTGATGTATGGAATGATTCGAGATCTACGAGCGCTCACAGGAATTTTGGACGCTTCGGGGTTCTCGATGCTCCTCATGTTTTATATGCTTTGGGAGGTGCCGCCGAAAGCTCGCAAGACCTTCGGACGCTGCGGGGTTCTCGATGCTCTTCATGTTTTTTATGCTTTGGGAGGTGCCACCGAACGCTCGCAGGACCTTCGGACGCTATGAGGTTCTCGATGCTACCCATGTTCTCTATGATCTCCATGTTGATTCTCAAACAACTAACTTGTCATTGCACATTTAACATCTTACATTACAGATTCTACATGTACACATTGAATAAGCCGATAGTTTATGTCCACCACAAAATACCTTCTTGCGCTCGACCAGGGTACGACCAGTTCGCGTGCTATTCTTTTTGACTTCCGCGGGTCGATTGTCGGCTTGGCACAGAAGGAATTCACGCAAATATTTCCACAAGCTGGCTGGGTAGAACACAACCCCATCGAGATATGGGAAAGTCAGCTGAGTGTAATGCAGCAAGTGGTGAAGGAAGTCGGAATAGGACCAGAAGATATTGCTGCCATAGGCATCACCAACCAAAGGGAAACTACGGTGCTTTGGGACAAGAAGACCGGAGAGCCGCTGCACAATGCGATTGTATGGCAAGACCGTCGAACAGCCGCTTATTGCGATGAGCTCAAGGGGAGAGGCCTGAGCGACTACGTCAAGCAAACGACAGGTTTAGTGATCGATGCCTACTTCTGTGGAACAAAGCTGCATTGGCTGCTAGAGCATGTGCCTGGTGCGAGAGATCGGGCCGAGCAAGGAGAATTGTGCTTTGGCACCATAGATAGTTGGCTGGTGTATAAACTGACGGGTGGGCAGCAGCACATCACGGATGTCACCAACGCCAGCCGCACCATGCTTTTCGATATTCGAAAAAAAGCATGGGATGACAGACTGCTCAAAGAGATGAATCTACCTGCGGAAGTCCTACCCCAAGTCAAGTCCAGCAGTGAAGTTTATGGTCACTGTTTGGCTAAATTTTTAGGTGGAGAGATTCCCATAGCCGGGATAGCAGGCGATCAACAAGCTGCACTCTTTGGTCAGGCTTGTTTTGAAAGCGGGATGGCCAAAAATACCTACGGCACGGGTTGCTTCATGCTGATGAATACGGGAACTGAGGCCGTAACCAGCCAGAATGGCCTGCTGACCACTATAGCCTGGGAGCTGAATGGTCAGGTAGAATATGCCTTGGAAGGCTCTGTGTTTATAGCTGGTGCGGCTATACAATGGCTGCGGGATGGACTCAAGATTATAGACGAGAGCCCGGACAGCGAGCACTACGCCAATAAGGTAGATGATAGCGACGGCGTCTATGTGGTTCCTGCATTTGCCGGTCTGGGGGCACCTTACTGGGATATGTATGCGCGCGGTGCCATTTTTGGCCTTACTCGTGGCACAAACAAGGCACACCTGGTGCGGGCTACGCTGAATAGTATGGCCTATCAGGTACGAGATGTGTTGGAGGCCATGCAGGAGGATGCTGGTATCGAGCTGAGTGCGCTGCGCGTAGATGGCGGAGCAAGTGCTAACGATCTACTGCTTCAGTTTCAATCGGATATACTGGATAAGGCGGTGGAAAGACCCAGAGTGACCGAGACTACGGCCTTTGGAGCTGCCTGCCTGGCGGGCCTGGCCGTTGGCTATTGGCAAAAGGAAAATGTGGCCCAAGCCTGGCAACTCGATAAGCGATTTGAGGCCAAGATGGAAGAAGAAGAGCGCAGCCGTCGCTACAAAGGCTGGAAAAAAGCAGTAGAGAGAACGATGGGCTGGCTGGAGGGATAACTCCGGCCTGAGGACCTTCGGGGGACTACATTGCTATCGCCATGGTGGGGATGAATTTGCTATCGCGAATCGGGATTTACTCGGCTATCGCCATTGCGGTGATATGACGTTCCGCGAGCATCTGGGGCGGAGACTCTCTTTAGGGAAATCACTGGTATTTAGCCTCTCATCTATCATTTTCTTCGGTTCTAGCGTGCTCGTTGGTATCGGATTAGCCGTTTATCTCATATTTCTTTTCATAGGAAGTGCGATAGGGGAAGGATAGCTAAATTTGAAGAAAAATTCTATGCTCAGACTCATACTACTCCTTTTCCTTTTATTTTCGGCTTGGACGCAGGCACATGCCGTGGTAGTTGTACCCAATACTGATACCATCTCTGCTGCTATGATTTATGGCACGGAACCCATGCTCACCCTAGACGATATTCGCACCCTGCGCAATCGCGAAATTGGTGAGAAACTGGGACGAAGGCTGAGTTTGGGCGAGTCGATTGCGCTTGGCATCATACGCGGAAAGATGAAGCGGCAGGAGCGCCGTGAGGCCAGAAGAGCGCGAAGAAATGCGCGTAGGGCAGAGCGAGGGCTGCCGCCATTATCTGAAGAGGTCGATAAGTCTACTTCCTGGCTGGCATTGGGTAGCCTCGTACTTTTCTTACTGACTTCATTGATAGGTTTAAGTATCGGTGCTGCTGGACTCGGTTTATTGAATCTGGTGTCCCTGATTGGTATGCTGGTCTTCGGTGGGCAGGGCAGACGCATTTATCGCGGTGTAGACGAGGGCGCTTTTGGCAGATCTAGTTTTGCCTTTTGGACGGGCATAGTCGTTGTTGGTCTAGTTGCTTTTGCCTTTCTTTTTTTAGTGGCCACTTTCGGAGCTGTTTGAGCTTTTAAACTGAGTTTCTTATTCAACTTTAAGGTAAATATTTACCGTGTACGTCTTCTAGAGTATGCACCCATCCAGTGAAGATGAGTTTGAGCGAATCAGAATAGCTTACCATGATGAGCTTAGACGCTTTATCGCATCGAGGGTAGATAGCCGAGAGGTAGAAGATGTTCTACAGGATATCTGGTCGGCATTTGCTAGGGCAAGTGCTCAAGTTCAGATTGATCAACCCAGAGCGTGGCTATATCGCAGTGCTAAAAATTTATTGGTCGATAGATCCAGAAGGCTAAGCAGACAGCCTATGCTCGTATCTATTGATGAAGCTATTAACGTCGGCTTGGAAGATCTTGAAGATTTTGATACCGAAGCATTCTGGGATCGTTTTGATGCCGCTATAGAAAAGCTTCCCGATGCACAAGCCGAAGTCTTCGTTCGCAATGAGCTTGAGGGAGAAACCCTTCGAGAAATCGCAGAATCGCTGGATGAAAAGCTAAAGACCATTATATCACGCAAGCAATATGCCAAGCAGAGATTGCAGGCGGAGCTGCGGGGATGGTATGATGCGTTTTTTGATAATTAATGATAGGTGGTCAAAAAGCGGTGCTTCCGCTTGTAGCCACCCGGAAAAACTAAAATTATGAGTTACTATCGCCGCCGCCGCCCTGCTTACAGAAAAGCTGAGTATCGACGTCCTAAGCACAATGTGCCTGTCAACATCAGTGAATATGGGGATCGATTTGAAGCCAGGGTTTACGCCCTGGGTTTCTCCAAGGAGAATATCTCGATTACCTTATCCGATGATGTGATCTACATATCTGGCCGCCGACAGCCAGCTGAAGAGCATCCGCCTTTCATATTGCAAGAGTATCCCATCAAATCCTTTGAGCGCTCTTTCGAACTGAGTGAGCGAGCTGATCAAAATGCAGTTGGTGCTAAAATGGACAATGGAGTCTTACTGATTACGATTATGAAAACAGCAGCCTCTCAAAAACCAGACGTTGAGGTGGAGATCGAGTAGTGTAGATTTGAGATTCCAGGTTTTCTTCTCTGTTAAAGTCGAGCTCAATACGTGTGGTGCAAGAAGACTTAGCTGCTTAGAAGTGAGCTCACTCCACCACTAAAACCACCGTTTCCTTCCCAGCCAAAGTTTGTCCGCCCAATCCTTCAATGACTTCCCCGTTGGTGAGATCGTACACGGTGTCACCTTCTTCTATGAGGCCT
>JBCDFE010000330.1:0-4593 GCA_039178745.1 Bacteroidota bacterium | reverse complement strand
CTGCATCAAGAATAGCAATAATTAGCGCGTAAAGCGAATCTCTGAATTGGTAGTGGTAGTTTCTTCTACCCCGCCAACCATTTCTGTTTCTGTCTCTTGACTGACTAAAACGATCAGGCTGCTGGAAATCTCTTGAGCGGTAAGCGTGAGGGATTCACCGAGGTTCTCATTGAAAGTCATCATATCGCCACTGGCAGACCAAGTGCCTCCACCAAAAGCAGGAAAGGATTCTGTAACCGGTTGTAAACCAACACCACCAATTTCTCCTGTGATGATGACCGTCAGATTTCCAGTACTGCTGTAGTTATTCGGGTTAGACGTAAAGGTCAATTGGGCATCGCTGCTATTGGCTAGGGTAGTCGTCGCTGATGCCACCTCCACTGGCTGTCCCAGAACCGGTGTTGTTGTGGAAGCTTCGATATTAATCGCAGAGATGGTCCAGGTACCGGGTAGTGTATCTGCGAGGCTCAAAGTATCCGAATCATCATCTCCGCAGGCAGAGAACATGATAAGAGCTAGACCAATGATTAAAGAAGTGAAAAAACGGCTCATTATTAAACTAGGTTTGGTGAGGTAATAGCGTTTGGTGTCAAAACGCAATATCATCCCACAAAATTACCCCTAATAAAGGAAAAGATATTTGAAGCTATCGAAAAGATCATTAAGCGCCTTAGATAGCTTCAAATATCTTAAATCACCAATGAGAGAAAGGGTGACTTTAAATTCTTGTCAAACTGCGAAACTCTCTCCACAGCCACATTCTCTAGATGCATTGGGGTTGCTGAAGGCAAAACCTTTGCCGTTTAGCCCACTGCTGAATTCCAGAGTAGAGTTGCAGAGATAAAGAAAGGACTTCAGGTCGCAAACGACCTTAATGCCGTTGTCTTCAAAAATTTGGTCTTTCTCCTGTAGTTCGTTATCGAAATCGAGCTGATAGGTTAGACCAGAGCAGCCACCGCTGGTGATGGTTACCCTCAAAAAATAGTCTTCTGGCAGCTGCTGGGCAGCACGCACTTCACTGAGCTTGTTTTTTGCACTATCTGCTACAAAAAGCATAAATGATTTCAGTATTGGTCAGACAGGGGGCAGCCTTAATAGTGTATCAGTAGGTGATCAGCCCGCTTGGGCCATTTCTCCTATTGCTTCTTTTGTTTCTGACTCGTCTTGCTTGTTGCGATAATCCTTAATAGCATCTTTAATCGCATCTTCTGCAAGTACGGAACAGTGAATTTTGACCGGGGGAAGTGCTAACTCTTCAACAATAGCCATATTGTCAATGGTCAGAGCTTCGTCTACGGTTTTCCCTTTCAGCCATTCTGTTGCCAGACTAGAGCTAGCGATGGCAGATCCACAGCCGAAAGTCTTAAATTTAGCATCGGTAATTTGCTGGGTATTGGGATCTACTTGAATTTGCAAACGCATAACGTCTCCGCATTCAGGTGCTCCTACTAAGCCAGTACCGACATTTTCATCACTCTTATCGAGTGTGCCGACATTGCGTGGATTCTTAAAGTGGTCGAGAAGTTTATCTGAATATGCCATGATTCACAAGTAAGTTTTCTAATGCTTTGAGATAATTCTGTTAGTGAGCGCTCCATTCGATAGCGTCCAAATCTACGCCCTCTTTGTACATTTCCCAAATTGGGCTGATGTCTCTCATATGATTAACACCATCTCTTACCTTTTGGATCGTACGATCTATATCTTCTTCAGTTGTGAAGCGCCCCAAGCTGAAGCGGATACTGGAATGTGCCAGATCATCTCCCAACCCTAGTGCTACCAAAACGTAGCTCGGCTCCAGACTTGCAGAGGTACAAGCAGACCCAGACGAAACAGCGATATCTTGATTGAAGGTCATCATTAGGCCTTCGCCTTCTACATGCTTAAAGCTAATATTGGTGACATGTGGCATTCGGCTTTCCACGCTGCCATTTACGTAGGCTTCTTCTAGACTTTCTACTAGCGCCGTTTCTAGTTTGTCGCGCAGTTTCGATAAGCGGGCTGCATCTTGCTCCATTTCCTTGCGAGCAATTTCGGCAGCTTTACCAAAGCCTACGATCCCGGTAACATTGAGCGTGCCCGAACGCATACCGCGCTCATGACCGCCACCGTCCATCTGGCTAGTTACTTTTACTCTAGGACTTTTGCGGCTCACATATAGTGCGCCTACTCCTTTGGGTCCGTACATCTTGTGGCTGGTAAAGGCCAAAATGTGTACACCTGTAGCACGTGGGTCAACAGGTATTTTACCCACAGCCTGAGTGGCATCACTCATCAACAGTACGCCGTGCTTGGCACAGATGTCGCCGATCTCCTTCATCGGCTGGATGACACCAGTTTCATTGTTGGCCCACATGATGGATACCAAAATAGTTTTGTCTGTGATCGCTGCCTCCAGCTCTTCCAAATTGATGAGACCTTCGCGATTTACATCTAGGTAGGTCACTTCGCCACCTATTTTCTCAATCTTATCACAAGTGTCGAGAACGGCTTTGTGCTCGGTCTTCGCTGTGATGATGTGGTTCCCCTTTCTAGAATACATCTCGAAGACACCTTTTATACCTAGGTTATCACCTTCGGTGGCTCCACTCGTAAAAATGATTTCCCTCGGATCGGCATGAATAAGTGTGGCAATTTGCTCACGTGCGTAGTCGACCGCTTCCTCTGCCTTCCAACCTGCAGGGTGATTGCGGCTGGCTGCGTTTCCGGGAATTTCGTAAAAGTACGGCATCATAGCTTCTACCACTCTAGGATCAGTGGGGGTAGTTGCATTGTTGTCGAGATAGATTAATCTTTGATTCTGGCCCATGGACGGAGTCAAAATTTTTACGATGATATAGAGCGCGAAATAGCGCACAATAGTAACGCAGACAAGCAAGCTTTGTTTAGACTATTCTAATCAAAACTTAAACAGATTTACTACAAGGAATAAAGATGTTCAAAAGAGCCGTTCTTGTAGCGCAAAACTCTTAGGGTTTTCCAAGGCAAGTAATCGCCTCTTAAAGTCCAGACCGTAAAAATAGCCTTGCAAATCGCCGTTTTTAGCGATGACCCGATGGCAAGGCACAATGATGGCCAAGGGGTTGTGTTTGTTGGCCTGGCCTACTGCACGTATGGCATTTTTATCACCCAGTTTTTCCGCTATGCCCTGATAGCTGGTCGTTCGCCCATAAGGTATTTTACGCAACTCGCCCCAGACGGCCTGATAAAAATCAGTGGCCCCTACCCAATCGAGCGTCAATTCGAAGTCTTTGCGCTGCCCTTCAAAGTACTCCTCCAGCTGGTGTCTGGCATGGTTGAGGTGCTCATTCTTTGGTATGGGAAGACCAGAGGGCACTCGTATATCTGTCAAGCGGACTGACCGCAGCCCTGAGTGACTTGCTGTAAGTTGAAAAGTGCCAAAATCAGTTTGTAACCATGTGGTTTCCATTTGATAAATTTAATTAAAAATAAGAGAGTGGTAAGTCTGCAAGACTTGTTAGACACAAAATTTATCGCAACAGAGTTGCGTTAACACTGTTAATGTACCTATCTTTGCGGCTCTTTTACTCACTATTAGAGCTAGAAAACAAAAAGCCAAACGTGCCAGGAAAATATTAGCACATTCACATAGCCGTGTGTATGTTATTTCCAGTAGATATGATAGGCCATTAGAGAAGTCCATCCTATTTACTGATACACACATTGCCTATTCTGGATGCAGCTAAATGCTTAATGCCACATCGCTAATAGATGAAACAGCTCTCCATTTTACTGGTTTTTCTCGCTTTTGGCTCTGGCCTATCTGGCCAAAGTCTATCATCCTGTGATTATGAAATACAGGGCACAATTCTGGATGCAGAAACTAAAGAGGCACTGCCTTTTGTTCAGGTTGCTGTTAGTGGAACCCAACAAGTCGCCTTAACAGATTTGAATGGTGAGTTTCATATAAAAGAGCTGTGTGATACATCTAGTACGCTTCTCATTTCTTGTTTAGGGTATTGTGACACTACTTGCCAGCAGCATCATATAGGGGGAAATCAGAATATATATCTCAAGCAGGAGGTAAATATTTTAGAATCGGTCACTGTGTCGGCTGAGCGGGCCATGGAAGAAGGCACCGAATCTATTGCCCAGCTGAGCATAGGCAAAGAGCAACTATCGGCCAATGTAACTCAAAGCTTAGCCTCTGCCCTTTCAGACATTGACGGCGTAACCTTTACATCCGTTGGCAGCAATGTTCAACTACCGGTAATCCATGGCTTATATGGCAACCGGGTTCTGATACTAAATAATGGCATTAAGCACGGATTCCAAAACTGGGGTACCGACCATGCGCCTGAGATCGATATTGCATCGGCTAGTAGAATAACGGTTTTGAAAGGAGCTGCTGGCGTCAGATATGGCCCTGAAGCCTTGGGCGGTGCCATCGTAGTAGAAGCAGATCCACTCAACTTCAACCAAGCATTCAGAGCTAATATTGGTACGGGCTACCAAACCAACGGAAGAGGCTACTTCGCAAATGCTGGCATGGCACAAGGCGGTGAAAAACTGAGCTACCACCTAGGCGCAAACTATACACGCATAGGCGATAGGAGCACACCAGACTATGTG
>JBCDFE010000329.1:0-4597 GCA_039178745.1 Bacteroidota bacterium | reverse complement strand
GCGGGCCGGTGGGGTGAACCAGAGGACTTTGCCGGGCCGGTGGTTTTTCTCTCTTCCGAAGCTTCAGCCTATATGAATGGGACGGTCATGTTAGTCGATGGCGGCTGGATGGGTCGATAAAACGAATGAAATGAAATCGTATAAATTATATATAAACGGTGCTTGGCAAAATGCGCAATCGAGCAGAACAGATGCGATAATTAACCCTACAGACGAAAGTGTAGTCGGCCAAGTTCAGGAAGGTACAACAGAAGATGTACAGCTGGCGCTAAAGGCCGCTCATATAGCCCAAGGTGCATGGCGCAAAACTCCAGCCATAGAAAGGGCTAGGCTATTGCGCAACTTTACGACCAAGATTCGGGAAAACAGCGAGCGACTGGCTCAGCTTATTACCAAAGAGCAAGGCAAACTGCTCAAGGTGGCTCGTTTTGAAGTTGAAGTGACCTGCTCTTTTATCGAGTATGCCTGCAGCTGGGCCAGGCAAATAGAGGGAGATATTCTGCCCTCGGATAACCCAAACGAGCAAATCTGGATTCAGAAAGTGCCCAAGGGTGTAGTGGTAGCCATTACTGCCTGGAATTTCCCTTTGGCATTGGCAGGAAGAAAACTAGGACCAGCGCTCATCACGGGCAATACCATCGTTATAAAACCGACGCCAGAAGCTCCACTATCTACCTTAGAGCTTTGCGATATGGCCAAGGAGGCGGGCATACCCGATGGCGTGATCAATATGGTGACCGGTGGCGTAGAGGTCGGCAAGGCCTTGGTAGAAAGTCCGATCACGAAAATGGTGACTATGACCGGAGGTACACCAACGGGTAAAGCCATTGCCAGATCAGCTGCCGAAAACCTGACCCATGTACAATTGGAGCTAGGTGGCAAAGCACCTTGTATCGTCTTTGCCGATGCAGATATAGAACAGGCTGTAGCCGGGGCACTACATTCTCGGTTTGACAATGCGGGCCAGGTCTGCACTTGTAACGAACGCATGTATGTACATGAAGACATCTATGATGACTTTATGGATAAGTTCCTGGCAGCCGTTGGCAAGCTCAAGCTAGGAGATCCGAATGAAGAAGATACCGACATCGGTCCCAAGACCAATGAAGCCGGTGTGCAAGTGCTGGAACGCCTGGTAGCGGATAGCGTAGCCAAGGGGGCTGAAGTACTCTGTGGTGGTGGGCGCCCGAGTGGAGCGCCATTCGAGAAAGGATTCTGGTTTGAGCCGACGGTGCTGGGCAATGTAAGTCAGGATATGGAGATCGTACACGAAGAGCTGTTTGGACCAGTCTTGCCCGTCATCAAGTTTTCCGACTTCGAGCAGGTTATCGAATATGCCAATGACAGCGAATTTGGCCTGGCGGCTATGGTCTTTACTAACGACATGAATAAAATCATGCGCTTGCAGGACGAGTTGGAGTTTGGAGAGATATACATCAATCGTGGGCATGGGGAGCAACACCAGGGATTTCACAACGGCTTGAAGCTGAGCGGAACGGGTGGCGAAGATGGCCGCTATGGCATAGAGCAATACCTGGAAAAAAAGACCTTTTACGTAAGATATAAGGCCTAATGAGCTACCAAATAGACAAGATCGAAACTCGCCTATTTCAGGTACCGCTAGCAGAAGTACTATCTGATGCTAAACACGGAGACCACCATTTTTTCGAATTGGTGACGACCTGCGTAAGTCTAAAAAATGGATACAGTGGCGTGGGTTATACCTATACCGGAGGCAAAGGCGGGCATGCCATAAAAGCTATGATCGAACACGATCTGGCGCCTGCCCTGATGGGTGAAGATGGACGAAAAATTGCTAAAATCTACGACTTCATGGAGTGGCATATTCACTACGTAGGGCGTGGAGGGATTGCCTCTTTTGCCATCTCAGCTATTGACATAGCACTCTGGGACATCAAGGGCAAAATTGAAGACGCACCCTTGTGGCAAATGGCTGGCGGCCATAGTAATAGCTGCCTGGCTTACTGCGGTGGAATAGATCTGATGTTTTCACTCGAAAAACTGCTTAGCAATGTACAATCGTACCTAGACAGAGGGTTCAATGCCGTAAAAATCAAGATAGGGCGCGAAAAGCTGAGTGAGGATATGGAGCGAATCGCTGCCGTGCGCCAGTTAATTGGTCCCGATGTTACCTTCATGGTAGACGCCAACTACTCGATGAGTGTAGAAGAGGCCATCAATGCCTCAAAGGCCTTCGAGCAATACGATATACTCTGGTTTGAAGAACCAACCATCCCCGATGATTATCTGGGTTTTGCACGCATAGCCGAGGCCACTAATGTGCCCCTGGCCATGGGTGAAAACTTGCATACCATTTACGAGTTTGGTTTTGCTTTCGAGCAAGCTAAGCTCACCTTCGTACAGCCAGATGCTTCAAATTGTGGCGGAATCAGCGGGTGGCTGGCCGCCGCTAAGCTCGCCCAGGAGTATGGTGTCCTTCCATGCTCTCACGGTATGCAGGAGCTACACGTCAGTTTGGTTTCCAGCCAGCCCACGAAAGGATGGCTGGAAGTGCACAGCTTTCCGATAGACGAATACACCAAACGACCACTGATGGTCCAGGACCACCGAGCGATAGCCCCTGACACGCCTGGTACGGGAGTAGAATTCGACTGGAGTAAATTGGAGGCTTACGAGATCAAGTGATCCTACTCCTCTTCCAATTGCCAGGTCCGGACCCAATCTACATACATGGTGTTCACCCGATCGTCTTGCAGATCGCTCTGCATGGCCAAGCCACCGAGCCAGGTGGCATCGAAGGTCCATAGATCCCAAAGTAGGAAAAGCTCTCTGGTAAAGTCTCTCGCTGAAACCACGCTGCCAGCGGGTTCGCCATCGAGATAGAATTGAATATCTCTTTCGTTTTTCCACCAAACGCCCACGATGTGGTAGTCTTCATTCCAGGGTACACCCC
The DNA here is from genome assembly GCA_039178745.1 of Bacteroidota bacterium. GTDB lineage: Bacteria > Bacteroidota > Bacteroidia > Chitinophagales > Saprospiraceae > Neolewinella. The sequence continues at coordinate 1,662 of JBCDFE010000329.1, read as the reverse complement.
GCAATGGATTCTCCTGAGACAGGTTGCGATTATCGAAGTTCCCTTTATTTCTTTGGGTGTTTCCATCGACTACGTGAAAATACTGTGAGTTCATCTGCCAGGGGAAAGCGGGCTGGCAATTACAGGATGGTTTGGAATTGTTTTCGATCACGTCGATCTCATTGCGGTTGTTGATGTTACCGTTATTGAGCCAGAAGGTATTGTAGGCGGAAAGGTGAGCCGTTTTGATGCGACTTTCTGTGTACATCGGGTAATTGATCGAATTGATAGAGGAGATTCTGGACGTTCTGAACCATCTTTCCTGCCCCGGATCGAAAGTAGCTTTGATCCACAAGTTGCCGTCTTCTACACCAGAGTTTTCAGCACGCATAGAAACAGGCACATCGTAATTCCAGAGTAATTTGTACCATTTGGAGTTGTCCCAGGCATCGAACTCATCACTGAGGTCTTCTCTTCTCACCCATTTCATGCCGTCGGGCGTCGTATCGTCTATGGAAACCCAAGATGGAAAGTCGGGGTCCATGTTGGTGAAATCAGGTCCCATTTCCGGTTCTGGCTCTGGCATAGGATCGGGTTCAGAATCGCCTGAACTGCCACAACTGCTAAAAAATGGTACGCTAAATAGTAATAGAAATACTGCTGCAACTAATTTGGTATTCATAATCGACTAGTCGTTTTGTTAACAAGATATTGAAGATGAATAGAAGATCTTGTCTCGACAGACACCAACTGCAATTTTCTTAGTGGATTGTTCATTAATTGTCTAGCAACTCAACAACCTCAGCCTATTCAAATGGGGTCTTCGGCGATCTTGCTGTGTAAATAATTAATCGCTTTTAACCCAGCTGAACCGTACCAGGGCAGCAATTCCATGCGCAAGCTCCCGGCTTGTATAGCTGGATTTGTATTGGTCAGTGCTTCTGCCTCTTCGACACAAGCAATACAATAAAAGTGCCGCTCCTGGGTAGGAAGCGGCACGTCAAACATTCGATAAAAGTCACACACTAACTCTTTTGGATGTCTGAAGCTGGAGTGCTGTGTCCATTGGCGCTGGGTTCGACCTCTTCCTCCGTTTTCTGGACTAAGCCGGAAGGAAGGCTCATACCGCTTTGCTGCAAGAAGTCGTTGAGCTGAGGCACCATGCCATACAAGCCAGAGACGAAATTGCCAACTCCTTTGCCATCGCCACTGTCGTAAACAACGACCTTGTCGATGTCGACTTCTTTGATGGCATCGGTCTGTATACGCGCCAGCTCAGTCAGCTTATCAAGCATGAGGAAACCGATGGCTGATTGTGGGTCGCCATTAGCGGCATCGACCAACTTTTGGAAACCTTCGGCCTGCTTGCGTAGCAGTTCTTCCATACCCTTGGCTTCGGCCATATAACGAGCTAATACGGCATCGGCTTCACCCTTAGCAATTTCGCGACGCTTTTCGGCTTCAGCCTGAGCGGCAATAATGGCTTTTTGGCGATCGATGTCAGCCTCGACTACCTCTTCGGCTTCCATCTTGGCTTTTTCCTTAGCTGCGCGAGCGATTTCTGCGTCCTTCTCAGCCAGGTAAGCCTCCTGCAAAGCTTGTGCTTCGGCTACCTTCCTGGCAGCAAGTGCGCGGCGGTTGGCTTCGGCCAGGGCTATATCGCGGGCGGCATTAGACTCGGCG
>JBCDFE010000328.1:0-4599 GCA_039178745.1 Bacteroidota bacterium | reverse complement strand
GGATTTTTGGCCCAAATTGTGCTGTCAAAGTTCTTAACGGAATATTGAAAAGAAATTTAAAGACGAGTATTGATTTAGGTTTTGGAGTAGATACACCACCTAACCCAATCATAAAACAAGGATGGATAAACATTTTTAATGATGATTTTAATGGATCGAATTTAGATCTGACTAAATGGAAAACAAATCCACATTGGTTAATACCAACTGCACCTTTTCATCCCGGAAATATTAAAAACAACAATGAGGCACCAACTCATTATTATGATGCATCGTGTATATCTGTAGTAAATGATAAACTAGTAATAACAACAGATTATACGCCCCAAACCTTTCACTTTGTTGATTGGGATGGGCAAGATTATGGGCATTGGGATGTCAGTTACAAAACAGGATGGATTCAGACATTGGACAGATACAAGTACGGATACTTTGAGATTAGAAGTAAAATGCCAAAATCAAAAGGTCAATGGCCTGCATTTTGGTTAGCAGGTGATCCTTGGCCGCCCGAAATCGATATATACGAAATATATACTTCTAAATTTGACAATCGATTTGAGAGTAACTATCATTGGGGAATTGAAGGAGATGAAGACTTTCCTCACGAATCTGATGTTGGAAGGCATTATATCAATAATTCTACGGAAGAGTTTCATATCTACGGATGCGAATGGAATGAGTGCTTCATAAAGTGGTATTATGACAATCTGCTCGTTAGAGTTGCTTATAAAAATGTTGACTTAATTAATATAGACATGGAAGTGATCGTGTCTTCTGCTATACATGATTTTGAAAATAATCTAGGGAGCGACGGTACATATCCTAATAACTACGAAGTAGATTATGTTAGGATTTACGAAAGGTAGTCGTTAATTATGCGCAGAATCGAGCAGGGTAAGCAGTGGCAACTAGCCGCTGCTTATTCCTCTCACACCACCGTACGTCCCGACTCAGTCGGAATACGGCGGTTCACAAAACAACTCAGCTTTTCGTATTGAGCGACTTGGAAAGATTCTTAGTTTTGAGATAGTATTCCAAAATGGGATATACCTTTCACTGCCTGAGGCGCTATTCGGTCACAGTGGTGCCCATGATCGGGCTGCATGCAATAAACCAGCCTCCCTTTTGGGAGTAGGCAAATCGATTTGCCCAGCTTCCTTCCACGCCTAGCCACCCGAGCGCCCTTGCGACGTGCTACACGTATACTTACGCTAACGTCAGGAGGACTTCCACCTCCCCAGAGGACTTTCCCGTTGGAAAGCCGAACAATGCTGCATATTCCGGAGTATCTGACCCCCTAATTCCGGGGCTTTGACCCCCTATCGATCATGTGCGTAAAATGATTGATTACGAAGATAGGTGTTCTGGTCTTTTTCTCAAGCTTTCGCCTTTAAGTTCGATGCGATGAGCCTTAGGAATGAGCCGATCCAGAATAGCGTCAGCCACAGTAGGTTCGTCGAGGTAAGCGTGCCAACTGGATACCGGGAGCTGAGATACGATCACGGTTGCTGCGCGTTCGTATCGGTCTTCTAACACTTGAAGTAGTAAGAGCTTAACCGGATGGGTGATAGGTTGTAAACCGAAGTCGTCAAGGATTAATAGCCGAGCTTTTTTTAGCCTATCGAGCCATTTTATGACGGAACCCTCCGCCTGTGCTACAGCGATCTGTTCACATAGTCGATTCATGTTGTAGTACAGTGTTCGTTTGCCAAGTGCACATGCGTGATTGCCAAGTGCACAAGCCAGATATGATTTGCCACAGCCAGTGGCACCAGTGATGAGTACATTTTCACCACGTTGCATCCAAGCCGGATCAGTTAGCACCGCCAGTTGGCTGGAAGTTAGATTACGGGCTGGGGCACAGTCGATGTCTTGTAGGGTAGCCACGTAGCGTAGTTTGCTGAGGCGAAGATTAAGCTGGGTGCGGCGATGAGCGCGTCCCTGCCTTTCGGCATCAACGAGTCTGGCGATCATTTCGTGACCATCGGGCTGTTGGTCAAGTGGTTTGGCGAGGATGGCCTCGTAGGCCGCTGCCATGTCGGAGAGGCGAAGCTCTCGTAAAGTAGAAAGGGAAGCTGAAGTCATAATTGAAAAGATTGAGTGATTTAGTGAATGAAAAAGCGTAAGGGATCAACGGTAGGCGGATGGCCCTCGGATGTTATCGTGTTTTGGAGGAGCAAAAAGTTGGAGCTGATCCGAAGTTTTGTCCAGTCCGCGTTCAAGGATGTTTCTGAGCATAGAATAGCTAGCGTGGCCAGCAGTTTGGCAACGTTCGCTTGCGTTTTCCAAGCGTATCTGTCCATATTTTCTAGCTAAGCTTTGCACCCCCTGGCAGGAACGATAAGCGTGTGCCTCGAAGACCTTAGTGGATAAAATTCTATCAATGGCCCAGCCACAAGCTGGGCCGATCCCACCTGCCCATTGACGGAACCAAGCTCCATCGTGTCCTTCTGCGGCTAGGTACTCCGCATGGGTTCGCGGCAGATGATTCGCATCGGTGGTATAAGTATATCGGTTGTGTTGATCTGTACGCGCATGAGTTGCTACTCGATCAGGACCGATATATATCTCCACGCTTGATCTAGAGTAAACCACGGTTGCCAAGCGGCCAACGTACTGATAGGGCACCGAGTAAAAGTTGTGTCTTGGACCGATCTCCACGTGGTAGTTGCGCTGGACCTTGGCTTTAGTTGTAGTCTTGAGCTCAAAACCCTTGGTAGGTAGTGGACGCAGATGTTGCCGTTCTAAACTAAAAGCTTCGCGACGGCAGCCCGGGCGTTTCTGAAAAGGTCGATCGGCTAGTATTTCCAGTTGAGCTGATATGGCATTGTTGAGCTCGTCAAGACTGTGGAAGACCTGCTTGCTCAAAGGTGCGTAGACTCGATTGTAGACGATGCGGACCGCACCCTCTACATTGGCTTTATCCTTCGGCTTTCGTACACGGGCTGCCTGTAATTCAAGTCCGTAATGGTTGGCTAACTGAACGCAAACATCATTAAAAACAGGCTCGTATCGATCGGCTCGTTTGACGAAAGCCTTGAGGTTGTCAGAGACAATGATTTGAGGTACGCCGCCAAAGTAAGCTAGAGCCTGACCCAGTCCATATACAAAATCGGAGGTGGACTGGCTCGGTAAGGCTATGGCAAAAATATGGGCGGAGTGTGGCAAGCTGGCCACTAGAACCTGCACTTGGTGAACTTCACCAGTGCGTATGTCAACCCAACTGAGACGATCTCCGGCGTAGTCGACCTGCATGGTTTTTCCTGGTGGGTGTTTAAGCGGTAAGCTTAAATCTCGACTCTGAGCAGCTCGTCTTAGCAGAAAATAAAACCGGGAGGCTTTGTAGCCTTCGGGAAAATCACGGGCATACTCTTCGTACAAAAGCTGGCGAGTAGTATGCTTTTGCCGTAATCGAATAAGATAGTCGTCGACCTTGCCCTCAAAGAGTAAACGCTTATCTGCTCTGGCACCTGTTTTGGCAGGATACACAATGGGCTTTAGGTTTTCGTCGTCCAGAGCAAGTACTATCGATAGATCTGGATTATAGGACTCGGCCCGCCTTTTGTACTCACGTACGGTGTTCTTGGACACTTTTAGTCGAGCCGCAGTGCCCTTGATGGAGCCTGTCTGGTGAAGAGTTTGGAGAATGCGTCGGATCTGATCCATGCGCTTAATTTTTGCCACAGCTTTAGCAGTTGGTGATTGCCAAAGGTGGAAGTAAAGCACAGATCGATTAGGAGGTCAAAGCTCCGGAAAGCCATTATCAAACAGGGGGTCAAAGCTCCGGAATTGGGGGGTCAAAGGTTATTGGAATTGGGGGGTCAGTTTGATTGGAATATCCAACAATGCCCCTTTCTTGCTATCTTTAAACTCATTAGGAAAAGATAGCTCGAAGTGGTCATCTTCGATGCCCATTCGAGGCACACACTTTGGCTAGGACGACAATAGCTCCTATCGTTGCTACTGCGCCTAGTCTAGGAGTTCGGCGAAACAGAAGGAAATAAATGAATCTTAATATGAATATTTCTTTTGAGGGCAGCTATAAAAGTATTTCTACATTTGAATGGAAAGATGTTCCAAAATTTGTAATCATATCGGGTGCAAATGGTACTGGAAAAACACAATTGTTGGAACTGATTGATTCTTTCTTTAGAAAAAGTAGTCATGTTAAGAATTTGACTGATGGCAATATTGCAATAGAAGATATTGATGCTGCCGAAAAAGATATCTTGTTTTTAAGAGATCAATGGTATTTGAAAAGTGGTACTCTAGTTTCTCCAAGTGCATACGGGGAACAAAGGAAAAGCAGTTATGAGCAGTATCTAAATTCAGGAAGGAATCCGTATAATAGGAATTCTCAAAACGAGTCACTCTTTAAAGAATTAGATTCAAAAATCAATAAGTCTAGCAGGGTTCTTGTTGGACAAGAAGAATTTTTTAAAGCATTTCCTAAAATATTAAAATTTGATCCTAATAGTTTATCAGATGAAATTGCTAGTCAATTTTGTAATTATAGAATAAGAGAATTAGAGTATTTAGCTGATGGTGGGGATAGAATCGCATTTGTAAGGAAAAATGGAGAAAGACCTTGGGATTTGT
>JBCDFE010000327.1:0-4618 GCA_039178745.1 Bacteroidota bacterium | reverse complement strand
TTTTCCTTATTGAAGGAAAATGATGTAGTGCTAGGCCCTGCTTTAGACGGCGGTTACTATTTGCTGGGCATGAAGTCTCTTCACGAAAGCTTGTTCCGGGAAATGCAGTGGAGCATCGATTCAGTCGCAGAGGAAACGCGTCTGCGTGCTAAAAAAGCCAATCTGTCCATAGGTGAGCTGCCAGAGCTATCCGATGTCGACTACCTCGAAGATTGGCTGAGCTACGGATGGGACCTGCCCGGAAGCTACTAGTCTCAAATCACAACATGAGACGGCTCAAAACTTATTTGAAGCGTCCAGCCGCAGCATAGAAGCGTATTTCGCAGTCAAATAATTTATAAATAAAAACGACTGCTATGCGCACCTTATATATCATATCGGCTGCTTTAATCATGATCAGCCTAGCCAATTGCTCCAGAAGTGTCGCCGGAGTGTTTATCCCCGCCAATCAGGAATTCATCTTAGGAGAGGATAGCGACTACGCCTACCGAGCCAATTTGAAAAACGAAAGCACCTTCGATATTCGAGTTTCGGTCAGAGACAAAGAAACCGGTGAACAGACCCAAGGATTTGGCCTGGCAGGAAACGGAAAAACGGACGTGTACATCAGTAGGAACGAAGAAGTACACCTCATCAACGAAACAGACAGAGAAGGTAAGGTGACAGTTTCCCTGAGCCGCAATGTCGAAGGGATGAGATACGAGGAAGTAAAGGAATAGCGCTGTACCTTAGCTTGATGAAAATTCACATGTTTTGGCTGTCAGCACTTTTTCTGTGTGTCTGTAGCCCGCTAATATCCCAAAATGTGATACCCGTTCAAGCGTCTGGAGAGGCGGGCATCTACGTGGTAGAATTAAGCAGGCCTACGGGTGAATTTTGGGCGCTGCACCTCGTTCGCGAAGGGGGCGCGCCCATGACAGAAGTAGCTTATCGCTGGGCGCGTGAAGGAGATGACGCACACGATTGGAGACCCCTGCATCCGGCTGGGCATAGTCCTCGCGTGGATGTAAGTGGGCAAATTTTCATTCCAGCCGAGTATAGTCGAATAGCGTTTAGATTGCCAGATGCGGGCTTTCTGGCTCACCTTTTTGATCCTGGACCCTCTATCGCAGAGCCAACTCCCCAATCGCTCAGCAGTAGCGAAGATGACTGTATTCAGCCTTTTGCGCTGAGTCGCGGTGACTGGTGCCCCAATGGGAATTGCCCGGAAATATCCAACCCAGTCTTTACTGTGGTCACTCACCTGCCGGTTCATCATAGCGCGGGCGCCAATAGTTCCAGCGATTGGGCGGCTGTAGTGAGGGCCATCTGGAATTTTCATGTCAATACCAACGGATGGTCGGATGTGGGCTACAATTATCTCATCGATCCGGAAGGTATGATTTATGTCGGCCGTGGAGAAGATGTAAGAGGTGCGCACTTTTGCGGCAATAATACGGGCACCATGGGTATCTGCTTGTTGGGTACCTTCACCAACCAGACCCCGTCTTTGGCAGCTATAGAGAGCTTGGCGAATCTGCTGGCCTGGAAGACATCGAAAAATGATATCGACCCTCAACTCAGTTCCTTCCATCCGCCAACTGGGGCCATCATTCCTCATATAGTCCCTCACCAGGGGGGGTGTAGCACAGCTTGTCCTGGGGCCTCATTTGTACCCTTGTTCGATGTCTTGCGCCAGCAGGTAGCCGACACCATAGCCAGCTGTATGGTCAGTGGGACTTCCGCAGGTGGCGACCTTTCTGCCCAGCTGACGGTTTCCCCAAATCCAGCCAAAGATTGGGTGGCCATACAAGGGACCATCCAGATAAACTCATCGCAGAACCAAATAGACTGGGCCCTGCTAGATTTATTTGGCAGGCCAATACAAACCGGAAAATGGACCGCTCATTCAGGACAAATAGACCAGCGCATCGAGCTGAGGCACCTACCTGCGGAAGTCTATATCTTGAAAATCAGCTCTGGAAATCTATTCGGTAGTTATTGGATAGTGAAGGAGTAGTGAGCCCACTAGAGCAATACTGCTTAGAAAAGGGCTATTGCAGAATGATTATTCCAACTTGAATATTTGCCGGGCACTTAGCGAAGCTCTGACTAAATCTCTCTGATATGCGTTTGGTTTTAAGCCGTATGTGCTGATAAATGTCAAGGCTGTTGTCCTTTTGGTTTTAGTGGCGGCTTTAAAAGTCCGCTCTTTGTTTTTGAGCTTTTCCGCATAGTCTTTAGTGATGGTGTATGCATCTTCTGCATATTTGATTTCACACAGATTGATTATACGGTCTCGTCTGTCGATGACCAGGTCTATTTGCGCACCATTTTTCTTGTCTCTATTGCGCCAAGTCGAGATTTCGGTATACACGCCACTTATACCTAGTGCCTCCTTAATTTCATCTGTGTGGTACCAGCATACATTTTCGAATGCCAGTCCACACCAGCTGCGATAGGCCGGGCGGTCTATTTGTACCAGCCAGGAACCAGGACCTTTTGCCCGGCTATCGGCTACAAATCGCAAATAGAACAGGGAGTAGAAGTCCGTCAGCTGAAAAATCTTCGGCGATTTTTTTACGCCGAATGGTAGATAGGATCTGATAAACCCACACTGTTCGAGTTCTTGTAATGTTCGGGTCAAAGATCCTCCATTGCTGAGCTTACTTTGGGCTGCAATTTCTTTTCTGAAAAGACCACTTTTTTTGCTGGCGAGCAATTTAATGATGTCCAGATGCCGCTCAAAAGATCCGAATAGTGATCGGTAGAGATTGTAGAACTCTGTGCGTAAAATCCCCTGATCAGAGAAAAATAGCCTATCGATATTCTGGGCTACACTTTCTTCGGCTCTAAGTTGCTCTAAATAATATGGAATACCACCTATTGCCATATACAATTGTACGAGCTGATATAAATCGTAATTGGCATTTTTGTACCTCAGAAACTCGGCAGTCTCTCGAAGTTTAAAAGGTTTCAGATGAAGCCGAGCCGTCACTCTGTTGTGCAAGCCGCCACGATGGTTAATGAGTTGCTGTATCATCCATGAAGTGGCAGATCCGCAAACGATGAGTAATACATCGTCTCTAAGGGCAGCCCATGCGTTCCAGAAGTGTTCGAGTGCAGGTAAAAAATTGGATCTTGGCGTATCTAGCCAGGGTAATTCGTCAATGAAAATGACTTTTCTACCTTTCTTTTTTTCCAGACTGCTGATCAATGATTGAAAAGCGTCGAACCAACTGGTTTTGGGAGGCTTACCCAAGTAGTCTTCGTCAAATCTAGCCAGAGCAGCTTGGAAATTTTTCAGTTGTAAATCGAGTCCGCTATCTGATAAACCGGTGAGTTGGAAGGCATATTTTGAATGGAAAAGCTGATTGACTAGATAGGTCTTACCTACGCGTCTGCGTCCGTACAGAGCTACAAATTCAGATTTTTTACTGCCGTATAGCTCATTGAGCCTCTCAATTTCAAGGACTCTACCCACCAGTTTTTGCATAAATTTTCAACTTATCTGGCTAAAAAAGGATGTCTATATATTATTCTAGCCAAATATAAGCTTTAACTAGCTAAAATTTACAATTTAAATCCGTATTTAGCCAAATATAAGCTTGACTATGCTCTGAGCTCAGCCATCAATGCTTCTTTTCGCCTTCTGGCTACGGGTACCTGCTGGCCATTAGAAAGGGTGAGGGTGTAGCCATCGGTTCGATCTATGGCTCTGATTTGGCCGAGCTGCACCAAATGCGATTGGTGTACGCGCAAAAAGCGCTTGCTGGTGAGCTGGCGTTCCAGAGTCGCCAGATTTTTGGATATGGTGATGGGTTTCCTATTGGCCAAAAAGAGGGTGCAGTAGCTGCCGTGGCCTTTGACGTGTATAATGTCCTCTTCTGGAACGAGGAGCATCTGTTGGCGATCCGAAAGCAAAATATTGTCGAACATGGGTCTGGGTTTTTGTGGAGGGGGATCAGATGTATATGCTCGTATGAATAGTTTTCTTACCAGTCGAGCATAAAAATTATTGCTTGCTGCAAGTTGGGCCAAGTTTTTCTATGTGGGTTGCAACTAAAGTTAGAGCCTGGTACAAATTATCCTGGCACGACTCTTAACAGCATTTGAATTCAGATTGACCGAATCTGAAATGCTGACTAACCGAATTTGAAACCCGACTGGCAAGATCTGTTTCAGCCGACCAATTTTGTGGTGTAACCAGCAGATGCGCTAAAGTCAAGCTTAGTCATCTGCATCCTTTAACCCGCAGAATTCATCCTAGTAATTCTGCTAAATCCCTAGAAACCATGGGTCGTAGAAAACGATTATCCCAAAATATAAGGCAACTGGCCGCAGACAAAGCCGCAGGTCGCCCGCATTTACCTCATCAAGACAATGGCGATGAGCTTCGCTTCAGGCATTGTGCATCGACAGCAGCGGAACACAAAGACAAGCACAAAGTGCCCCTCGGCATAGACAAAGAGCCGGCCTATCCGATGTCTTTCACCAAGGGCTTACCCCACAACCCAGTGACCGGCCTGGTCAATAATCCAGATCACGTACAGCTATTCATTCGAGCCATCGATAGTGGAGACATCCGCGATTTTCGCGACACGCCACTAGGCTTCGAAGACAACTGCAATGGCATGCC
>JBCDFE010000326.1:0-4669 GCA_039178745.1 Bacteroidota bacterium | reverse complement strand
TGAACCCGCTCCCATCATTTCAAAGGCTAGAATATCTGGTGTATTGGGCCAGAAGTTGGGGCGCATGTACTCCTTGAGCTCTGTCTGGGTGAGCTCTTCGAGATATTCCCGCATTTCTTCAGGGTCGGTCCGCCAGGTGAAATAGGTGTAAGACTGCTGGAAACCACGCTTGGCAAGCTCTGCCATGATTTTGGGTCGGGTAAAGGCTTCAGCCAGAAAAATAGTGCCCGGATGTTTTTTGTCTACTTCTCTGATGAGCCACTCCCAGAACCGATAGGGTTTGGTATGCGGATTATCTACCCGAAAAATGGTAATGCCCTGCTCGCACCAGTATAAAACCACAGATAGTAGCTCATCCCATAGGTTTTTCCAATCTTCGGTTTCGAAATTGATCGGTACGATGTCCTGATATTTCTTTGGTGGGTTTTCCGCATAGGCTATGGTCCCGTCGGGTCGCCAAACGAACCACTCTGGGTGCGCTTCAATGTAGGGATGATCTGGAGCACATTGAAAGGCCAGGTCCAGGGCCAGGTCTATCCCTTTAGCTTTCGCTTTTTTGATCAGCGATTTATAGTCGGCTAATGTACCGAGCTCTGGATTGACGGCCTTATGACCACCGTGCTTAGAACCTATGGCCCATGGAGATCCGGGCTCCCCTTCTTGTGCGTTGGTGGCATTATTGCGGCCTTTTCTATTTTTCTCGCCAACAGGATGTATGGGTGGCAGATATAGGACATCGAAGCCCAGCTGCTCGATGCGCGGCAACAGCTGCTCAACGTCCTTGAAAGTTCCCGTTCGATCGATATCTGGAGAAGTGGACCTGGGAAACAATTCGTACCAAGAACTGAAACGCTCTTTGGATCGCCCCACCCGCACCCGCATATCATGGTCATAGACCGTTTCGTGCTGAACGAAAGGAAACTGCCTGACTAATTGGGCAAAGTCGGCGCTCATGACGTAGCCTACTGATTGCTCATAGTCTGATTGCAATATTTTGACCGCGGCTTTGAGCGGTGCGGCCTTGGTCTTACTGTAGGTTTTTGTGGTTGATTCTAACAGGGCGACTCCAATTTGAAGCTCTACGGCCATATCCTGACCATCGGTCTGTTTCTTTTTGAATCCTTCATACCAGCTCATCAGCTGGTCCACCCAAGCCATGAGGCGGTACTGGTAGTGTTTCTGCTCGGTAATCTGGAAGCGACCAGTCCATAGATCATTGGGATGATCGATGAGCTCGACCTCCTGCCATTTCTTTTTACCGACTTGACAATACTGGATTTTTGCCCTGATCTTATCGTGGCCATCACCAATGATGGAAGCGGATATATCTACCCACTCGCCCACTACGCGCTTGATGGGAAACCGGCCTTGGTTGATCTGGGGTTGTACGTGGTCTATGACCGTACGATTCTGCATGGGTGTAAAAAGCTCTGTTAAGGCTTGCAAATATAATGGGCCAGCTGTAGCCATAGGTGATGATGGCCCATTATATTTGCAGATTCCCATGAAAGTGCATTTTTCGCTCGACAATCTCCCTGAAATTCCGAAAGCGGTAATCACCATCGGCAGCTTCGACGGCTTGCACCGAGGGCATCAGCAATTGTTGGAGCGTATCGTGAAACTAGCTGATCATCACGGTGGAGAAAGCATGCTGATCACTTTCGATCCGCATCCTCGTCATGTACTACAGCCCGACTCTGACGAACCCAAGCTGCTCACTACGATTGCTGAAAAAGTGGAACTAATATCCAGATTGGGCATCGACCATATTTTAGTTGTTCCCTTCACGGAAACCTTTAGCCAGCAATCTGCAGAGGCTTACATCAGAGATTTTTTGGTCGAGCACATCAAGCCTTTTAAGATAGTTATCGGCTACGATCATCATTTTGGGCGGGACAGGCAGGGCAATATTGAATTGCTCAGACACCTCGGGCCAGTGTACAACTACGAAGTTATAGAGATCGAAGCCCAGGAGGTAGATGACATTGCCGTCTCATCAACCAAGATCCGGGAAGCCTTACTGTCGGGAAATTTGGAGCGCTCCAGAGATATGCTGGGCTACGACTATATTCTAACGGGAAGAGTCGTTAAAGGCCGTCAGATCGGCCGGGAGATCGGCTATCCTACGGCAAATCTAGACCTGGGCAATAAGTATAAACTGGTACCAGCCGATGGCATATACGCCACTCGGGTTTCCAGGGGTACGGAGCGCTACGAAGGCATGCTCTACATTGGCAACCGCCCCTCTATCGATGAAGGCCTCAAACGCACTATAGAGCTCAATATTTTTGAGTTCGAAGGCAATTTGTATGGGGAAGAACTAAGTGTGGAGTTGGTGAGTTACTTGCGTAGTGACAAGCAGCTACCTACCCTCGATGCGCTAAAAGCACAACTGGCTGAAGATGAAAAATCTGCCCGAAGAGCCCTGGAAGACCGGCTGGAAGAACAAGAGGATGAGGTTATGAGAAATTTGAGTACAGCCATTGTTATTCTTAACTATAACGGACTCGATTTTCTGCAGAAGTTTCTACCTGCGGTAGTCCAAAACACAGCACCGAATACGCGAGTAGTTGTGGCCGATAATGCCAGTACCGACGGAAGCGTAGCCTGGCTCAGAACGGCATATCCGGATATGAAACTGATCGTAATCCCCAAAAATCTGGGCTTTGCCGGAGGCTATAACGAGGCCCTGAAACAGGTGGAGGCAGATATTTTTGTACTGCTGAATAGTGATGTGGAGGTCACGCCCGGATGGTTAGAACCCTGCCTGGCCCTGTTTGAAGATAGCCGGGTGGCTGCCGTTCAGCCCAAGATCTTATCTCAGTCTAACCCAGCAGAGTTTGAATATGCCGGCGCCTCGGGAGGACTAATAGACACCCTGGGCTATCCCTTTTGTCGAGGTCGGGTTTTTTACAGCCTGGAAAAAGACAGCGGGCAATACGATGGTCGCCAAGAAGTTTTTTGGGCAAGTGGCGCTGCATTATTCATAAGGTCGAAGCTATTTCACGGCATAGGTGGCTTTGAAGAAGAGTACTTTGCGCACTTCGAAGAAATCGACCTCTGCTGGCGATTGAAACGTGCGGGCTATCGTATTATGGCAGAACCTCGGTCGGTTGTGCATCATGTTGGAGGCGGAACGCTGAGCTACAATAGCCCCAAAAAGGCCTACCTGAATTTTAGGAATACCCTAGTCACCAGTTTGAAAAATGAGTCTATCGGCAAACTGATTTGGTGGCTTCCTATCAGGCTTTTACTCGACGGTTTAGCGGGTGTTTTGTTTTTGTACGAGCGAAACCTGCCAAATATCGGCTCTATCGTAAAGGCCCATTGGCATGTGTTTCCCAAAATGAGTTTTTGGTGGAAGCGTCGCAGGTTGCGCAACAAGCAAATTGAAAATATGCGTATCGGTCCGGATCGAAGCGATATAGGCAGACTCTACGACAGTATCATTCTGCATTACTATATGCTGAAAAACAAAAGATACTCGGAGATTAACAGGCCGCAGATTTCGGCTAGGAAGGAGAGCTAGCTATTTTTCCGAGCCTGGCTCCATACCAGGAGTATTTTTCGCCATCTACTAATCGGACATCTGCACGGGGCAGTATTTCCTTGAGCTCTCTTATGTTCTTTTCCTTAAATGGAAATGGCTCGGAAGACAATAAAACCACCTGCGGATCAATCCGGATCATGTCTTCTTTGGTCAGGCTAGGATATCTGGTCTGGCCTCCGCAAACATTGGTATAACCGAAATGCCGCATCATATCGTGTATGTACGTATCGCCACCAATAGTCATCCAGGGCTTTCGCCAGATGAGGTATAGTGCCCTCTGGGGTTGGTCAATACGCAAGGGAAGTGCTGACCGATTCGCTTTTATGATAGACTCTGCTCGCTCTTCTAGATTCCAGATACTGCCCAGTTCTCTGGTGGCTTTCTCCGCATCATCCAAAGTTTTGATGTCGGTAACGACAACTTTGTATTTCTGCTGTAACTGCTCAACCATTTCCTTGGTATTCTCCTCCTTGTTGGCAACGATCAGGTCGGGAGCTAAAGCCTCTGCTTTGTCGAAATGAATGTTTTTGGTCCCGCCGATGACCGTAATTTTTTCAGACTTGCGCAGGTCGGAAGGATGCACACAATACTTTGTACATCCTACCAGCTGATCGCGAAGCCCCAACTCACAAATTAGCTCGGTAAGGGAGGGGACGAGAGAAATGATGCGGAAAGGCATATCCATTCATGCAAATTACGCAGACAAAAGTAAAGTGCAATATCTATGATCTTGACCAAATGGATAGATTGTTGTCCCTAGGGCAATGATCGTTGTGCCCAACGCCGCTTTCTAAGACTTACCAGAAAGCATGAATATCATCCTAATCATAATTAAAAGATGACTTATGGAGCATTAATATCTTTTCAAAAAGAGATTATCTGTTTTGTTTATGGAAATTGATTGTTCATTAATTATCAACCACCACTTTGGCAAAAATTTCTAGTTGCTGTTTGGTGATTATATGCTGCCAAAAGTACAGATACTAGACAGATTTGGCAACCTTTAATACCTTTACGAGCACGCACCTTTTCTTGGTTTGGCCAAGCTGATCAAGCATTAGAAAACAGCATCAACGATCAAGGCTTTTATAGTGCAGAAGCTAAAAGTGCTGCTCGGTG
>JBCDFE010000325.1:0-4703 GCA_039178745.1 Bacteroidota bacterium | reverse complement strand
TTTTGCTAGCGCACAAACCGTAGAGGAGCTTCGGGTAGATTCCGACTTCACGGCCGACCGATTGGTCAGGGAGGTGTTTGCATCAGGAACCTGTGAAACCATAAGCGGCATTACGGCCATAGGCAATGAAGACGGCATCGGCTTTTTTGAGGCACCCAATGGTTTATTGGGTTTCAACAGGGGCATCATTCTATCTACAGGGCCTATAGATAATGCACTAGGACCAAACCAAGCGGGCAATACAGGAGGCAACTTGGGCGGTTTTGTCAACGATCCAGACCTGGATATTATAGCCGATCGAGATCTGAACGATCGGGTCGGCATTAGCTTCGACTTTATACCTCTACAACCAGAGGTCAGCTTCAGGTATGTTTTTGCTTCCGAAGAGTTCTGCGAATTTGCCAATAGCGACTACAATGATGTTTTCGGCTTTTTTGTGAGTGGACCAGGGCTCGATGGTCCCTACAGCAACGATGGGGTGAATGTGGCCTTACTCCCCGAATCTGACCAACCCGTAGCCATCAACACCATCAATCACTTGGTCAATAGCCAGTATTACCTGGCCAATGAACTGCCACAAGACCTCGCTTTTTGTAGTCTGCCATCCACTACCAACAACAGATTCATAGAATACGATGGCCAGACGGTAGTGCTGACCGCCAAGCTGGAATTGATACCCTGCGAGCGCTACGAGATCCGGTTGGTGATCTCAGACGTTGCTGACGAAAACTACGATTCTGCGGTCTTCCTGGAGGCGGGTAGTTTTGACCTAGGCGGGTCTGTAAGTCTTCAGGCCCTGGGAACGGATACCGTCAACAATCGAATCTTTGAAGGTTGTGAGCAGCCCAGCTTCAGATTCGTAAGAGGCACAGATAGCGATATAGCCTTTGACCAAACGATCAGCTACCGTTTTGGGCAAAATAGTACGGCCACTCCTGGAACAGATTTTGTGTTGCCCAGCGGAAGTATAACCATACCTGCCGGAGAGGCTTTTGCCGATTTGGTGCTAGAGACAATCCCCGACAATTTCGACGAAGGCTCCGAAGATATTTGGCTATACCTGGATATACCTTGCGCCTGCTTTACAGACTCTGTGCGCATCAGTCTGGTAGACCCAGAGCCGCTAACGCTGGCACTAGACGATGTGTATTACTGTCCGGACCAGATGGCGACTTTACAACCCAACATCAGCGGTGGCAGTCCGCCTTACAGCTATGATTGGAGTTTTGGAAGTATGGCCGCCAATCCGCAACTCAATCCGCCACTACCTGCAACAATCGGGCTAACGATAACCGACGCCTGCGGACAAGTGACGGGCGGAAATTTGCCGACCTTCAGTAGCTCTCCACCAACGGCCAACCTGCCCGATCAGGATATTTCGGCTTGCTGGGGCGAATCCCGCCAGCTATCCGTTGAGCTGGCGGGTCGACCTCCTTTTACGCTCACTTATCAGCGCAGCGGCAATACGCCACAGACCATAAGCTTTGAGCAAGACGGCCTGCAAAGCTGGACCATAGAGCAAGGCGGGCAGTATCAACTCACATCAGTAAGCGACCAGGCTTGCAACGGGACCGTTTCGGGTGCTGTGCCAGCCAATTTCTACAGGCCGGTCATCAACCCCGTCATTACTAACCCGACTTGCGCCAATGAACAGAATGGCAGCATCAGCATTACTCACTTGTCGTCTGTGCCGCCCTACGAGTATAGCTGGAACGGAGATACAGACGCAACTGGCACCTTGGCTGAAAATCTGGCTCGTGGCCAATACGGGCTGACGATAACGGATGCACTGGGCTGCCGAGATGAGCGGCAGTTTGACCTTAGGGGCCCCAGCCCATTATTGCCCATCAGCGTAGATTGCAATCAGCTGAGGCGCCCACCTCTGAGTCTCAATGCAGAAGGCGGACAACCGCCATACCAGTATAGCATAAATGGCATCGACTATTTCGATAGTGAAGGCTTCAGGGACCTGGAGGCTGGCTTTTACTATGACCTCTACATACGCGATGCCAATGAGTGCGAAGTCTTGCAGGCAGATTTCTTCTTGCCAGCCTCAGAGCCAAGGACCGTGGACCTGCCCAATTTTATCCCTCAGGAGCTTGGTGGCAGTGTAGTGGTCGAACCCGAATTTCTAGTACCTTTTGAGCAGATAGACTCTATTGCCTGGCTTCCTGAGGATTATTTCAACTGCGCTTTCTGCCCGGTGCCTCGATTGAGCGCGCCCAGAAGCGGGTCAATATCGCTGGTTGTCACAGACCGGTATGGCTGCGTAGATAGTTTATCTGCCCTGGTCGGTATAGATGAACAGGCGCCGCTATTTGTACCTACTGCTTTTAGCCCAGATGAAGATGGATTGAATGATCGTCTTTCCGTATTCGCCAATCTGCTGCAAGTGGAACGCATCTTGAGTTTTCAGGTATATACGCGATGGGGAAACCTGGTCTACGAAGACTTTGATTTTCAGCCCAATAGTACGCGTCGCGGCTGGAATGGAAGCTTTGATGGTAGGCGTATGCCCCCAGCGACCTATGTTTGGATAGCACGCATCAGGCTAACGACTGGGTTAGAAGTGACTACCGGCGGAAGTACAAATTTGTTGAGGTAGAGCAACAGCCATACTATAAAGTTAAGCCTTTACAAATAGACATCCACGCCTGAATTTTCGAGTGTTCAGACACAAGCGTGCTAGGACTTTTCCTGCCCTTCCTCTGGCATTTGGCCGTCTCTGTACAATTGATCGAACATGCGATCGACCCGATACATCTCGTCAAGGGTGTCGTCAATGAATAGACTGAATTCGGGTATACGTCTGATCTGGCGCTTGAGCCTGCTGGCCAGAGAGCTGCGCAAGCGGGCGTATTCTTCTTCTAGTTGTAGTAAAACGGCTTGCTTGTTGTCGGTATTCCAAACGCTGAGGTAAATCTTGGCCAGGCTGAGATCTGGTGATACCTGTACGGAGGTGACCGTCACCAATGGCTCTACTCCATAGATGTAGGATCCTTCACCTTGAAGAACCAGACTAAAATTTCGCTTAATGAGTTCGGCTACTTGGCCTTGGCGTTTGCTCTGCATGATGGGGAAATAACGCATGGGTAGCTCGGTTAGTTGCAGCTAAGTCTCTACACATCTCCGCATTTTTCCGACGTTGGAGTTCAATTCCTTATTTTGGAATATGAATGAATCTAAAGTCGACAATGAGCAAGTATGGGATGAGTTATCTCGAAGCGGTGTCCTTTGTGCTCAACCTGTAGAATTAAAGAGTGCCAAGCATGCGCTTAGACATCTAAAGCGAAGTCAATTTCACAGGGATTAATTAGCGAATTGATTTGGTTATTTTACACAAAGCAAAGTTTTATATAAGTGAAACTCTATTTAGTCATAGTTGTAGCAATCTCCAGCTTGTCTCTTAGTTCCTTCGACCCTATGGAAGAAACGGACTTAGGGCAGTTTTTTATTGTTGAATTTGAGCATGGGGATGAAACGTACTACGTTAGAACTTCAGTCAGCAATACACTAACCCCTCCTGAAGAGGTCACGCTTGATACAAAAGTCTATTTAGGTAACGGAGAAACTCCTTCTTTGAGAGCACATATAATACAAACTCTTCCATATAGTGAGTGCTACAGGACAATGGATTCATTGCATATTCCTGCTCATACTCAGCATATGCTTGGGTTGCCTCCAAAACTATTCGGTTGCGCTGATGCGGTAGATTCCAGAGCAACTTTTACTGATAATTTGGAGGTCAATAATCTAAAGTTACTTGGATGGGAGTATCCTGGTATGTTTTTCCCGATAATGACTTTCGAAGAGGATGCGAGTTGGATCAAGTCAAGAGGAATAAATGAGGTATTCACAGTGTCTGATGGGGAAATGTGTAATTACCGTTTCTTTTCTTTTTTAGATTGGTTTGAGCAAGAGGAGTTAATGCAAATGAAATTCGCTTTTGAGCAAGCAGTAATGAGTAAAAATTCGCAGGATCAAAAATCATTAATGGAGCACTACTTTAATGATGGAGTTTTCATGGTGGGGTACTGTGCATGTTGATGAATTTTTGATGTATTCGAGCTTTTACTCTCTGGGGCGTGTAGTGCTTCAATGGGCTTTTAGCGAAATGTTTTATCTCCAATACCAAGTTATATGACTATCCATGTCCCCGTTTATTTCTTATCTTTAGGCTACAATTTGTGTCAAAATTGACTCGGCAGAAAAGCATCCTCGACAACCCTCTTACCTACCTGAAAGGCGTAGGACCGGCTAAGGCAGATTTACTGCTGCAAGAGATGAGCCTGGCTAGCTGGAGGGACTTGCTCTATCAGTACCCTTTTCGGTATATCGACAAAACGAAATTTCATCGGGTGATCGACTTGCTGCCCGATAGTGGAGAAGTGCAATTGAAAGGCAGACTGACCCGACTGGATGTGAAGGGGGAGGGTCGTAAGAAAAGACTAGTCGGTCGCTTGCGTGATGGCAGCAATGCCTCTTTGGAACTGGTTTGGTTTACGGGGGTGAGCTATCTCGATCGCATGTTCAAAGTAGGACAAGAGTACGTGGCCTACGGTCGGGTGCAGGAGTTTGGCGGCAGATTGTCGATTAGCCATCCGGAAATGGAGTTGCAGGCAGATGCATCCAAAGAACCGGCAACCAGCTTTGCGCCTGTCTATCACAGTACCGAGAAACTGAACCGGAAGGGACTGGATAGC
>JBCDFE010000324.1:0-4718 GCA_039178745.1 Bacteroidota bacterium | reverse complement strand
TGCGAACCCTCTGGCATAGCTGGTCTGGCTCTTTTCCTACAAATGCGCGACGAGCTACTTGAAAAGGACCCGGACTTGCCCAACAAAAAAGTGCTCTTTGTCAATACGGGCAAACTAAAGACAGAGCTGTTTCAAACGATTGAAGATACGAACGCTTTCATCAGCGACCTTAGGAAAAAGATTAAGCGTCGCAATCAGCTGGACAACTACTAATTAAAAAGCCGTTGATGCTGCACATCGACGGCTTTTTAATTAAATCAGAAGACTAAGCCCTACCTCATCCCATTCTTGCGATCCTTGGTCTGCTGTATCAGCTGTCGCTGGGTTTCCATTTGTTGGCGCATGGCTTCCTGGTCGGCTATGTTTTGCTCGATGTTGCGCTCTTCTTCGGCTATGCGTTCGCGAGCTTGCTCTATGGCTCGGCGGGAGCGATCTTGCTCATTTTCCAAGCGGCCTAAATCCCGCTCCATGTCGCGAAGGTCTTTTTCCTGATCTTCTATCTGTTCATCCAGCTGAGCACGAGCCACGTCTAGGGCAAAACGGAGTAAAAACTTCTCGGTCTCGATGTATCGATCGGGTGTTTCTGTGGGGCTTACATAGCCTTGGTTGGTGGCGATCCAGATGACCAATTCCGAGCCATCGCCACGCTCATTGACTACAGAGTACATATCTACATTTCCAGTGGTGCTGACCAATGGTATGCTGATGTTGAGCGCTTCCATCTCTCGGCTGCGGCGGTTTTTCTTGTTGCGGTTGTCGAAATTGTCTCTGACGAAGTCCGTCCATAACCGCTCGACCATTCTATGCTCGGCTGTTGGCAAATCTAGCGATACGGCATCTTTGGTGCCTTGGCTCATGCTCAGGGTGCGCGCAGTGACCTGAGCACTCAAAGGGGAGTAGCTTGCAAAGGCCAGTACGATGAAAGCAAGGGCCAATCCGAATTTCTTTAGATGAGTCATTTTAGGATCTTTTCATATCGCTTTGTAACGCAAAACGATGCACTGTAGACGAGCTGTTTGATAGCAGGTCACGGCTAAGTTAAGATTTTTTAATTGTCGATTGCGCAGATGATCGCTAATCTATGATCGCCTAATCGAATCTAAGATTATTGACGCGCGGCAGCCAATGGATCTGGCTTACTGAGTAGCTCCAAAGCCGCTTCTATCATCGGATCCGACTGATTGAGCACCCGATACAGACCGTCGGCTTCATCGTAGAGTTGTTTTGATACCCTGGCCTTGAAGAAGGTGAGAATATCGCGTGCAAACTTGCCACTCGGTCTTTCGATGGTATAGGTATCTTCTGTATGTGCCTGCCTGGCTCGTTCGGTCAAGGCATCCAAGATAGCTGCCTCTGGCCCATAGCTGTCCACATACTCGTCAAGGGTTGGGTAAGCTGCAAGCAGCCTATCGCGGGCCTCGTCTAAATAGGTAAAAGTATAGGAAGGAACCTGCTGTCTCACCATCAGATAATCGTAGTTGTTGTAGCTGGTGTCCAGAGGCACAAAATGATCAGGAACTATCCCTCCTCCGCCATACACGGTATACCCGGCATTGGTGGTGTATATCTGACTGCTGTCTACCTGAATGTCTGCATCTCCGGTCAGCTCACCTCGCTCGAATCGCTCTTGGCGGTCGCTGTTATAGCTTTCTCCCTCGCCTCGTGTATAGGGTTTTTGGATGCTCCGCCCACTTGGGGTGTAGTATCTGGCAATGGTTAGCCTCAGTCCGGCGCCACCTTCCAGCTCGTATTGTTCTTGTACCAGCCCTTTGCCAAATGATCGGCGACCCACTATGATGCCGCGGTCGTGATCTTGTAGGGCACCGGCCACAATCTCGCTGGCCGAGGCTGAGCTTTCATCCATCAAAACGACGATATCGCCCAATCGGTAAGGTGCCGCACCGTTCGATTTATGATCTTCCCGGTTGGAGTTTCTGCCCTCTGTGTAAACCAATAAAAGACCCCGCTGCTCAAATATCAAGTTCAGTACTTTAACCGCTTCTCGTAGATAGCCTCCGGGGTTCGACCGCAGGTCTATTACCAGGTCTCTGGCACCTCCGCGCTCGACTAAGTTTTCCAGAGCGTCTTTAAATTCATTGCCTGTATCGTCGCTGAATCTATTGATCTTGATGTAGGCCGTCTGCTCATTTAACAGGTAGGCGGCATCCACGCTATGAACTGGAATCTCATCGCGGGTGATGGTGAAAGGCAATAAGTTGGACTGCCCGTACCGCTGCACGCGCACCTCGACCTTAGATCCTTTTTCGCCCCTTAGTAAGGTGGCTGGGTTTAGTCCTCTGGCCGTAGGCCCAGCGACCAGGCTGTCTTCAACATAGATAATCTTGTCTCCAGACTGTATGCCCACCGATTCTGATGGACCGCCAACCAGAGGAGCAACCACACTTATGGTGTCTTCTACAATCATAAACTCGATGCCGATACCGTTGAAGTTGCCTTGCATAGATTCGAGCAGAGCCCCCATTTCTTCTGGACTGATATAAGTCGAGTGCGGGTCTAGCTCGTTTAGTATGTTTTCTATTGCGGCCTCTGTCAGTCGATCTCCATTGACTTCGTCCACATATCTGGTGTCGACATATCGAAGTAGCTGTTGAATGCGCTGGCTACCGGCTATTGTTTCATCTGACGAAACAACTTTGACCAATTCTCTATCACCCCGAAGATGTTGGCCTATGTAAAGACCAAATACCAGGGTCAATGCAAACAGTAAGGGCAGCCAAACGCTGGCAAATCGATTTCGGGGAGAAGCTGGTTCCATAGAAATGTAAAGATAAGTGCGTATGCCTTTTCTCAGGAAGCCCGAGCTTCTTCAGAAATGACATACGCACAAAATTGTCTGTTCAATCAGTACGGTGTGGCCGTCCAAGAATTATTTAGCGGCTGCGTATCGCTTATTTACGGCATCCCAGTCGATGACGTTAAAGAAAGCGGTTACGTAGTCGGGGCGCCGATTCTGGTAGTTCAGATAGTAGGCGTGCTCCCAGACGTCTAGTCCGAGAATGGGCGTGCCTTTCACTTCAGCTACATCCATAAGCGGGTTGTCTTGGTTGGGGCTGCTGGTGACAGCTAGTTTTCCGTCTTCGCCCACAATCAGCCAGGCCCATCCTGAGCCGAAGCGCGTTTTCGCAGCTGTAGCAAACTGATCCTTAAAGGCATCATAGCTACCAAAGGCTTCATTGATGGCATCACCTACGGCACCGCTGGGGTTACCGCCACCATTGGGGCTCATTACGTCCCAGAATAGGTCGTGGTTGTAGAAGCCACCGCCATTGTTGCGAACGGCACCGCCCGCAGCGCCAGCTTGAGCCAAAATATCTTCGATGCTCATGCCTGCCATATCGGTGCCATCAATAGCATTGTTGAGCTTGTTGGTGTAGCCCTGATGGTGCTTGGTATGGTGAATTTCCATAGTGCGCGCATCGATATGTGGTTCTAGCGCTGTGTAGTCGTATTTGAGCTTGGGGAGTTCGAACATAAGTCTTAATTGGTTGAGTTTTACTTTGGAAAAGCGTACCTTGCTATTCCTCCAATTGTAAAGGCTTATGCGGCCTATTTGTTTGGTGCATCCCCGGTTCTTACAAAAAGAGCTTGACCGAAAAGCTCTTCAACGCTCATCAAAGTGACGTCAATAAATGTTCGTTTCTTCGCCGAATCAATGAAAAGCTATGGCCGTGTACCGCTTCTGCATACTCACTTTTTTTGCCCTGCTGGCCTCTTCCCCTGTGCTGGCGGCACAGCCTATTCATCCCAAAGCGAAAGCGACTTTGGAAGAGAAATTTCCAGCCGCAGAGTTCGTAGAGTGGGCGGCTTTTGACGAAGGCTACTGCGTTAGTTTCTTCGATCCCATCTCCGATCGGGCCGCCAAGATGGAGTTTGACGAAAAAGGGCGCTGGCAACAAACCACTCTCGACTACGATACAGCTGACCTCAGCCCGGAGATTATGGCCTATGTAGATGCCAATTTCGAGCAGTACTACAGCACAGCCTACGAACTGCGTACGCGGCGTAAACGCAAATCTCGCTATGGGCTGGTTATCGATACGCCCACCCATATCCATACACTTATCTTTCGCGAAGATGGGCGTTTGCTGGAGGAGGAAATGGAAGGACTGGATGGAGGGTAGTTGGGACTTTGAGAGAGGGAGACTTAGAGTGTGTCGTTAAACTGACCATTTATTGGCTTGTCTCTGCATGACTACTAGCTTTCCAATGATACGATCGTATTCTGTGTCTAGTCTTTTCGCGATATCTGAGTCAATGTATCCAGAATCCCGCGCAAAGTCTATCCATGTTTGGGTCTCTGCCGCTTCTCCTTCGCTTTCATTCAATTTAGAGATAAAAGACTTTGGGTAGCGCCTTTTTCTGAAAGCTTCGGCGATAATTCCACTAACGGCCCTAGAAGATCGTCGAATCTGATCGACTAGGCTATATCTTTCTTCTTTTGGAAAGGATTTAGACAATGCAAATATTTCCATACTTGCTCTATAGGACATTTTGTATACCTCAAGTTCGCGATGATCTCTAAAGTGCATTTATTAGGGATTTAGGTTGAAAATATATCAAATATAAAACAAAAAATTTTAATTTTTAAAATTAAGCACATTTACTTCCCAAAGTCC
Source organism: Bacteroidota bacterium (assembly GCA_039178745.1). Taxonomy (GTDB): domain Bacteria; phylum Bacteroidota; class Bacteroidia; order Chitinophagales; family Saprospiraceae; genus Neolewinella. Next base: position 81 of record JBCDFE010000324.1, on the reverse strand, counting down.
CAAAGTCCCAAAGTCCCAAAGTCCCAAAGTCCCAAAGTCCCAAAGTCCCAAAGTCCCAAAGTCCCAAAGTCCCAAAGTCCC
>JBCDFE010000323.1:0-4726 GCA_039178745.1 Bacteroidota bacterium | reverse complement strand
TAGCTTTTTACTGTCTGCCTATCTTGATCGTAACTCGAAACCCAAGACAGCATCTTCTCTCGTTTGATTTGTCTATTTTGCATCAAGCAAAGATCAAGCCCGATTTTCGAACTTGAAAGATGGGGTTGCTCGGACGTTTACAAGAGGTCTTTCAAGATACGATTTCTTGCTTCATGCATATTTAAACAGCTCGCTTTCAGCGTGTTTACCCCCAACCTCACGTTAATAAAGAAAGTTGCCGAAATAGCTCGAAGAGCTACTTCGGCAACCAACCGATTTAAGTCTATTTTAATGAACCAACAATTTCCCTTGAGCAAGTACCGCTTCTTCGCTCACAATCCTGAACAAGTACAATCCACTCTGTGGGATCGATGCCCGGCTTACTTCAGCTCGATTATTTTGCATGGGAACTTCACAAACCAATCGCCCCTGGCTGTCATATATCAGGCATCGCCCGCTTTCGAGCTGTATGCCGTCCAGGCTTATGCTCGTATGTGATAGAAGCGGGTTGGGAGCTACCAGTAGGGTGATCTCAGGCTGTAGGACTTCGTACGAGCTCACCGTGATAAACTCCTCCCCAATGGTGTGCCAAACCGTATTGGTTATGATCGGCTCATTGAAGTCAAAGTATATCCCAGCATTATTTTCAATTATTGTTCCTATTGGATTGTCAACTCGCTGCTGGATGCTAAACTGGACAAAACCGTTGGAAGCCTCCAGGTTGACATTGCTATCCGGTAGCATAATGTCGTTGAAGTGAAAAGTGAGTAAGCCAGTTTCATTCAGAGACATGCGGTAAGGATGGCTCGAAGCTCCCGGTACTATGGTGCTGGGGTCTAAATGCGCGCTCAGCTGATCCTCAATCCGCACATTAAAAGCCGTATCTGTACCCGTATTCTGGAATCTGATCAAATATTCGAGTGGTGTATTGGCCTCTATGTAGTGAGATTCTCCGAAGCCTAGAGGTAGTGCTTGCTTGTCGTTGGGGTCGTAAGAGCCGATATTTTCCAGGCACAGTTGGTCAACATTGGGATTAGAGTTGTAAGTGAGGAACTGTGTGGCTATTCCCGGATTGAAACCACCGCACCCTTCTACAAAAGCCGAAGCAATGCCGCCATAAGGGAAACTGGCATCTTGTGTCACTTCTAAACGCCAGGTAGCACCAGTAGCTGGGAAGCTAAACTCCTGGTGCTGGCCAGCATCCAGCTGAATTGGGTTATTGTCCATATACATGATAACGTCTTCCACTATATGTACATCCTGAGGGATCAACATATCATCGCTGCCAATATTTTGCACCCTGAACTGTACTTCATCATTAGCCTCGTCGCAGCTACCCTCGACGATCAGTTCAGCAAAATCTTCATCATCTATACAAGTAAAAGGCTCGATGGTGGCACCTATGCATTGCGTAGATCCCAGCTCTGCTTCACAGCTCAATATTGCATTAAGGGTAAATGCACCGCTGCTTGCTTCGGCTAGGGTTCCTATCTCAAATTCGTATCTGTTGTCACCCAGGGCAGAGTAAGGGATTGAAGCCGATTGAATGGCCAGGAATTCGTCTAGTTCCAGCTCAATGGTAACCTCATCTACAGGATTGGCAGATAAGTTGTTGTAGTGAACGACTATATCATTGGGAAAGCAACGGCGGAGAAATGGAGCAGCTACATCTACAGTAAGGTAGTTGCAGTCTTCCACTAATCCCAGCGCAAAGTGAGTTGCCAGTTCAGGAGTTCCAGAGGTGGTTACATCTTCTATAAGTCTTGTGGTCGGACAAGAGGTGCTACTTCCGTTAGGGGCTAAAAGCTCTACGAGTATATCGCGAGGAGCATCGGTCGGTAAGCTCAAGATGGCGGCGTAATTCCCAGACGAGTTGGTCGAAACGGTTTCTGAAATTCCTGTTTCTATATCTGTAGCCCTGATCATCCAGCCACCAAAACCGGAACCGATCTCCTGATCATCTAATTCGCAATTGTCATTGTCGTCGAGGAAGACCTGGCCAAATACCCCATAGTAGACATTAATTACTTCGATGTTCGTTACACATACGTTTGTATTACCAGAATCGTCTACCACCCAGAGTTCTACTGGGTAATCACCCAGCTCGGCTGGAAGGGTAACACTAGTGTCCATAGGTAAACTGCCGTCGGACTCTGAGACCAGAACGAGTCTCAAATCTACAGCGCTGCAGTTGTCGTAGCTACCATCATCTATAAATGCTGCATCTACTTCTAGCGTTTGACCAGCGAAAACGTTGGCTACAACTTCCTCATCACAAATAGCGATTGGGGGCACTATATCTGCACTACAATCCGCATTGTTCTCCACGGTGACGTTGGTTACGCAGTAGTCGGCGTTCCCAAAATCGTCGATGGTCCAGACTTCTAGCGCGTAAGTGCCTGCTTCGTCTAGCGTCAGTATTTCACTGCCTTGTGGTTGGCCAGTAGATTCATCTTCAAGATTTAGGCTTAAACCGGGTGTGGTTGTGCAGTTGTCAGTAGATTCAACCACGATATCTGATACATGAACACCCGCTTCACCAGTAGTAGGATTCAGATTGGCCACAAACCCATTTAAGCACACTATAGTTGGTGGATCATCGTCAGTAGTGCAGCCACCAGTAATGATCTCGTCGATATTCACATTGGTCCAACAGCTATTTTCATTGCCCGCTTCGTCTACTACATATAGCACTACTGGATAGGTTCCTGCTATCGCTGGCAACACAACAGAAGCAGTACTTGGAGCCGATCCCGTATCGTCTGCTAAACGGGTAATAAACAAGCTAACGGCAGAGCAGGCATCCGAAGAGCCTTCGTCTACATCATAGGCCCAAACAACGGCTCCGAATTCATCAATGGCTGTTCTGGTTAGATCTGATAGGCAGACAGCAATTGGGGGCGTGGTGTCTTCACTACAATCTTGCTGAGCATTTAGGCCAATTGTGGCAAATAAGAATCCGAATAGAAGCGTGTACTTGTACATGTTAGAGCAATTCATGGTCATTCTTTTAGTTATGGGATTGATTATGATTGTTTTCGATGGTACAAATGTGGAGGTATTGGTATAAAGACACAAAAACAAAAAATGTATATTGTAGCAGTTTTATAGTGAGAGTTTCTGTCTAAAATGCTGATATATAAGTATAATTTAGTGGCTTGATTTAGAGCGTATGATTAAAAATGCTGTTGGTCCTAGATTTTTTATGCTCTTTTTTTCCCTGAATAAGCGCGAAAGAAAGGCATTCGACCAGTTTTTGTCTTCTCCATACCACAATAGGCGTGAAGATGCTAGTGAATTGGTTGCTCAATTGTTGGCCTATGAGGTATACGCAGATGTTCCTGAGAAACATACGCTTTGGAAGAAAGTAACAAATCATGGCGATTTTGATGATCAGTCCTGGCGTCTGCTGCTAAGTTACCTGAATAAGCAGTTGGAGCGATTCCTGGCTATAGAAGTACTCCTTGCAGACGAGTTCGATGTAAAGATGAAAGCGGCCTCAGTCCTAGAAGGGCGCTCATCCAATCAGCTGCATGAAAAGTTTATGAAGGAGTCGGCAAGATTGCTGGAGAAGAATGAGGTGAGAAATGCCGAATACTGGCTAAAAGAGTTCCAATATCAGGAGAGCTATTACCGCCAGGCTTTCAATAGACAACCAGAAAAGGACGATCATTTTTCCATGCTTTCCGCGAGTGCAGACAGAGCGTTTTTGTCGTTTAAACTTCGTCAGCTCATGTGGCTACTCAATCATGAGCAAGTGTATCAGTGGGGCTTTGAGCCTACGCTTTTCGATGGTTTCATACTAGACCTTCCAGAGCGTGAAATAGAAGATATCCCCGCTCTGCAACTTTACTACTACGGGATACAGGTATTGCAAGAACCCGACAGCGAAGAAGTATTCAGGCGTTTTACCGAAAGCCTATTCACCCAGGCTTATCACCTGCCTACTTCCGAGGCACGAGATCTCTACTTGCTCGCTATAAACTTTGGCGTTCGACAGGTCAATTCGGGGCAACGGGCGTATTTCAAGCAGGTGATGGCTTTGTATCGGAATGGATTGGAAAAGGCATACTTGCTTCGCAAAGGTCGCTTGTCTAGATTTACCTACCACAATATTGTCTCTACTGCTTTGCAGGTGAATGATATTGATTATGCAGAGGCTTTTATCGAGCAGTGGACGGAGAAACTGGAACGCCGGTATCGCGATCGGATGTACAACTTTAACCGGGCAAAGATCGCTTACGCCAGCAAGAAATATGCTGATGCATTACCCTTGTTGCAGCAAGCCAATTACCATGATCCACTGCTGAATTTAGGCGCCAGAACCTTGCTGTTGAAAATCTACTATGAACTTGGTGAACGAGAAGTGCTTCAAAGTCATCTGGACGCCTTCTCATCCTACTTGCGCAGAAAGCCAGGCATCAGTTATCATCGAACCAATTATCGCAACCTGATCAGGTACACCCGACAATTACTGAAAATGGACTTTAAAAGTACCGATCAAAAGGATAAGTTCCACAAACAAATTTTGGAAGAGACAACACTCACCGAAAAGGAATGGCTTTTAAAACAGCTCAAGCTTTAATATTCTATACAGGGTTTATTTGCTTATACTTGTTGGTGTTTTAAGGGTGCATTTCACGCTTTCGCGCTCCTGCCCTAAATTTAGGCTAAAAGTCGATGACCAAAGAAGAGTATTTACAACTTGCCGCAGATCGCTGGCCTG
>JBCDFE010000322.1:0-4738 GCA_039178745.1 Bacteroidota bacterium | reverse complement strand
CACATAACCCAGTGCTTCGCGCACAGCTACGGTGGGTTCAGCGCTAATGGCTCTTTGCTCGATCCCATCCACAAATCTGTTGCCAATACTGAGTACCTCACCCTCGGCACTCAAATTGGTATTGAGTACGGCACCGCGTATGGGTAAGCCCATGTACTGCTGCTGTAGATAGATGTGCTCCACACCCGTATGCGTACTGGCGTAATGACTACTCACAGTATATCTCAGATCTGACGACTGGAGCTGGAGCTGCGTAAGATGGTCTTTCAGATATCGGTCTAGCTGCTGGGGGATATTCTGATTTTGAGCGAACAGGCTAAGGGAAAAGATTAAAAATAGAAGGGAAAAAATCGTTTTGTACATGTGTGCTTTCTTTGATGGCGAATTTACGACTTTGAGGTCGTTAGGGGTACGAATTGATCTGTAGCCCTAATGACTAATTTGTTAGATTTGTTTTTCGAAGAGTGGTTTTGGAGGATGTCTACGGCTTTTTACGACCTAAAAAAATAATCATGTGGATTCCGATACATGGTCAGCTTGGCCATAATTGGGCTGTATTTCGGCACCGGCACGGGCACCTGGTTTGCTTTGCGCTCAGTCTTTTTTATTTTACCGCTGTATGTGCTCAAAATTTTACAGAAGCTTCGGCCGCTTTCGGCATAGCAGAAACCTACGGATCGGGCTTGTTTGGCGGCGGCATTAGTGTGGTAGACTTTTCCGGAGACGGACTCGATGACATATCGATTTGCACCGGCAGCGGAGACGAATTGCGCTTTTTTGTCAATCAAGGCAATGGCACTTTCGCACCCTTCACCAGTCCGATCCTCAATACCCAAGAAGTCAAGGAAATAAACTGGGTAGACTTCGACAACGATGGCGATATGGACCTCTTCTTCACGGTCAATAATGGCATCAACCGCCTGGTGCGCAATGACTTTGGGTCTTTCCAGGACATAACCACCCAGGCTTTTGGCATTAACCCAGATACCTACAGCACCTTCGGTTGCGACTGGGGAGACTACGATCTGGACGGCGACCTGGATTTGTTCGTATGCAATCGCCAGATCTCTCAAGAGGACCAATTGTGGCGCAATAATGGCAGTGGCACATTCACCGATGTCACTAGTAGTGCCTTAATGGGAAATGCAGATCAGTTGTCTTTTGATGCGGTATTTGCGGATTTGAATCAGGATGGCTGGCCAGATATTTACATTGCTGTTGACCGCGACATCTTTCTCAATGTAACCTATATCAATCAGGGAGACGGAACCTTCATATCCGATGAAACCAATGGCGCCAATATCGGAATAGATGCAATGAATGCGGGTGGCGCTGATTATGATAATGACGGCGACTATGACTTGTATGTCACCCATACCGGGCCAGGGAATGCCCTGTTGCAAAATGACGGCACGGGTCAGTTTTCCGATGTGGCTAGTAGCACAGGTACCGGCGTATTTCGATACACCTGGTCGTCAACCTTTTTTGACTTGGATAACGATACTGACCAGGATTTGTATGTATCTGCCTCCAATAATCCTGGCTTCAATGGCACCAATGCCTGCTTGATAAATATTGGCGGTGGCGTTTTCTTTGAGCCCTTTCAGGTAACGGGTGGCCTTGGCGGTATCGACAACAAAAATACCTTCTCTCATGCTGTTGGCGATTTTGATCTGGATGGCCGCCTTGACATAGTCAACTCTCAAATGGCACCAGATTCTATCATGCTCTGGCACAATCAAGATCCTGCTGGCAACAACTATCTACGAGTGGGTTTGAGTGGAACGGTTTCCAATAATTATGGCATAGGGGCTACCATTCGCATGTATTTGCCAGGGGGGATACAGATGATCCGCTACGTCGAGTGCAGCAATGGCTATCTAAGCCAGCATAGTCGCTTGGCACATTTTGGCCTCGGCAATGCCACTCAGATAGATTCCATTATCGTCGAATGGCCCAGTGGTACAGTCGACAAACTACCCCAGACCACCGCACTGAATCAAATCATAGACATTACCGAAGGTAGCTTTGCACTGCCACTGGATCTGTTAGACTTTAGTGTGGTTGGGACTTCCGCAGGTCGGTCACTCCGCTGGCAAACCGATTGGGAGCAAAATACCAGCCATTTTGTGGTTGAGCGAAGCCTGGATGGACGTGCCTTCCAAGCCATTGGCCAGCTTTCTGCTGCTGGCTACAGCGAACAAGTCAATGCATACAGCTTTCTGGATCGGGAAGAGCTTCGAGCCAACGAATGTTTCTACAGGCTCAAAATGACAGATGCAGATGGGAGTTTTACTTACAGCCCTGTTAGGCAAATTTCCCTGTCTGCCACCGGTGCAAGTCCGGTTTTTGCCTTGGTAGAACCTATTGTCAATCCACTCTCTGATCGGATTCTGCGTATATCTATACGCCGGTATCTGGCAGGCGAGTTAGAAGTTAAGCTGGTTGATGGTTTGGGGCGTGTATTGCAAACCAATCATTTCGCGCAAGATGAAGGCATGCACGAAGCTCAGATGGATCTTAGCAACTGGCCTGCCGGAATCTATTGGTTGTACCTATCCGCATCTGGACAGCAGGAGGTTTTGCCGGTAAGACTGAAATAATTAGGCATTCAGCTTCTGAAAGACCAGAATTCCCCACTCCAGCTGCTCGTCTTTGGCCAGCTTCAAAAACCGCTCGTAGGTTTTTATGCGACGGCCTACAAACTTTTTGCTGCTTTGCACGATTAGGGCTTCCTTTTGGTCTTCGAGTGTGGCCAGAACTTTCTTGAAATGCGTTTGCAGATGCGCACTCAAATCCAGGGTGTATACGTGCTGGAAAAATCCTCGTCTGGCATCTTCTTCGTATTGACTCAAGGTCGCCAGTTCTTCTACAGGGAGCTTATCGACCATCTCCTCTGCTTTTTTGGTCATTCCTTCTGATCGCATCAGGGCTGTGAATACCAAGCGACCTTCCGGTTTCAGCACCCGGTGAATGGCACGAAACATCTTTCGCTTGCTGGCTGTGATGGAAAAGCTGTCCTGGGCCATGATAAAATCGAAGTAGTTGGGCTGATAGGGCATATACTCTACGCCACCCTGATCGACTTGAACGGCTTTGCTGAGCTCCAGTTCGTCTATTCTTCCTTGGTTGTAGGCATTTTGGACCTTGTCATCATTGAGGCACCAGACCTTGCATTTCTTTTGCTGGGCGATGTATCTGGCTGCAGTACCGAATCCCGATTGCAGTACCAGCAACTTAGTCGCTCTTTTTATGCGTGGCATAAATCGCAGCATGCGCTCTGTTGTTTTTCGACCGGCTTCGTGCAGACTCAATTTCTTGGGCTTGTAAATACCTACATGCAGATCGTCGCCTCCCCATAGGTTTCGATATATCTGTTGTGCTTTCTTGGTTTCATTAAATGGGGCTAATGTTGCTTTTGACATATATTTATTGTGGGACTTTATATAAGGGGAAAAAGCAAGTAGGTGTTCGTTCAAAAGCAAAAGCCGGAATTTCGCATCTAGCGAAATCCCGGCTTCATTCGTTAAATATGCGCTTTAGCGCAGATCTTACTTTTCCTTACCGCCGTCTAGTTCGTCCTGATATTTGACCAGTTCTTCCCATTGGGCGTTGGCGGCCATTTCGGCTTGCTTGGCCCAGGTTGTTGGGTTGTGCATGCGGTAACGAGGGCCTGCTTCGTCCAGTATGTTTTGAACGAAAGCGGTGTCTGCATCAGCTAGTCCGCGCCAGGTATTGATACCAGCATCGTTGAGCAGACCTTCGATCTTAGGACCTACACCTTCTATAATCTTCAGATCATCCAGCTTGTAAGACTTCCCGTTAGGCAGCTTGATCTTTTCGGTCTTGGCCTTCTTCTTAGGAGCTGGCTTTTCTTCAGCGACAGGCGCATCTGCTACGGCTGCTACTGGGGTTGTGTCTTCTGCTGGAGCAGCCTTAGGGGTTTCCTTTGGCTTTTTAGCAGGTTCGCTGACTTTTGGAGTTTCCTTTACCGCAGTTGCCGGAGTAGCGGTGGCTACCTCGTCTCCGGTTTCGATGTTGACGAATACGCGACCCAGACGCTTGCGTGTGAAGCTCACACGGCCATCTACTTTAGCGTGAAGGGTGTGGTCTTTGCCCATGTAAACGTTGACGCCAGGATGATACTTCGTACCTCTTTGGCGAATGAGGATGTTTCCTGCTTTGGCAGCCTGGCCACCGAACAGCTTAACACCAAGCCGTTTCGATTTACTGTCCCGGCCGTTGTCTGTACTACCTACACCTTTTTTGTGTGCCATGGTTAGATTTCTTTTTAGACTTTACTGAATCTCAGAGCCGAGACTAGCCCTGAATGGAGTCGATAGAGATTTTGGTGAATGATTGGCGATGCCCGTTCTTTACTTTATAGCCTTTGCGGCGCTTCTTCTTAAAGACGATTACCTTGTCACCTTTGACGTGCTCAAGGACAGTAGCACCTACTTTGGCATTTAGCATCGGCTTGCCTACGGTTACATTGTCGCCATTAGCGAGCAAATGAACCGAATCGAAGCTGACGGAATCGCCTGCTTCGGCTTCTAACCGGTGGACGAAGATCTCCTGACCTTCCTCTACTTTGAACTGCTGACCGGCTATGGTTACGATTGCGAACATTGGTCCGGGATTAATGAGAGAATAAAAACGGCCGCAAAGGTAAGGATAAGGATTTGGATAGGCAAACCTTTCTAACTAAGCCGTACCTCTCTTATTGCTGGTCCAAATT
>JBCDFE010000321.1:0-4739 GCA_039178745.1 Bacteroidota bacterium | reverse complement strand
TGCCATCATTTTTTCGTCAGAGAGTCTGCGTTGTTGAAAATCCCGTACACGCTCGGTCATAACGGAGACCAGCGCTTGTGTCAGCTCATAACTGACGTTGACCATCTCTACAAAATGATCTTTGTGCAACTTCAGTAGGTGGCAGTCTTCGAGGGCTATGCCCGTAGCGCCTATGGTATGCATGCGGCTAAAGGGCAGTACACCAGTAACCTGGCCGTCGGTAAAGGTGCCCAACTCTCGTTCCTTTCCCTGCCTGTTGACTTTGAAAACATAAGCGCCTTCCACCAGCATGACCATGTGGTTGGCTGGTTCTCCTTGGGTGAAAACTTGTTGGCCAGCGGGTATGGTACAGCATTCCGATCGCTCGGCCAGCCACGCCAACGCCTGCTCTGGTATGCCTTCGAAGGCTTCGAAGGTCTTGAGTTTAGGTAGAATTTGCTCTACCGTGGCTTCGGTAATCATAATGGGAAAATTGCTTGCGCTTTGGGAACGAGTAGACAAGCCAGGAGGTTGAATGGCTGACCTACTAGGGTGCAATGAGACCTGTCCATTGCAAGTAGCTGGGATGGTCTTCGCCTGCCAGATCGAGTAGTATGGCCAGTTCTGCTGCCAGATCGCCTACCACTGCGTTTTTTCGTTCTTGCCAAAGTTCGAAAGTGCTTGGCTCGTCCTGAAAGATATTGGCTACTCGCGCCATGGTGTTCTGTACATCTAAAGTGCGTTTCCAATTCATCAGGCTGGCTAGAATCTGATTTTGGAGGTAGATTTCCGTGTCCTTGCTCTCTATCACTTTCGCACGGGCCTGCCGTAGCTGAACGACTATACGCTCAGGCGTCATTCTGTCGCTGATCTCTGTTCCGATCGATAGATCAATGGAGCTATAGATGCTACTGGCCTCCAGTGCTTCGGGTAGATCTTCGTCTTCGTCCAGCTGCCAGTCTTGCAGCCGCTCAAACAGCTGGGCATTGCCGATCATGGGCCCCATGGCGTAGGATAGTGCCAGATCTCTACCGCCCTCTGTGATCAACTCCGGCGATTGCTCGAAGAGTTGCTGCGCCCGCTCTGCATCAGTTGCGGCGTTTTCGTAATCATCCAGTTGAAAGTGCGTGAGTGCTCGCAACACATAGGCCGTGCCGAGCAGCTTGTCTTTTCGCAGGCGACCTTCTTTTTCCAGGGCTTCATCGAGCAGTTCTAGTATGCGATTGTAGTTTACCTCAGACCGGTCGGCGAGCTGCACCTCTTCCTCTATCGGGTAAAGCTGCTCGAAATCGATACCATCAAGCAATAGCTGAGATCGATTATCGGCCTCGACGGTCGTAGAAAAGAGCGATTGTGCCTTAGTCAGACTAGGTGCTACGCAAGACTGCGATAGGAAGGCCGCGGCGACAAAAAGGAAAAGATATAAACGGAAGGTTTTCATAGTTGTGGTTTTTGGGTTTGGACTTCCGCAGGTGGCTTGTATTTACATGATCTGGATCTCAAATATTACTGTTTTTAGTACGTTATTAGAGACACTTGCTACTTAGTGCTATCGACCTGCGGAAGTCCAAATTAAAGGTACCTATGCGATAGCTAATTGTTCCAATTCCCCAATCAGTGCTTCCAGATTCCAGACGGCTTCCTGGGCGAGTTGATTGGCGGCTTGGCGTATGCGATCATTTAGCGCTTGTATGAGTATTTCGTTGGCTGGTCCCTGGCTGAGCCGATATAGGTAGGCCTCGGCTATGGCCAAAATGACCTGATCTTGCTGTAGTGTCCATTGGGCGATGTCATTGCCGTTGGGGTCGTAGATGGTGAGTAATAGCCTATCGAAGGCCAGTTCTAAGACCATTTCGTGATCTTGGCCCTGGGCATCAACTATAGGTATCGTCAGGCTCTTGCGCAAATTGACGGATTGGAGCGTGGCCTCTACCAGCTGCATCAAGATTTCGTGACTCAGGCTGGCAGATGGAGTTTGTTCGCTGATGCTGGTCCAGATCACTTCTAGCACGCGACGCAACAGCTCGTCTTTGACCCATTGCGGATTGGCGACGACGGCTTCCAGGGTAATGGTCAATATACCGAGCAGATCTTCTCCGGCTAGTTGAGGGCGCCACTGGCCATCGGCTGGTGGTCTGGTCACGACCAGCAGCGTTTGCTCGATTGCGAGGGTCAGGATGCGCCTGGGATCATCCTGGCCCACGGTCAGCAGGCGGTCTATATGTCTCCCCGCTACTTGCAAGCTGAGGCGTAAGATTTCGGGGAGCAGGTGGTCTATATCTGTAGTGGAGGCAGCCAGGGAACCAGCTAGTTCGCTCAGAAAATCCTGCCATACCTGCTCATCTTCTATCAGGTATGGATGCCGCTCTATGATCTCCAGGCCCACTTGCATCAATCGGTATAGTTGGGTGGTATCCAGCGGACGGTCGTGCTCGTAATCATAGCCAGCCAGAATTAAATGCAATAAGGCGATGCCTCTCTTGTTGGGATGCTTGACCAATAGCTCTTCGGCAGTAAAGCGAAGCATATAATCCAAAATGGCCGTGCGCTCGGCGCCTGCATTGGGCGCATAAACAAAGCTGATGATGATATCCAGCATTCGGCTGATTAGTCGTTGCCCCAGTTGATCATCTGGCTGCACGAGAATCGGACTGGTAAGCCCGGCACGCATGGCCGACCACAGCAACAGCTCCAGTGTCTCTGACCTGATGCGGGCTCCATCGGGTAGTTTGGCCAGGCTATCCATGACGGCTTGTATGATTTGCCGTTGAATGGGATCGTCTTCCGAGAGTTCGATCAGCCATTCAGGTTCCGATACCAATACATCGAGCAGGTGCTCGAGCATGGAGAGGAGCTGGGTTACGCTCATTTCCGGGCACCAGGCACCAGATTCATCCTTCCCCGCAATGGCTGGCAAGGCATGGGAAAGAAAAACAACAGCCAGATAACGAGGCTCATCTCTGTCTGGTGTGGCCATGACCAGGTGTGCGTGTGCCGCTGTTACCCGCAGGCAAAGACGGAACAAATCAGGAAGCACTTCGTAGCCTTTGAGCCTTTGCATATCCATGGCCTCTATGGCTATGAATAGTTGCTTACCCAAGGCAGAGAGATGGTCAGGCCCCAGAAGTTTGTCGGGGTGAGCGATCAATATCTGGAGCCCCAAGTCGAGCATATCTTCTGCTACGGCGTGCCTGAGCGGGTGCTCGCGATGCCATTCCAAATACTGCTGACTGAGCAAAGCCAGTAGCTGAATGCCCCGCCGATCTGGATAGGGTCTGAGTATGCGATCTATGGCAAATTCCAGAAGCTCGATTACTCGCTGACGGCGAGCTAGTCTTCTTTCGAAAAGCTCGGTAGCACCCAACCGCTTCATCGGACGGGTGAGCGGATACAAAACGAGCTTTAAGGCTTGCTTTAGTACGGTTTCTTCGGTCTCGCCATCTGCCCATTTCACTAGGCCAAGTATAGATTCGTGACCGACCAGTCCATCGAGCACCGTTTCAATCAAGATGACGATGGTTTCACTACTGAATCGCTCTTCTTCGGGCATCTCCCTGATTACCTCCAGGATGATACGAATGGCCGAGTATATCAAGCTGTCGTTCTGGAATTCTGCCAACAGCCAATTGGGGTTTTCTGCTGTCAGGGAGATGGTGTATTCTATAATGCGAAGGAGCTGATCTTTACCCAACTGGGGTTGCCATCGCCCATCATTGGTTTCCGAGAGTATGAACAGAGTCTGGCGCGCAGTCTCAACCAGTATTTGCTGGCTAGAGCTTCCGTTAGCTTGTAAAACGAATTCCAGGTTTATAGCGGTATGCTCCAATATCAGCCGGGCAATTTCGGGCAGATAGTCTGGTCGATCTTGGAAACTGGTTTGGGCTAAAGCCCCGCTTACTCCTTCGACTACCTGTTTGAGCCCAATATCTCTGGCTAGTAAGCTAGGATGCTGAGCAATGACGCCAAAGGCAGTCTGCATTAGCCGGTCGAGGACAGCTCTGCTCAGGCCAGCACCCAGGTCTATGCCATTGGGTTTTTCGAGTATAGCCTCTAGTAGTACACCACCGGTTTGTTGGATCAATGCCTGACCACCAGCGTTAAGGTCGAAAAGGCGGACAGGCCCATCTACTATGTAATAGCCGGCATTACTCACCGCTGATCTCAGCAGTATTTTACCCCAGACTACCGCTTCCCGGCGCGCAGCGATATCGCCAGTAGACATTTGCTCGATCTGTAGCACCAGATCCTGGGCTATGCCCTGCCCAGCAGCCTGTATAAAGTCCTGGATTTTGGGGTCGCTGGTCAGCTCGTCGCTAAGGCTGCTAATGGCCTCGGCGGCAGCTATGAAAAGCTCAGGTACAATGAGTTCGGCATGTCGGTGTAGCTTTTGCTTGTCTGCGAAGGGGATGCGATCAAAAGCATTCAGGAAATGCTCTAGTGCTTGGCCCAGGCTCGACTGCCTGTTCAGAGCGCCGGGCACCTGATTGAAATAGTCGATACCGATTTCGACCAGGGTGCTCGCAATCTTACGAATGGGACTGAAATTGGGATCACTTCCCTCATTCCATTGTCTGATGCTGAACAGGGCTGCGAGCTCCTGAGTATTGACTTGGTCTGGTCGTAGACGGCCGGTTTCTGCAGCAATTTGCGTTCTGCGAAAATGCCGGTAATAATCCAGGTAGCACAAGCCATCACTCTGCCACTACCCAATGTCAGCTTAGAAGCAGATCTCGATAGTGCGTTCAGATATTTCAATAACC
>JBCDFE010000320.1:0-4754 GCA_039178745.1 Bacteroidota bacterium | reverse complement strand
GTGACCAGCTTTTTGGCCTCTTCCAATATTTCTTTCCAGCGTGGTTTGCCCTCGGATCGATCGGTCGAGCCATCTGGCTGATCTTCCAGCTGGGTCTCTGGAGTGCTTGGTGTACTTTCCATAATTAGCGTGTCAGCGGCGGCAACTTGTGCCTCCCGGCTCGTAAAGCTAACGCCCTCTGGCGGGTTTTTCATGTCTGCGGCCATTTCTGCCACGCTGCTCTCCAAGGCAGCTAGTGAAGATCGGCTGCTTCTCTCTACGCCAAACTGCAATAGCTGATCTATAAAGTCGTGCGGTTTGTAGTCGAGCAGTGCGGCTTGGTGAAAGATAGCCGTAGCAGGCGTCATACCTGGCAGGCTATTGATTTCGATCACGATGGTTTCCACTCGGCCGTCGGCATATACCCGCACGAAGGCATCGATTCGGCAGTATCCGCTTACCATCATCTCGCGGGCCGCGCGCTCCAGATCGGCTTTTACCCGGCTGGAGACATAGGCGTAGTCATAGTCGCCGGCTGCCAGTCGGGCCGGGGTGATGTTTTGCCCTTCACCAGCCAAAAATTTCTCTTCCAGCGATAGAATGGTCGCACCGGCAGGAGTCTCGCTGGGTTCAAAAACCTCATAGGTCAGCTCGCCTTCGCTGTCGTAGCGCGTGATCAGACCGCCCGTGATTTCTAAAAAGTGAATGGCGTCACCCTGCTCGATAAATTGCTCGAATAAAATGCGCGGATGCTGCGGAAACTCCTCCTTTTGCTTTAGGTGCAGCTCCCGGCGAGCGTGGGCTTCATCGAGTTGAGGGGTGCGAAACATCAAGTGGCAGTAGGCATACAACTCATCGCGCTGTCTGATCAACTTCACGGCGGCGCTGCACCCCTCGTCTACGGGCTTGGCAATGAGTGGATATGGAAGCTCGGCCTCGATGCGGTCGTAGCAGTAGGCCTCGTTTTCGATAAACTCACCTTCCGATATGATCAGTTGCGTAGCCGTCGGCAAGCCTATGGCCCGCAGTCGGCTCAGCGTCTCATACTTATCTATGGTCAGGCGGCTACTGGCGGGCTCTGATCCGTTGTAGGGCAGCCCCAGGGCTTCGAGTTTGGTTTGCACCTCCCCATCCTCGCCAGGCCGTCCATGCAGGGCGATAAAGACCATGTCTGACTGATTGGCCAAAGCTTCCCAGCCGATGGGCTCAGGGGCGAATCTGGGATTAGTAGCGTATTTTTCAATTAGACTTCCGCAGGATCGGCGTACTTCCACCACCGATGGGTGATCTGCCCATGCTGTCTCCAGCTTAATTTTTATGTCGTCTGCATTGTCTTTGAGCAGCAGGTTGAGCGGCAGGATGTGCAGGGCATATCCGTTGTCTTTTCCAGATTTACTCAAAAAGATCGGCAGTGGCCTGTACCTTCCACCTCCACTCAGTTTTTCAAAAACATTCCGACCGCTTTCTACAGAGATGTGGCGCTCGGCATTATATCCGCCCAGTAGTACCGCTACGGTTTGTTTGTCGTACAGGCTAGCCCGAAGCTCACTCAGCTTAGCGTCGATTTGTGCGCCAAAGTGAGCGGCATTGGCTCCGAGGTCGCTGCCTTGCTGCTCGCGCTCCCAGAGCGAAATGCGCAAGATATAGGTGAGCAGCTCACTTGGTCCGAGTCCGATTTCCGCAGCCTGGTGAAAAAAGAAGCTGGAGGGCATCATGCCCGAAGTTGTGTTCGGATCGTTGAGGTAGATCGTACCATCTTCCTGATAAAACCCATCTATGCGGGCATACGCGCCAAAGCCAAACTCGGCAAAGAGCTTCTCGCAATCTCTCCTGATGTCTGAAATGGCCGGTTCCGGCAGATCTATGGGGGTTATTTTCCGACTGAGGCCAGGCAGGTATTTGCTGCGGTAGTCATATACCTCCGATCCCTTTTTGATCTCTGTAGGTGGCAGGGCTACACAGCCGCCGTCTTCTGTGCGCAGCACGATGCAGCTGAACTCTCGACCCGCTATAAAAGCTTCAATCAGTACACGGTCTTCGCTCTGGTGCGCTTGTAGCAGGAGTACGGATTCGGGCTGGTCTTCTGCCCATTTATCTAACCGATCCGACAGATCTTCGGGTGTATATATGGTAACGGCGTGCTCATCTCCTTCTAGCTTGGCGTCTAACGGGAAGGCCAGGCCGTCTCTCAAATCGCTGAGGTACCTCAGGTATTCCTGGCGCTCATAGGTCTCCCGGCTGGCCCACTCGCTCAGTGGCAAGCTTACGTGAAAAAAGGCTGCTTCGACTTGCCGTTTAAATTCTTCCGGCCCATCGGATTCCTGCAAGATGCTCACGCCTATACTAGAGCCCTGGTTAGCTGGCCGGACCACCATGGGCCAGCCGATCTTCAAGCTGGCTCTCTCATACAAAAACGAGGGCTCGCTGCTGAAATACTCGGCCCTACTGATCACCTCTATCGCTGGCGCAGCAAAGCCCTTTTCTTGCATGAGCGTCTTTTGCACAGACTTGTCCATCCCGATCTCGCTGGCTCGTATACCAGAGCCCGTGTAGGGTATGCCCAGATACTCCAGCTCGCGCTGTATCTGCCCGTCTTCGCCGTACTCGCCGTGCAGGGCCAGAAATGCAACATCTACCAGCTCAGGTAGCTCGCTTCTGCGCAGCATGCGCCCGACATTTCTGCCCATTTGCTCATAGGCCTCTTCGGCCATTGGACCGAGGCTTTCCTGATAGATCTGTATGGAACTATTCCGATCGGAGATCATCTCCACTGGTGGAAAAAAGTCGCGTATGCTTCCCTTGTACAAATACTGCCAATCGAGCAGATACCAGCACTTAGCGCTATCCACGAAAATAGGTATCGGCTCAAAGAGCAGCTTGTTGAGGTTGTCGTAGACGGTTCGTCCACCAGCAAATGAGATCTCTCGCTCGCGGGAGGGGCCACCAAAAAAAATGCCGACTTTAGTGCGCATATCTTAAACAAGCTCTTATCTCGCAAAAGTAAAGATTATTCTATGCTAGCTGCTATCGAAGCCAAGATCATGACACGCACAGATTTACAAGCCCAGTGCAGCGGCTGGAAATTGCTCAGCCAGAAGATGGTTTTCACCAACGGTGTCTTTGACCTGATGCATCGCGGCCATTTGACTTACCTGGCTCAAGCTCGTGCTCTGGGCCATCGGCTCATCGTTGGTCTCAATAGCGATGCCAGTGTAAAACGACTCGGCAAGGGCTCAGATCGCCCCATTCTATCTCAGGCAGATCGCGCCTTTCAGTTGGCTAGTCTAAGTTGTGTAGACGCAGTCGTAATATTTGATGATGATACACCAGCTGACCTCATCCAAACCCTACTGCCAGACATTCTGGTCAAAGGAGGTGATTACACAATAGATACGGTCGTGGGTGCCGGTGCTGTGTGCGAAAGCGGCGGAAGGGTTGAGCTAATCCCATTTATAGATGGGTATTCTACTACGAAATTGATTGAAAAAATATCTGGTTCTATCTAAAGGATCATCAGTACACAATCAAGAGTCATTTTATTTTAACAATAAGTGACGATGTGGGTTAGGTAGATCAAAACCTTTTCTCATTCATGGCCAAATATGCCGAGTTTGACCGCAGCCAGCGACCACTCATCACTATACGATTTACAGGAGCCAAGGCTACCACAGAAAATTTTGCCGAATACCTCCGAGAGCTGGAACGCAACTATACTCCTCAGGAACCTTTCGCTTTGGTGTTTGAGCTGAGTAAAGCGCCTGTTCCCGGCCTGAGTTACCAGCGGCAGCAGGCCGATTGGATGAAGGAAAACCAGGACATGATCAGCCAGTATTGCAAGAGAGTGGCTTATGTCATTCCGGGTGCAATCATGCGAGGGGTACTGAAATCCATCTTTAGCTTCCAGAAGCAACCGGTGCCTTACAAGGTCGTGGCGACCTATAGTGAAGGGGAAAAGTGGGCGATGGCCCAGCTAGAGAGCGAGGTTTAGAGCTTTTTTGGGAATTAGGCTACATTTATTGCCGATATGGGACTAGCTCGTTATCTGAAACGCTCGTCTTGGAAAATGAGGCGGCTACCTGATTTTCTAGTTATTGGTGTGCGCAAGGGCGGAACAACTTCTATGTTTCACTACCTGGATCAACACTCGAAAATAAAGGGAGCTTCCAGAAAAGAGATACACTTCTTTTCGCTGCATCACCGCGAGAAAGATTGGTATAGGCAGTTCTTTCCATTCCAAGGAACTGCTGGACTATGTTTTGAGGCAACTCCAGCCTACTTATTTCACCCCATGGCTGCAAAAAGGATAGCCAATGACCTGCCCGATGTAAAGATGATCTTACTACTTCGAGATCCCATAGATCGAGCATTTTCTAATTATAAAATGAATGTCGAGCTAGGCTGGGATGATGCCGAGACTTTTGAAGATGCCGCAACGCGAGAATTAGCTTTTAATCTACCCGACGAGTACTCCGATCGGGATGGCAGCGAGATTTACTCCAAGGCTTATCACAACCATGCGTATTTGCACCAAGGTTTGTATGGCTTACATCTACAGCGATGGTTTAAGCTTTTTCCCAGACAACAATTCCTCATTCTCGACAGCAGCGATTTCTTTTCTAATCCGACAATTAGCCTGGAGAAATGCTACCAATTTTTAGGGGTGCCTAATGAAACACCCCAGGACCTTCGCATAAAAAACAAAGGCGCCTATTCTACGCCTATCCAAGCGGAAACCATCAATAAACTCAAGGATTTTTATCGGGCAGATGTACAGG
>JBCDFE010000319.1:0-4755 GCA_039178745.1 Bacteroidota bacterium | reverse complement strand
CACTCTCGCTGCCATCCAGCCACTGTTGGGGAAGATCGCAAGTGAGGACTTCCGCGGGTCCTAAGATGGCTTGTGGCTGGTTGAAATCCTCGTCTATCTCAATGACTGTCTGGCTAGCGCATTCCGTGCGGGTATTGGTGACGGTCAGGCTGTACAGCGCTGGGCAATCGGCAGTGACTTCAGGCCCGCTGAATTGCCCCTGGCAGTCAATGGCCCAGCTGTAAGTCAGCTCATTGGCATTGACCTGATTGGTATCGGCACTGAGCTCCCTAACAGGTACAAAGCAATTGAGCTGGCCAGCACCGAGTATGCTTGCATCGGGAGATAGGGTATCCTGGAATACTTCTACTTGTACGCTATCTCTGCATCCGTTTAAGCTATTTTCGACTATGAGCTGGAAGGTCCCTGGGCTTCCTACTGAGGCAAACTGGCGGTCGAGATCGGAGAAAAAGATGGCATCCATCGGCCCGGTCCAATTGTACACGAAGTTCGGACCAGAACTGGTGGAGGCACTGCCCAGAATTACTTCTGTTTGGCCGCAGCTAAGGGTGTCAGGTGTTTCGGTAGCTGCAATTGGCTGTTCGCGCAAATCGATCAGAGTTATAGTATCTCTTACAGAGCAACTCGTGCCACCCAGGCTCTCCGTTAATTCGAGTATAAAGGTTCCGCCCTCGTCTAATGAGAGGGTAGGGTCAGCGCCTAGTACATTCCCCATGGTATCGAACCACGTAAAAATGGGTGTCTGGGTCGTCACCGAACCGCTGGCATCTAGGGTTATCCCTTCGTTGACGCAGTCTATGGGGTCGAAGGGTGCTAGCAAAATCTGCGGGTTGAGCACGGTCAGATCCAGAAAGACTACACTATCGCAACCCGTACTCGGGCTGATGATGGTGCGTACAATACCCGGATCGGTGCTGTCGAATTCTTCACTGCCTATAAAAAAAGATTCTCCCTGGCAGAGCACGACGGTCGTATCTGTAATGAGTGGATCGCGAACAGTGAGATTGGTGGTAACTATGCTGTCACAACCGAGCTGAGAGGGGATGGTGTCTATATAGGTTCCGCTCAGGTTGTAGGTACTGCTACCTATGGTGTAGGCATCTGCTGCGCAAATGGTGGTGTCTTGGATAGCAAAAAATTCATCGACAACTGTAAGGTCCAGTTGTACGATAGAGTCGCACTCTCCCAGGCCAACCAGGTCAACATCAAAAATCCCCGTTGTATTGAAGTCGATGCCACCTACCTCTACCGAGCCATTCGAGCAGATAGTCTGGACTAAAAAGGTAGTATCTGGTGCCTGTAAGATAGTAACGGTCTGGCACTGGGTGCTCAGATCACCGCAAAAGGAGGGGAAAAAGCTATTGAGGTCAATTTCTATATCGGAGCGATTGGTTATTCCGTCTGCCGCGGGTAATAATACATCATCGGCTAGCAGGTAGCTGAGGCCGCACATTTCGTATTCGCCTGGGGGCACATCTGTCCAATCGGCAAGGCTATCGACCTCAGCGAGTAAGCCCGTTTGTTCGAAGAGCAAGTAAGTATAGCCATAAGCGTTCTCATCGGGCCTGGGTACGGGGTAAAATGGATCGGGATTTAGGTCTAATCCGGGATTGCCCGCGCAAAGCAGCACTGGCGGATCTAGTAGGGTTCCGGCTTCGGCAAAGCAGCAGTCCAGACCGGCTTCGTCACAAAAAATGAGACGAGCGTATACGATGGCTCCACTGGCCCCCGGTCGGTCTGAAGTCAGGGTTATGGTCCAGTTGCCATTGACCGGGCCGGTATTGAAGTCTTCCAGGCAGCCTTGATTGGGATAGTAAGTACCCTGATAGGTGCCGCCGGCGAGCCAGTTGAATGGGCTATTGTTGTTCCATTGGGCAGGAAAACCAGGATCTGGAGCGGCGGGCTGGGCGCAGGGTGTAAATTCGATAAACCAGCGTGTAAAGATGGTGGGTGGTCTCGGTTGTCCGTTGATGGGACCGATTAACTGGACCGATTGACCAGCAGGACTCATTAGTGTTACGGTGATGTCATATACGAATTGATGAGCAAAAGTCAGTTCTATGCCACAGACTCCCTGGTTGGGGTCGGCTAGATCATTATTGACGAAGTCACTGATGTCAATATCGTAAGTGCCCGTGCTTTGTGGCTCAAAAGTTACGGTATCCGTTCTTCCACAGCTCTGGCCTGAGGCATTGGAGCCTGCGGATATGCTAAAGATCAGTATAAGCCATAGGATGGGGCGCACTAAGGGAAAACGGTTTGTTCTTGGGATGTGATGTAAAGATAAGGATAAGCAACTTATCGTTTGCTATCACCCTTCGACCAAGCGGATTTGAAGCGCCATTGCACGATTTATACAACTGTGTGGTGGGGATGTGATGGCTGGCGTCTAGGATTTCTATTGGTGGCTTGTCTTCGTTAGTTGTTTGGCTTTAAATTTGCAAGAGATTTGCATTTTTAAAGTTTCACTTTAAATTTGCACAAAATTTACATTTTTAAAGTGCAATGAAAAGTTTCGTAGATAGAGGTCTAACCAGACATCTTAGAGAGGTTGGGCAATACTTCCCTATAATTAGCTTGACCGGTCCAAGACAGGCGGGAAAAACAACTCTTTTACGGGAGATGTACCCCGATTACAAGTATGTATCGTTTGAAAATCCTAAAATAGACGCTGCCTTTAAAGAGGATCCAGAAGCTTTTTTGAATGCGTACAATCAGTATGTAATATTTGATGAGGCTCAGAATGTGCCCGACCTGTTTTCCTATTTGCAGGGTATGGTAGACGATCAAAGAACACCTAGCCGATTCATTCTTTCGGGGTCCCAGAATTTTTTACTGCGAAAGAATATTACTCAATCGCTAGCGGGAAGGGTAGTTCCTCTAACTCTGTTTCCTCTGGATCAATCTGAGCTCACGAATTCAAATCGACTTTCCGAGTATAGGAACGATGCGATCTTTAGAGGCGGTTATCCGGGTCTTGAAATCGCTAGCATTCCACCAGGTGTATTTTACGGTGCCTACCTTCAAACTTATATTGAGCGCGATGTTCAGGGTCTGATCGATTCTACTAACCTGACTACATTCAAGATCTTCTTAAAGGTATGCGCCAGTTTTAGTGGTCAGCTGATGAATTACAGTTCTATCTCTAAAGCGGTTGGGGTGAGTGTTCCAACGGTAAAGTCCTGGTTGTCCATTTTAGAGCAGAGCTATCTGATCTTTACACTAGTTCCATACTTTAAAAATTTTAAAAAACGGTTGGTTAAGTCTCCCAAGTTATATTTCTATGATACTGGATTGCTGTGTTATCTTTTGGACATAGAATCACCAGAGATGCTGGGAAAACACGTGGCATCGGGAGCTATTTTTGAGAATTATGTAGTAAGTGAAGTGCATAAAATGAACGTACACAGGGGCAAGGAAAATAAATTCTACTTTTATAGAGACAGCACAAAGCTAGAGGTAGACCTGGTAGAAGACAGAGCTTTCAAAGCTAAGTTGTGGGAGATAAAAAGTGCTTTAGAAGTTGATACGCGGCAGGTAAATAACCTGGCCCTGGTAGCCAGAAACTTCGATCAGCTAATTCAAAAGGGGATCATATACGGTGGAGGTATATCGGAGTATCGGGAAGGGATTCAAGTTTTAGCATGGAATGATCTAAAAGCTATGCTTGATTGATTTAAAACAAAAATGTTGTTTATTTTTTATATTTAAAAACAAATTGTATATTTGTATTGTAACAGCAGTAAAAGCTATGAATTTAGCTATTCTAACAAGCCGAAAAGGCACCAGAGTTATCAAAGCAATGGCTCTCCATCGAGAATTGGGCCTAGCCGATCACCACTATGCACAAAATGTGAGAAAGTGGTTAAAAGACGTCTATCAGTTTCGCGATGGGATTCGAACGCCTAAGGGCATGACTGATTATGCTCGTGCTGGCCGAAAGCAAGAGCACATATCTATAGATTACTATCTCAGCTTGGAGTTGGCTAAACTCATAACACTGGCTTCTAAGTCAAAATACAAGCAAGCCTTAGCCAATAAATTGCAGCGTGAAGAGGAAGTCTACCCACAGCAAGTACAATTGAGCCCAGATGCTACACTCGAACTCATGGAGCAAACTAAAGCCATGAGTCGATTCAGTGTTCAGACCGCTGCTGAAACCAGGCATAAATCGCGTTACGACCGCCTGCACCCCGACCACAATTACTGGAATCAGTACCGGATAGAATTTATAGGTTACAAGAAGTCTGATGTCGTATTGAGGCTGCGCGGAGAAGGTATGAAGGCATCATCCAATCGGTCGTTTCGCGAGTTGATTCACGCCTACGACTCATTGGAGCTTGTTCGGATCGGGATTATCGATCACTACGCAGCACAGGGTCATTCTTTGGCCTATGCTGTTCAAATGGGAAATCTGGCCAAGCGGATGGCTATGGAAATGCGATTGGAGGTAGTCGATGATTCGCAGGTAGAGAGCAATCTTTTTGCTACACCCGTCGATCCGCAACTGTTGGCTAAAATGCAGAGACCTGCAGCGGCTTAGTAGGCTTTCTCTGTAACATCATAAGGTATATTCAAAGACATACTCCTTTGGATTAGAACTTTAGAGAGTTTCAATCAGTTTCGCATGAAAGGAGTATCTTCCCATTCATGAATAATGAACGGCTCATCGTTGATGTACTAAAATCTAGACTGTCTGGTTTAGTTGGCATTTATCTGTTCGGGAGCAGATTGCAAACTCAGGAATTGCACTAT
>JBCDFE010000318.1:0-4774 GCA_039178745.1 Bacteroidota bacterium | reverse complement strand
GTATCTGCGGCTTCCAGAGTTGGCAGCATCATCTTGTTGAAGGACACTAAAGTGACGTCACTACCTTCCCGGCGAACGGCTGCCTGGCCGATGGGTACGAGGTACTCGCCTTCCGGAACTTCCCCCTCCATTCCGTATAGCATCTCCGATTCCATGACGCAAACCGGATCATTATCTCTGATGGCGCTCTTCAACAAGCCCTTGGCATCAGCTGGATCTATACAAGAAATCACTTTCAAGCCAGGCGTATTGGCCATCCAACTCTCAAAGGTCTGGCTGTGCTGTTGGGCCAATTGAACCGCAGAGCCCGATGGACCGCGAAAAACAATCGGACATGCAAACTGTCCGGCAGATTGCGAAAGCGTCTTTGCTGCATTATTCACGATCTGGTCAAAGGCCAGCACCGCAAAGTTCCAGGTCATGAATTCGACTATCGGTCTCAGGCCGTTCATAGCTGCACCTACACCGATTCCTGCAAATCCAAGCTCGGCAATAGGCGTATCTATGACGCGCTTGGGGCCAAACTCATCCAGCATTCCTTTACTTACCTTATAGGCACCATTGTACTCTGCAACCTCCTCTCCCATTAGGAAAACAGACTCGTCGCGGCGCATTTCTTCACTCATAGCTTCGCGAAGGGCTTCTCTCAGGGCAATTTTTCTTGACATAGAACGGTTATTTTCCGGGATGCAAAAATACATCAGCAGTTTGGTTCCTCCTAACTCAACCTGAAAGCCTTGTTGCAAGTTATACCAACTGCGTACCTTTGCGCCCCTCATGAACAATCCATCCAAACCAGTTATGTCAAAGCGTAAGAATTCTCGTACCACCTCTACCCTAGTCGTTGCCGCTCTAGCTACCCTACTCGTATCTAGTTGCAATCGCGGATACGGCTGCCCAGCCAATAACATGTCGACTGAAAATAGTGTACTAGATGTATTGGGCAATTTCTTCACCACACTACTCCAAAATGGTGTTGAAGTCTTATCTGGCCTCGTCTCCGGAATAATTTAATCTGCATCGTGAATTGGCAATCGCTCGATAACGAGCAATCTCTCGAAGATCTCATAGATCGCAGTCGTGTTGTGCCCTGCCTGATTTTCAAGCATAGTACGCGCTGTCCCATATCCAGCATCGCTAAAATGCGCTTAGAAAATGATTGGGACTTCGAAGCCGAAAAATTAGAGCCTTACTATCTGGATCTAATCGCCCATAGACAGATCAGCAATTTGGTGGCGCAAACCTTTCAGGTCGCTCACGAATCTCCTCAGGTACTTTTAATCAAAAATGGCGAATGCACCTACGATTCTTCCCACTTGGACATCCAGATGGAAGAATTGCACGAATGCTACGAAGAAGCCTGATCGGATAGAAACGACTCCAAAATCAAGCTAAACTTTTCA
Organism: Bacteroidota bacterium; assembly: GCA_039178745.1. Taxonomy (GTDB): domain Bacteria; phylum Bacteroidota; class Bacteroidia; order Chitinophagales; family Saprospiraceae; genus Neolewinella. The sequence goes on along the minus strand of JBCDFE010000318.1, from coordinate 3,371 downwards.
TTTTGTCTAGTCCAGACACGATTCAAATCACTTCCGATGGCTCGCAAACGGTCAGATCGGGCCGTTTTGACATACAGTACCACTCCATTCACGGAGCAGTTACAGAAAGCGAGCATGTCTTTATAAACGCGGGCTTGCACGCCAGACTAGAAAGAGGTCATTCGGCATCCATTCATATTGTCGAAATGGGATTTGGGACCGGTCTCAATGCCTATCTCGCTTTGAGAGAAGCCGCTGCGCGAACTGATATAAAATTTTCCTACAGTGTAGTCGAGAAATATCCATTGGACAAAGCCCTTATATCTCAACTCGAGTATGCTGCTATTTTAGGACTTCCGCGGGTCGATTTTCAGCAACTACACGAGTCTGATTGGGATGCTGAATACCAATTATCTGATAATTTTACCTTGCATAAGGTCTTGGGAGATTGGCTTGAAGTAGCACCAGGATTACCAAAAGCAGATGTCATTTTCTACGATGCTTTTGCCCCCAATGCTCAACCGGAACTTTGGTCAGAAGAAAGTATGCAAAGCTGTGCAGATCTGCTTCAACCCGGTGGTTGCTGGGTCAGTTACTGTGCAAAGGGAAGTGTCAAGCGCGCACTAAAAGCCGCAGGACTGCAAGTAGAAGCCATACCCGGTCCGCCGCGGAAACGGGAGATGACCAGAGCCTGGAAGATGGATCAAATGTAAAAGGCTACTATTCCTCCTTTTCCCTACGCCTCAGACTATCTCGGTGCAGGTTGCTTTCACTGGCACCTTTACCTGCTTCAAGACCAGCTAGTCCACCTCCATCGCCGCGAGCCGCATGAGGTCTTATGACATTGATCTTGCCGAGATCTCCATATAGCTCCTTGGACTTTCGATTGTAAGCCTCGGCAGCTTCTTCGGGCGTAGCGAACATACCAATATGCACACTCTTGCGATTGATGCTAATTACAGCCCGGTAGCGATTGTTCTCTTGGTAAACCCCGGTATAGCCAAGCTTACTGGAAGACTTCCGCTTGCGGCTGGCTGTCGATCTGCTCCTGTATTCGAGATTCTCAAGCCTGCAATCCAGCTTATTGCCATTCTTACAACCGACCAGATTATTGGAACTGGATTTTTGATCCGCCAAAAACCGCTCGGCTATCAGCTTATGCAAGTAGATCGTTACAACCTCAAACCCATGCCCATCTTGCTTTCGCCTGGTCTTCTGAAATACGGCACAGCCCGAACTATGCTCTCGAAGATTGGTCAGAAAACCATATTGAGCCAGTTCCTTATCGTTGTTTAACGAATGGTAGACTTGTTCGTCTAAATAGGCGTACTTCTCGGAGTTCTTAAGTTGGATACGGAATGCCATGATGAGTGCGATTAAGTAAGGTAGAAACCAAATAAATCGAGTGCTTCGAGACTCAATATTTGATCTTGCATTCTAAAGGTCACTCCAATACACCATACCAAACAAGGCCAATGATTCCATATTCATGTACAATCATGTATTTTTACATAAATTTTTGTACGAATTCGCGCATACCCATCAAATTGTTATAAAAAGTGGAATCAGAAGTCAGACAAGATCACTTTTTTTTGTCCCGATGTGCCGATTTGGGGCAGCTGGCAGGGCCAAGATCATCTCCAAATCCGAAGGTGGGGGCAGTGCTTGTACACCACAATAAAATCATAGGCGAAGGCTATCACAAACGAGATGGAGAGTCTCATGCAGAGGTGTATTGTTTAGCTTCTGTTTCAGCCGAGGATAAGGCACTGATACCAAAAAGCACCTTGTACATAAGCTTAGAGTCCTGCTGCTTCTATGGCCGCACCCCCGCATGTACCGATCTGATCCTGAAGAGTGGCATACCATCGGTAGTGATCGGTCAGATCGACCAGACGGCAGAAGTAAGTGGTACCGGTATTAAAATCCTGCAAGATGCCGGTATCGCGGTGAAAATATATCCCGATCATCTGGGTTGCCGTCGTTTGGCCCACGAGCGAAATTTGTTTGTCAGCGAAAAACGCCCATATACCATTCTGAAGTGGGCGCAAACTGCAGATGGGTTTATGGCACCAGATGTAAAAGAAGACTATTGGATCAGCTCGAAACTGACCAGCAGGCTCACCCACAGATGGCGTGCCCAAACCGGTGCTATACTAGTGGGTGCAGGAACCGTACTGGCCGATGATCCTCAACTAACTACCCGGCACTACCCTGGCCCAGATCCGGTGCGCATCGTTCTGGACCCCAGGGGGGAATGTACTGGTCGGGAAAAGGTATTCGATAGCAAGTCTGACTCCCCCACCCTATGGTTTAGGCCTGAGCAAGACCAGGAAGCAAGTTTTGAAGAGACTCGTGTAAAAGTAATTCCAATCATCGACGAGATGGATGATTGGGTAAAGCAAATACAACAGGAATTATATCGCAGAGGCATAAACCAGCTTACGGTAGAAGGTGGTGCCTATACCCTCCAGCTTTTTCTGGAATCGGGAAAAGTGGACGAAATCAGGCGTATAACCAGTGAAAACAAACGATTTGGATCCGGAATGAGTGCCCCGATGCTAGATGGAGGACTTCCAAATCACCAAGGAAAGTATCCATCCCGAAGCTCAGTCTTCAAGACCTCGCGTGGGGATCGGAACTTTCGAGGAAAGTTTCGACCTGCGGAAGTCTCAAAACCAAGACTCATAAATAGCTACCGTATAGCTTCGGACTTCATAGAGACCTTTACCTATTGATAGTTACTATCGAGTCAAGCTTAGGATTCCTCCTTCACTTCTTCGATCTTGGGTGCAACCCATCTCTCTTCCGAGACTGACTCTCGGCCGGCAGTGCGTATGGAGCGATTGGCCCGGGTCTTATTGGCAATCAAGGCAAAGGTCATAATCAAGGCCGTTGCAATAATGATAAACAGCAGTATGCCCTGGTCAAAGCCCTCTACCATGGCTTCTTCGGGTATGGCGTAAAACAGCAGAATGGTAATCAGTCCTCTGGGAGCGATATACAGCTGAGGTATGATGTCTTTTCCTAAAAAGACGACTAGTAAGACCACTCGTATCAAATAGATGGACGCGACGATAAGCAGGCTAACCATGGCCACTTCCCAGCTAAATAAGGAAGTAAGGCTGATGGTCAGGCCAAACACGACAAAAAAGAAGGTGCGCACGACAAATGCGGTCTCCATAGTGACCACGTGCAAGCCCTCGTAGAGGTTGCTCACCTTGTCCATGTATAAATACCGTTTTAATGGACCCCGGAAGAACAATTTCAGGTTGGCGATGACCAAGCCAAATATGAGAATGATGATGAGGGCCGATAGGTGAAGCTTCTTGCCAATGGCGTAGAGCAATAGCAAAACAGCAATGAGTAAGAATAACTTAACTGGTGTCTTG
>JBCDFE010000317.1:0-4777 GCA_039178745.1 Bacteroidota bacterium | reverse complement strand
GGCTCACATCTGCTGCTTCCTCTCCAAATGAAGACGAAAGACCGGGCAGAGCCTTAGGTAGAGTGCAGATCACTTCGTCGTCATAGTCGATTTCAAAGTCAGCTGCGGCTAATAATTCCAGAAATAAAATATTGAAAATCATAAGAATTAAATTACAGGCGTTCAAACAACCAGTCAAGTCCTTATTCTCAGATTCGTGTAAAAAACAGAAAATTTTACAATAAATTAATCAAAAAGGGTATGTGACTGAAAAATCTATATTCAATAGTATTTTCCATGTTCTATTCTTTTTTTGCCATTGTAGAGGTGTATCTTTTTTGTACGCAGACACCGTAGACCTATTCCGACCTAAACGGATACGGACGCGCTAAAACCGCGTTTTGATTTTCGCAGAAAGGGGCTCTGCTCTTGCTAAAACACCTCCCGCAATACGCTCAGGCTATTTATTTCGCCTAGGCTTTCTATTTGGTGCTTGTACATCAGGAGGACGGCGTCTAGTAGTTGGTTGCGGGCTTGCCGACCGATGGTCAGCTCGTGGAGGCTTTCGCGTTTACAGACCAATAGGCTGTACATCATGGCCGATAACTCTTCGGTCAGGTAATCGGGATGAGCGGGTGGATGGGCGCAGAATTCGCATCTACGCAAGTCTAAAAAAGGCATCTGCTCGCGCCAGCTACCCATCGGCAAAAAACCCAGGTAAGCGGTCAGTCCAAGCAGATAGTGCAAGTGCAAATTGGCGATGGGCCCGGAGCAATCATCCAGGAAAGCAAAACCATCAAACATATAATCGAACAGGGCTTCGTTGGCCTCCGCTTCGCGAACGGACCGGCGCGTCACTTCGAGCATGAACAAACCCAGGGTGCCGCGCTTCAGGTCAAAAGGTATCTGTTGGTAGGGCTTGGCCAGCCGTACCTCTTTAAGGCGATTCAGGTCCCTGTCTTCTCGCTCATAGGCCACGATATCCACCAGATTCATCACTTGCAGCATATTGGCGGGCGTTCTCGCCTTGGCTTTTCGCACCCCATTGATGAGGTACTTCCTCAGTCCGTGCGTACGGGTGTAAGCCTCCAGTATGAGGGAAGTCTCCCGGTAGGGGAAGGACTTGAAAATGATGGCGGGGGTAGAGATCAGCATGTATCAGCTCGATGGTGCATCAGCTGCCCCGCTTATCTTTTGGTATCGTTGCCCAAGGCAATCAGATTCGCAAACAGCCGGTAAGCTCCCGGCACTCCAGCTGGTAGCTCCCGGAAAAAACTATAGCCCGTATACACATAGTAGCCACTGCCATACTCGGCCACCAGCAGACCGCCGTTGCGGGCTGGCTCGCCAGGGTCATTACTAGATAGTAAGGGCGTAAACTCATCTCCCCACTCGTTGGGAAAATACAGCCCGCGCTCCTGCACCCAGCCCTCGAAATCAGCGGCGGTGATCTGGTTTGGCCTGGTCAGTGCCGGATGTCCGGGTTCGAGTATCCTGACTTCGGCCTCTTCCACCGTCACCCGATCTCGGCTCAAGGTCAGCGGAAAGGGAGAGATTTCTTCCTGGGGAATCTTCAGTCGCCAGGTCGTATTGTACTGCACGATGAGGGTACCGCCCTGCTCGGCATAGGCCAGCAACCTGGGGTTGTAGTTGGCCATGCGCTCCAGGGTGTTGTAGGCGCGTATGCCCACAATAATAGCATCGTAGCCACTCAGGTCGCCGCTACTCAGCTCTTCGTCTTCCAGTAGACTTACGTCATAGCCGATCTGGCGCAGGGCTGCGGGTATTTCATCTCCGGCGCCCATGACGTAGCCGATGTTTTGCCCCTGGGTTTCTAGGTCCAGCTTGACTACCGGTACCGAGGCATCGAGCACCGCATACTGCGTAGGGATGTGGTCGTGCTCGATGACTACCAGCTTATCGGTATAGCTGTCCCCCCCTATTTCCAGCAGCGGAACGATCATGCCTTCACTCGCCCCGTCTGGCGGCGTCAGCTCGAAGCGGAAAACGGCCTCTTCGCCCTTTCTGCTCAGATTGACCGCGTAGTTCTCTGGCTCTACGGTCCAGGTGTCTGGATGGCAGAGTTGCAACTCACCGAAAATACCGGCCCGACCTGCCGATACTTTTACCTCAACGACCTGAGATTCTTTGTCGGGAAAGAGGAAAGAAGAGGACTTGATCTCGACCGTCGCTTGTGGCAGCACTTCGAAGGGTTGGAAGACTTCGCCATCTACTGGATCGGTCTTGGAAAAACGGACTGGCCTGCTGAATATGAGCTCATAGTTGGCCCCTTCGTGCGCTATATCTATGCGCACAAAAGCGTGGAAGGGATCGTCAGATTCGCCTTTGCCCCGCTTCAGCTGATCGCTGACGGTGTACACGCCCAGCTCCCAGGGCTCTTGGAGCCAGTAAGGCGAAGAGTAGGGCTGTATGTCTGGTATTTGCCCTTTCAGTTCCAGCTCTACGGGCTCATACTGGAGTAGATTCTCGTCTAAGTCTTCCCGGTCCTGTAGTGGCTGCATGGGCTCGAAATTGACGAGGGCCGCCGCAGTCAGTTTGGCTGTTATATTCGATCTGTTCGTGACTTCTAGATTCACTTTCAGCGAATCTCCGGGCACGGCGTATGTTTCGTCTACCGTCGCAGAGACATACAGGCCCATAGCTGCTGCGATCAGTTCTTCGACCTCCGTCATTTTCGACTCCACGTATCTGCTTCTGGGCAGGGATTCAATCATCAGCATGACGCCCAGCAGGTCGGGTACGCTGGCTACAGGGTTGCTGAGATCGAATTCAGTCTCTATTCTGGCCAGGGCTTCGCCTATCCTTCGGCCGCCTTCTATCCTATCCCAGCTCATTTCTATGCCTGCGAAGGGATCGTCGTTTTCTCCCTTGCCATCTCCTGCCAGCAGCTCCAGTTGTTCGGTGTAGTTGTCGCGTCTTCCGCTGCTGCCAAATCCCTGGCTTTTGTGCATAGATCGCGATCTGGCGGCTATTTCGGCTACGCTTTCTCCACGCTCTGGCAGATAGGTGCCCATGCCGACTTCGATCAGGTTTTCGGGTACGATATTCTCGGCCAAATCGCGCCGCCAGGTGTAGGCATTCCAGTAGATGCGTTTGGTTTGCCAGGTATCTACAAACTGCAGTTGTTCGGGAAATGCATTGGGGTCTGCGGCCAGTTCAAATGCCTCCAGTCCCAGTATACCCGATGCCGTGTGATGGCCATGGGTCGTGCCGGGTGCGCGCGGGTCGAAGCGCAGTACAATCACATCGGGCTGCCAGTTGCGAATAACCCAAACTACATCGGCCAGCACCGAGTCTCGCGCCCAGATATTGAAGGTCTCGTCGGGGTGCTTGCTGTATCCAAAATCGTTGGCCCGCGAAAAAAACTGCACGCCGCCATCTATGCGCCTGGCCGCCAGCAATTCTTGGGTGCGGGTCAGGCCCAATAGCTCTCTGATGTCGCTGGCAATCAGATTTTGGCCACCATCTCCTCGCGTCAGCGATAAATAGGCCGTTTCCACTTTCTCCACATTGGACAAATGGCTGATCATGCGCGTATTCTCATCATCTGGATGAGCGGCTATATAAAGCGCAGAACCCAGCACCTGAAGCTTCTGAATACCCGCAAATATTTCAGATGAATTGAGCCTCGGTGGCGCCTGGGTGTTTGCTTTTTTCAGACTTCCGCAGGTCGTGAGTATGGCCAGTAGTAGTATGCGTAAAATGCTATTCACAAATGATGAGCTGAGATGAATGAATTTCAGATCGGCTAAAACCGGTTCAGATTTATTCAACAAGCATGCAAAAGTAAAGTTGGTCTTGTTGGGCAGGCATCTAATCTATTAATTCTTCGATTACCGGGTTAGATGGTCCCAGGTAGTTGCCGAGTCCCGCCTTAAAAGCCAGGTATACGCCGTTGCTCCAGCCAAAGCCGTCTTGTACCGGATACTCTCCCCCACCCGCTTCCAGACTAAGGTCGTAGACATTGTATTTCTCTACCATCTTGTTTACGTTTTCGTAGACCCGCTCGTTATTGGTCATCCATCGGCGGGTGATGTCCAGAGCCAGATCTTCGTAGTCTCCGTAGTTCCAGACGCCCCAGACGGCCATAAATTGCAGGTTTGGCCATCCGTTGGGTGCATCCCACTGCTGGCCCGTTTCTGCCAGGGTAGCAGGCAGGCCACCTGGTGCCAGGAAGTCCCGTTTCAGGTTATCGATCACGGTTTTGGCCTTTTCGTCATCAGCCGCCAAAACAGCTAATGGGAATAAGGAGGCCAAAGAGTAACGGCCCGTGTGGGTAGCATCCGACCAGCGGAAGTCCTCAAAGTAGCCCGACTCTTCATTGTACAAAAACTCGTTGATCGCATTTTCGCGAATACGGTATCGCTCGCCGTAAATAGCCGCTTGCTCTTCATTTCCAAGCTGGCGATATGCGTACTCGATGTTGAACTCGGCTTCCAGCAGCAGGCTATTCAGATCTGGCGGAACGATATCGGTCGTTTCTATGGTCCACATATTTTGGCCATCCGCAAACCAGCGGCTGCTGTAGTCCCAGCCCGACTCTGCCCCAGACCTGATGTGCCGCGCCACTGTAGCACTATCCCGACCATTGGCTACAGCTTCGCGTATGGTCTCGACGTCTTCTCTGTAGCTCTCGGCTCTGGGATAATCGCCCCGGTCATAATAGCGGTTGAGGACGCTACCGTCTGGCATGCGTACGCAGTGCAATTTGGCGGGCTGGTCTGCGGTCAACTCATCGGCTCCTTCCATCCACCAGTTGTACTCAGCTTCCATAGCG